>CAZXRL010000117.1:0-8467 GCA_964643275.1 uncultured Candidatus Brevefilum sp.
CTCTAGTTTTTTCTGATATGAAGATATTAACGTTTATTTGAGACTCAACAATTAGTTATTGGATGTTACTTAGAACTTTAAATTATGGATAACCTGTCGATCGAAGCTTTTTCTTCTAGTTAAGTTCAAATAGAGAAAAACCATTACCTAACGATTCCTGTCCCCTATCAGAGGCGATCTTCAGAATATGATCATCCATGGTCAAATAGATTATCTGCCAACCCAATTCAACCAAATTCATCACAACATCAAAAAGACTCTCCCGCCTTTTCCAATCAGAGTGTTGAAAGGCGTCATCCAAAATTAAGAATAATCTATCTTCCCCAGTTATTCTTTCAACCAACCCCATACGCAAAGCCAATTGGCATTGCTCTTTAGCACCTGTGCTAATATCCTCTAAAAGCAATGACCCGTACTTGCTTGTTACAGTCATATTATCATCTTGCAGTGATAACCCATCATAATGCCCAGTGATCTGAAATAGTCGCTTCCGTACCTCAGTTGAACGCAGAGCTCTATCAATCTTCTCGTCTTCTTTCTGGCGAATTTCTTCTAAAACATTTAATAAACCGATACCAGCGAGGATATCTGCCGTTTCTTCTCTATATTCCTCCGCTGCTTTTTCCCATTCATTTTGTAAATTATGCACCAAGCTTGACCAAGCTGTCCCTGGAGGATCGCCAGTTTCGGTTCGTACTGCCTCATACAGTCCAGTCAGACTATTGCGTGTCTCTGATAATTCTTCAACAATTTTGTCAAGTTTGTCTCTTAATCCTGCTTCGATTTCAGGATTATAAGTGACCTCGCTCTCGGTTGGCCGACAATCCTTTTCGGCCACGTTGAGTCTTGCCAGAGTCAAATTATGATCCTCTATTTGTTGATCCAGCTCTCTCAGGTTTTCTTCTAATTTCGACAATTCTTCTTCCCACTTTTCGGATGTACTGTGAGACTGACTAGTCAGAATTCTAAACAAACCTCGAATCTCATTAACACAGTCCCTGTGTCTTGAGACTTTTTCGTCTTTCAGATCCTTTCCTGCTTTTTCACGGACGTTATGTTCTTTAAGTCGTTCGTAATGGGTACGCAAATCAGTTGCGCCTCGGAGTGACTTCCCAAATCGTTCTTTATACGCCTCTTGTAGCGCAATGCGTTCATGCGATTCGGATATGTTGGTTGCCCAGCGTTTCAAACGCCAGAACCAAAACCCCAGTAAAAGAGCAGAAACAAGTACAAAGCAAGCACCAAAACCAATTGATAGCGTGACACTCGCTTCATGACCCTGGTTCATAGAAGTTAAACTGCCAAATACAGCAAGGATAAATCCAACCAGCATCCCCATCACACCCAGTATTGGTAAAACCCAACCCGCCTCTTTAGCCTGGTCGAGTGAGCTCTTTTCCCAGGTGGAAACTGCCTGTTCCAGCCAGGGAAGATGTAGGGTAATTTGCTCATACTTCTCGATTTCCATCTCAAGCTGACATATTTCGGATTTCAAATCTTTTTCGCGATGAATATGTTCGCGCAAAGATTGGATATCCACGGCACTGATTTTCTCTCGCTCAATCTCAAGTTCTGCAAGATCCTGGTTTACACAATAAGCCTGATAGCATTTCCCCTTTTCCTGTTGTGCCAGTTGCATCTCTAAAATTTCTTCTTTATTCTCCAAACAACGAACAACTCCACCTGCATACTCAAGATGTACACGTTCTAATAATCGTCCTAATTTATCCCGCTTTTCCCGGACTTCTAACCGCCTTTTGATAGGTCCACGGCGATCACCTTGGATTTCTCCACCCTGAACAACAGCTTTTTGAATTGTTGGAGGTATTTTTCCGGCAATCTGATCCAATAGCAGATCATGCGATACCAACTGTTTGAGAACCCCCCTGTCAACGCCACTAGTGACATCCGGGGTCAATGCTGATTGCCCGCCCCTCACCACGAGCAAACGGGCAAAATTAACGGGCAGACCGCTACCCTGCTGCCAAAAATCCTCCAGTTTTCGTGATTCAGTAGGGGAAAAAGATACATCTTCTACTTCCAGCCCCGACACAAGGACCTGTCCTTGCCCTGCTAGTTCTCTCATTCGCCACTTTGCCGAATCTTTGAAGAGAGAAGCCAGTAAGAATTCAGTCAGGAAAGTTTTTCCAGTTTCGTTTCTTCCATATATGAGATTAAAACGATTAAAGTCCATCGTCTTTTCAGCAATTGGACCCAAGTTTTTTACACTGACTTGTTTAATAAATATTGACATTTTCAAATCTCGTAAATTTTAGACAAGGATTTTAACAAAATATCATCTTTGGTCGGTTGTAGCGGATCAGACGGCCAATTAAGATTGTCAATCCATGTTTGCATCTTTTCAGATAAATATGCCCGATCCAAATCTTGCACCTGATGCAAGTCCGTCAAGATCACACCTTCGTGATCATAGAAGCGATAGGAATTGAATATACCCTGCGCTGCTTCCAGAACACCTCGGCGGTTGTCTGTGTAACCATTGACCACCACTCTCACATGGATACGATCCATCCAATCATCAGGGCAATCCCAACAATCTATTCTTTCTAACATTTCCTGCTTTAACCGATCAATGCCTTTTTCGTCTGGTAGAGAGATAAATCTCTCATTATAGAAAATGATAGGACTGTCCACAGTATGAGGTTCAACTTCTCCTGTTTCTGTATCGAATAGAAGGATTCTACGTAATCCAGTTTCCGTGATGTCAAGTGGGCACGGGGATCCAGGATAATGGACTAGGCGTCCATCATAAGGTAAATGAATATGTCCCAGAAACACTTTATCAAAATTGTTTTGAAGGACATCAAACTGAGTCAAAGGCATATACCCACCCTGTTCCAGAGGATTCCACAACCCTTCAGTCCAATCGCCATGTCCTATAAGTATCTTATGAGCGGCAGATGTTTCTATCTCAACTGTTGAAAGCATTTCCCCCATCGTGATACCATCCTGATAGGGAAGAAAAATTGCGTTATAACCACCGTCTAAGGGTATAACTTTGGGCTCGCTTATTATTTCCAGTTCAGATACAACTATTTTCTCCTGTGATAGTAAATGGTCATGATTACCTGGAATAACAACGATCTTTAAATTACTGGGGCGATGATTATGGCACACCGCTTCGAATTCAGAGTAATTTGGATAGTTTTTATCAAACAAATCGCCAGCAATAACCAGTAAATCCACATCTAAACAACCGCATTGTTCGAGGATTTTTCCCAAGGTGATATACCGAAAAGGATAATCTTCTTTCCTCGCCAGGTGATTATCAGCTGTGAATGCAATTTTCATCTTGCTATCCTTTTTAACTATTACCCTCTATTTGGCATTATAACATATAGTAGAAGATAAATTTATTCAAATTAGTAAAGTACATAATTAATATGGATCATACCAAAATCTAGAAAAGGCTTATCAGGCTGGTAAAATATTAAATACTCCGCTAACAGAATAAACAACAGGATTTTCATCTCCTCATGACTTCTGACCTTTTTCAACCTGAAGACCCCCAGCAGCAGCGAGCGCTCCAGACGCGGGTATCCCGCTCGCCCAATACCAACCCGGCTGTCTCCTACCTTGCCAGCCTGGGCAGTGCATCCAGCCGCCGTGTTCAGAAGACTGCGCTTGACCAGGTCGCCTTCACGCTCTCCAATGGCCGGATTGAAGACTGCCTGCATTTTCCATGGGAGAAGCTTGACTATGGCACCGTCACGGCAGTCAAAGCCTGGCTGGACACCAAATACGCACCTGCAACAGTCAACCGCTACCTCTGCGCAATCCGGCGGGTGATCAAAGAAGCCTGGCGACACCACCTCATCACCGCCGAGGAATATCAGCGCGCCACAGATGTGGGGTCCGTCTCCGCCCAACGGCTTCCTACCGGGCGGGAACTTGAGAATGAGGAAATCCGGGGTTTGATTGATGCCTGCCTGAACGACGAGGACAATCCCACCCTTGGCACTCGGGATGCCGCCATCATCAGCTTGATGTATTCCTCGGGTTTACGCCGGGCGGAGGTTGTCTCGTTGGATCTGGAGGATGTTGACCTGAACAAAGGTACCTTGCGGGTCATCGGTAAACGCAACAAGGAACGCTACGCTTTTTTGGCCAAAGGCGCGCTTCTGGCCCTCCAAAAATGGCTCAATAAACGGGGAAACCTGGCCGGCCCGCTGTTCTATTCAGTCAACAAAGGGGGAAAGATTGTCCGGATGCGAAAAGAGCGGCTCACATCGGAAGAAAAAGCTCAGGGCAAGCGCTCAAAAAGGATCATCGCCCGGCTGACCGACCAAACGATTTACCATGTGATTGACAAGCGGGCTGAGGAAGCAGGCTTGGTCAAAAAAACCACCCCTCACGACATGCGCCGTACATTTGTCAGCGATCTGCTTTCGCTTGGCGTTGATCTGGCGACTGTGTCAAAGATGGCAGGTCATGAGGACACCAACACCACCCGCCGGTACGATCGGAGACCAGACAAGGTCATGCAGGAGGCTGTGGACCGGCTGGACGTGCCTTATCCGAAGGAGTGATCTGAACGGGTAACAAAGGTAACTTCACCTCTCAATTGATCTTGACATTACCCCTGATATTCGCTGACTTCCATTCTGCCATTTTAAACCAACTCAGTTACAATAAACCCTTGACCTCAAGGGAGATGCCATGCCGAACATTGATAAAGAACAATATCAGCTCAACCGCGGTTACATGATCGCGCTGGTCAGCGCAGCCGTCCTGGCCTTCACGAGCATCCTGATCCGGATGGTTTCCGAGGACTACGGCCTCCCTGCGCTGATCCTGGCTTTCTGGCGAGATTTCTTCGTGGTTCTCTGTGCTCTGCTCTATTTGGGTATTTTCAAACCCAGCCTGTTAAAGATAGAGCGGAAGCACCTTCTTTTCCTGATCACCTTTGGCGCTGTCCTGGCGTTGTTCAACATCCTCTGGACCCTGGCTGTGACCCTCACAGGCGCAGCTGTGGCAACAGTCCTGGTCTATTCCTCTGCTGGATTCACCGCTTTACTCGGCAGACTGTTGCTCAAAGAGACCCTCGACACAAAGAAGGTCGTGGCTGTGATCCTCTGTCTGGCTGGCTGCGTGCTTGTCTCGGGTGCCACCAGTGCTGCTGCGTGGCGTACGAACACCCTTGGCATTGTGACCGGCGTGCTCTCCGGTTTGCTCTACGCGATCTACAGCCTGATGGGACGGCGGGCAGCTCAAAAGAAAATCAACCCCTGGACTGCGCTTTTTTATACTTTTCTCTTTGCTGCCCTGATCCTGATGGGAATTAACCTCCTGCCCGGTAACCTTTTCCCAGCAACGGCTGACCACCCTGCCGAGATGTTCCTTTTGGGGACGCAATGGCGCGGCTGGCTGCTCCTGCTCTTGCTGGCCGCAGGGCCGACCCTGATCGGCTTCGGACTTTACAACGTCAGCCTTAACCTGCTCCCCTCAAGCACGGCCAATCTGATTTTGACCGTGGAACCGGTTCTGACTGCGATTGCAGCCTTTTTCCTGCTGGGTGAACGCCTGACACCTCTGGAACTGCTCGGCAGCGCGTTGATCATGACCGCGCTGGTCATTCTTCGGTTGAGGAGAAAACCAAAAGCCATTCCCCAGAATTCGCTTTGAGTCCATATTGGGTTATACGCCCGTTCCACCCTGCCCAAGGCTTGACAGGGGTATTTAAGAGGTCTATAATACCTCCAGAGACCATCCAAATAGATGGTATAGGGATGTTAGGAGGCGTTTATGGCAGATACTGAGAAAATCACCGTCAATGTCGGCATTGTGGATCTGGGGCGGATTGATCTGCTCGTTCAGGAGGGATTTTATTCCAGTCGGGCGGACTTCATCCGAACCGCCATCCGCAACCAGCTGGATCGCCAGCGTTCAGCCGTGGATTCGATCACAACCCGCAAGTCCATGGTCATCGGCACCCAGGTCTACACCCGCAAAGACCTGGAGGAAAAACGTGAAGGGAACGAGAAAATCAATGTCAAGGTCATTGGCATGCTCATTCTGACAGACGACATCACGCCGGAACTGGCGGATGAGATAATCCAATCCGTCACGGTGCGCGGCGTTTTCAAAGCCCCGGAGGATGTCAAAACGGTTCTGGAAGACCGGTTGCATTAGGCTGATACCTGGATGATCACACAACCAGTAGACCTACAGATCTTTTTTCAAAAGTCGTGCTCATTTACCACAGATTTAGTCTCTTGATTTTTACTGTACGTCATTCATTATGGAGTTACCGACAGAAAAAAGAGGGGGGCATCTTAAGCCCTATGGAAATACTTCCACAGACCTTATAAGCCTCCTCTCATGCCTGGATAATAGGATTACTCCGGAAGTATCCTAATCTCCTGGCTCTTCTTTTATCATGGCTTGATGATAAAAAAAGTTAATTGAAGAATTACCTGATGTTGTGGTGACAGATACGCCTCCAAGAGGTTTCCAGCCGAACATTGTTATATGATTATTAACCTTCCTGTCTAGAAGATTTCTAGCCTCTTCAGGCGTTTTAGGACTATTTAAGTTTCCGTCCATTCCTGCGCTTAATATGATATATTCCATTTATCTCCTATATCAGAGACTTAGATATGGATATCTAAGACATCCTCCTGAACTGTATCCAGCCTACTTCCAGTATCTTTATGGGCAGGAAGTCTGATTTAATTATATTTGTTCTCCATTTTCCCGACATAGTAACTGAAGGATGAGATCAGGAAAACCACCAGCAGGACAAACAAAGCCAAGATGACCTCCCAGATGCGAAACAGGCTGCATAGAACACATAAACTGATGATTGAACTGGTCACAAAGACGACCCTGAGTGCAAAGTTCTTCTTTCGACTGTCTTTCACGCGTTCAAGCCAGATGAGATAGCCGCCAAGTGATATCAAAACCAGGCTGCTGACTGTGGTGAGGGCGAGGATTTGTGTGCCGGTCAGGCCCCAAAGATCAGCCGAGATGATGCCGCAATGTTGTGTGCGTGAGGGGGGATGAAATTCTGTCCATTTGAGATAGACTCGCGCCAGAACCATATGGTCAAAGATCGCATTTTCTGAGTTGATCATCCAGCGGATTTCCGACTCGTCGTCTGGTTCAAGATAGGCACTCCGGCTCCTGCGGACCATATTCTCCACCCGACCCGGCATGCTGAGATGGGCACTCACATAAGCCCGGGTGGCTTTCTCGTAAGGGTTGCTGACCCTAACCGCAATCTTTGCGTCTTCTCCTTCTGTGATGATGATTGGGCATTTCAGCCGTGAGATTTTTGCTTCTGTTGTCAACTCGGTACTATAGGTAATGGATTCAGGATATCCCCAAAACGCCATTCCCTCCAAATTAACCCAGAGGACAAAGGCGCTGAACACCAGACCAATGAGAGCTCCAAGAACAAAAAAGAGATATCCAAAAGTTAGACGGGGGATGCGTTTATTCATCGCTTTGCCTTCCCTGTGGTAACCACAAAAACCATCAGTGTTAAATTATTTAATGCAAGACCAGTGACAATTATAATTATAAACCTTTAAATCCCCGCTCAACAAGTTACGCCAGAATTAACCCTCAGAGGCTCCCAATCAGTTCTGCTGACATCTTCCACAACCGCTTCCCAAGGTCTTCCCGGCGGGCTTTTCGGCTGGGTGTCAAAGGCGCGCAATCCTTGAAATAAAACCCTTGCGAGGTATCAATTTTCGGTTCCCCTATCAGATAAAGAATTGTTTCTGCTGGGACATCAGCAGAGGTTCCCTTCAACCGTCGCCGGCGCCAGACCCAGTGTGAGATCCCCTGACTCCCCTTGGAGGCAATCGCTGTGTTCACCAGCCCCGGATCGACCGCAAATGCGGTCAGGTCCTCAAACCGGCGGTTCAACTCATACGCAAAGAGAACATTACATAATTTCGAGCGCTTATACGCCAGAAGGCTGATATAAGGCCAGGGATTGGTTATCCGCCCCAGGCACAGAGGCGTCGTCCGGTGGGAATAGGAGGATACCATCAACACCCGTCCAGATTCCGAATGTTGCAGCCAGGGTAAAAGCTCAAGTGTAAGTAAGAACGGCGCCAGATGGTTGACGGCAAAGGTCTGTTCAATCCTGTCAGCCGTCATGACCTTTCGCTCAGAATAAATTCCAGCATTGTTCACCAGGGCATCCAAAGAATGGAAACCTATCTGTTTCAACAAACGCGTAATCTCACCTGAAACCTGACTGACCTGGGCTAGCTCGGCAAGATCCGCCAACATAAAAACCACCCTTGCATCGAGAGATGCGTCCAGAATCCTTTCACGGGCCTGGTTGATCCTACTCTCAGAGCGCCCCACCCCGATCACAAACGCCCCTGATTCGGCAAGTTTATGGACCGTTGCCAGCCCGATCCCGGAGGTCGCCCCAGTCACCACGACAGATTTGCCGGTTAATGCATTCGCCATAACTCTCTACTTT
>CAZXRL010000118.1:0-8289 GCA_964643275.1 uncultured Candidatus Brevefilum sp.
GCCAGATCCAAAAAGGCGCTTTAAGGAAATTGCGCCAACCTCAAGTGAAACGTAAGCTCCAGTATTATTTCTAAAATATCACACCCGCCATCTGGAGGTCCCTTATTCAATCCTCAATCAGCCGGTTTCATTCTCGATTGAGGCAGATAAGGATTTAATAAGATCAAGCCTGCATATCAAATCATAAGGAGGAAAAAAGCGCATGTCCTTTACCTATACCTATACTGCGCGAAATAAGGACGATCCTGACCGCGCCATGACATTCACCATCATCGAAAACACACTCAGAGTCAACCTGACCGGTTTGGATGACCGAATAACCGACATGATCGGGAAGGAAAACCGTCAAACCACCCTCAAGGAGTTTTTTTCTTCTCAGTCCGGATCTGTAATCCTCAAAGCTGTAGAACGGGTATCCGGTCTGGTGCATATCCATGATGTCAAACCGTCTCTGAGAAACGGTAATTTCAAACTCACCTTTTGGAGACGAATTGCCGGACTGAGGTTCGCGCCACTGGTCCTGGCGATGGGTGCCGTGGATAACCCTGAATCTGCGGCCACATTCATTGATACCCTGCAGGATCGTCAGGATCAGGTCGAATATCCCGGTTTCTTCTCTGGGATACTGGATTATTGGGGAACCTGGATTGGCGCTCTGATTGGTTTGATTATCCTGATTAGACAGCAGCATAAAAAAAGGGGAACCCGGTCAACCTGAAGTTGAAACCGTTTAGTTGCTTGATGATTTCCAGACTTCCATAAGGTTATGGATTTCTATGGCGTAAAGCTTCACAACTTAATGGTGGACACCCGCACTAACGCCTGCATTGACGAGAACGAGCCCTGATATCTCAACAACGGCTGGCTCGTTTACATAGGATGTGATAAGCCTCTTCCGGATCGTCAATGTCTAATAAGATCTCCTCGGTTTGGCAATCAATTCGGGTCACACGCTCGCCATAGGTATGGGGAAGGTCTGCATTTTCAAAAACGGTTATCGCCAGGTCACTCATCACCTCTCCTTGGACGCGACCTGCGCCTAATCGGAGGATGAGTAAGGCTGCTGCCTTGCCAACAATTTTGTCCCGGACCAACGCCTGGCCCATGACCACTGGATGCTGCCGGAGATGTTCCTCCAGATCAAACAATGGATGGAGCCATTTGCCATAACTTCGATAAACAAAATCCCCATCAAGGAGCACTTCCAGGGAGACCTGTCCCTGTTCATTGACTGCCAAATTTTCACCTCCATTTACCGACAGCTAACCCAACTTGTAATCAGCAGTGCACTCATTCAGTGACCTGCCAACTGGAACAGTAATTGCACTATTCTATCACACCGGAAGGCTTCAGCCATCCTGGTAATACTGGGAGGCCCTCATCCAGAGGCATTATCGGTAGACCTTTATCGGCAGCATTATTGGTAGGCGCATGTTCGCTGAGGTGGTGCAGGCTCCCCCTGATTTGAGGAGGAGCCTGACACCCAGTGAATCGCTGTATATGACAGAAAAACACCACGTTCATTTCCGGCGTGGTGTTTTTTCCTGGTTTCCTCACTGGAAATTATGGCACCGTCTCCGGTTCAACCTCCCGCCCTTCTCTTGCTGAGATCTGCGCGGCCAGGGTAAATTGAAGCACGGCTTTACCCGAAGGGCCATCCCATTTAGGCATTCCGCCGTGGCGAATCACATCAATCATGTGGTGGGTGGTGGCAATGAAGCTGTCCGCCCATGTGACGCCTTCCACAGGGACTGCCTGGGTTTTCCCATCTTTGAACAGCATCAGCTCAGGCAGGTCAAGGGCTTTGCAGGTATACCGGTTGATGAACAGAATCCCTTTTTCTCCCACAATCTCGACCCGGTCATCATCGCAATAATACTGAGAATCCATGAGGATGTCCGGTGTATGCGCGATATCAAACACGCCGTAGGCGCGTTTGCGTTTGAACTGGAACATGATCGTGGCCGGCGCATCAACGCAAACACCGGGCGCAACAGGTGTCTCATCGATCCAGGCATACACCCGCCTGGCCTGGCCCATCAGCTCATAAGCAATGGAGAAGAGATGGTAGCCATGATCGAAAACCAGCTCGCCACCGCCGCTTTTCTTCTCATTGAAACGCCACAGCCAGGCGTCCAGCGGAATCTTCCAGCCAGTAGGGGACGAGCCGGTGTTGATATGCATCCGAAGCATAACCGGGTCACCGATCTCACCCGCATCAAGCATGGCTTTGGCTTTCTTTGCAGGGGCGTAATGCACAAAATTCTCATAGACTCGCAAAAGGACCCCGGCCCGATCTGCCGCATCGATCATCTCGTCCGCTTCCGCCGCCGTAAGCGCCATCGGTTTCTGAACGGAAATGTGCTTGCCTGCGGCTGCAGCCTCAATCGTCATGGTTTTGTGCAGGTGGTGGGGCACCAAAAGTTCCACCAGGTCAATCTCCGGGTTTGCCAGCATTTCCTGAAAATCCTTGTACGCCTGATCCGCACCCCAGTCCTTCGCTTTTTGCTGCGCGCGTTTGCGGTTCGTATCACAGGTGGCCACAATCCTCGCATCATCCCGGTCCCGATAACCCAATTCGTGCAGGTCCGAGATCCGGCCGCACCCCACAATGCCTACTCCAATCGGTTTCATGCGGTTTCAACCTCCTTTTCAGCGTCCTGCGCTTCAAGCGTGCGCCTGATCTCAGTGTGTTTCTTACGGGTGATTGGATAGAGAAACAGAAGCGGCAGCGTGATCAGGATGACAATCCCGGGGATGGGGCCAAAGAACAACCGGATTCCAAATAAGGAATGCGCAGTCTGGGTGACATTCGGCATATAACCAAATCCGGTCAGCACCCAGCCAACGCCGGCAATCGCGAAGGCCTCTGAGATCTTGGTTGCCAGACCCCACACACCGTAATACATCCCACTGCGAAATTCGCCTGTCTTCACCCGGTCGTAGTCCACAACATCCGCGATCATAGCCCAGGGGAAGATCCACTGCGAACCAAAGCCGATCCCCGCCAATGCTGCCACCGGGTAAATCAGGACGGTCCGCTGGTGGGGGAGGAAGAATGTGATGCCAACCGCCAGGGCACCGATCACCATGCCGATTGCATAGGCAGGGCCTTTATCCAGTTTTTCACTCAGCATCTTCCAGAACGGTAAGGAGATGGTTACACAGATCAGCATCAAACCCATCACCAGAAACACTTCGCCTGCCATTTGGAGCTGGTATTCGAGAAAATAAGCCATCAAGGTCTTGACCAATGCAAATGAGATATTGATGACCAGATATGCACCGCAAAGGATCAGAAATGGCTTGTTGGTGAAGGTTGCTTTGATACAGTCCTTCACGTTGATCTTCGCCTTGGTTCTCTGAACCTTTTGACGTTCTTTGATCCCAGCCGCAGATATGATCAGGACAACAGCACAGATTGCTCCATAGAGGATCCCCACGAACCCCCAGCCGCTGCGCTCAATGGCAAATAATCCGACAATCACCGGCGTTAATGCAGCCCCCACCAGATAAGCCGGCACTGCCATCACCATTCGGAAGGTGGTGAGAGCGCTCCGCTCGTCATAATCATCCGTCAACTCAGACGTAAGCGCATAATATGGCACATTGGTCAGCGTCCAGAGCGTGTCGAAGAGGATAAAGGTCAGCGCAATCCAGGCAAACGTCGCCACCCGGGATGCCCCCTGCGGGACAAACCACAGGAGGGCAATGCTGATCCCCAGTGGGATTGCGCCAAAGAACATAAATACCCGCCGCCGCCCAATTTTCGAGTTAGTCCGGTCAGCCATCCACCCGAACAATGGGTCATTGATGGCGTCCCAAAATTTACCGATCAGAAGCGCATTACCCGCCAGAGCAGGCAGGATCAACGCGCCGTCGGTGTAGAACTTCATCAGAAAGAACTGGATTGCCGAGTTGATGATGGCATTGCCAAGATCACCAATCCCATAAAAGAATTTGGTCCAAAAACTTAGTTTCTGTCCGTTCTCCCCATGGGTCACTTCATCACTGGTATTTGGTGTGGTTTCCATTTCGATTATCTCCATTGGGTCAATGCTTTTTTCAAAGCTGAATCCGGCAGATCATCCACACTCAATTTTGTATAGATATCGGGGTAAGTCAACGCCGGTTTGAAGACAGTCTCAGGCAATGCCAGCAGGACTTCAACCATGCTCCTGTGGGTTGCTTCTGACACTTTTACCAGAGTCTGGCGGGATTCCCGCTGGGATTCCTGCCGGTGAGGGGGGTAGCCGATCCCCGATTCAACACTGAACAGCGCATCAAACACCATGCGCAGGTTCACGTCCGATGCCCAGCCGTAACCCTGATTGAGCATCAATGAAATACAATTGCCGCCATTGATCTGGGTAAAGAGCCATGCATCCAAAGGTGTCAATATATGCCCGCAAAACACCCCCGGATACTGCATGACAGCATTTAAGAATCCCTGACCCGTACCGCATCCGCCAACCACAAAATCGGCTGCGCCGGTCGTTAAAAATAGAGACGCGAGCAATCCGGTGTGTAAATAGGTCAGCTCCGGTAGGACACCGCCTTTCGTCATCCCCGCATTAATCAGCGTATGGCCGCGCCCCTCCAACGCAGCCATGATATCTTCATTGCGGTCAGCTGCGCTGGTTTCATTCAGTATGACAATTCTCATGGTGATTTCCTTCCTTCCAAAAGCGATTGCGCTGTCTTCACGACATCGCTGACAGCCAGTCCATAGGCGTCCATCAGGGTCTCAGGATCCGGTGCAGTCCGGGCAAAGGTGTCCGCAATCCCCATCCGCCGCATCCGTGTGGGCTGATATTCAGCCAGCGCTTCAGCGACCGCGCTCCCCAGCCCGCCAATCACGTTATGTTCTTCCGCTGTGATGACCGCGCCAGTCTCTGCCGCTGCCTGACAGATCAGATCCACATCCAGCGGTTTGACGGTATGGAGTTCCAGAATTCGAGCGTTGATCCCTTTTTCAGCCAGTTCTTCCGCCGCCTGCATCACCCGGCCCACCATCGCACCACAAGCGATAATGGTCAGATCCCCACCATCCCGCCGCTGGATCCCTCTGCCAATCTCAAGCTCTCCGCCTGGTTCATGGACTGGGACAGCTGCTGACCTGTTCAACCGCAGCATCACCGGCCCATCCCATTCTGCCATCAAAGGGACAAAATCCCCTGCCTCCGCGCCATCCGCCGGAACGATCACGGTCATTTCAGGTAAGGCCCTAAAGAAGGCAATATCCACTATGGCATGATGGGTGGGGCCGTCCTTATAATCCGATACCCCCGCATAGCTGGCAGCTATCTTGACATTTGTCCGGGCATAACAGACATTCGACCTGATGGCTTCGATCGCCCTAAGTGCCAGCAAAGCACTGAACCCATTGATGAACGGGATGGTGCCCCCCAGCGCCATCCCCACGCCCACGTCCACCATACAGGGCTCCGCAATGCCGATGTTGTAAAACCGGTCCGGATACGCTTTTTCAAAAAAACCGGAAAGCGTTGATGAGGCGGTGTCAACATCCAAAACGACGATATCCGGATTCACCCCGCCATAAGCCGCCAGTGCCCGGCCATAACCCTCGCGCATGGAATAGTTGGTCATGACTGGCCTCCTTCCAGTTCTACCAAAGCTTGCGCCAATTGCTCATCATCCGGCGCGACGCCATGCCAGTGGGAGTCGTTTTCCATATAGCTGACGCCTTTGCCTTTGGTCGTGTGGGCGATGATGACCGTCGGTTGGTGGTGAACCTCCCTTGCCAGCATCAGCGCCTCATAGACCTCACGGACATTATGCCCGTTGATCTCAACCGTGTGCCAGCCAAAACCCCGCCATTTTTCCGCCAGCGGCGCCATGGGCATGATCTCATGCACAGCGCCGTCCAGCTGTACATCGTTGTAGTCGATAATGGCCGTCAGGTTCGCTAACCGGAACTTAGCTGCCGTATTTGCGCCCTCCCAGACAATGCCCGCCTGGCATTCACCATCCCCCAGCAGGGTATAAACCCGATAATCCAGATCCCGCTGGCGGGCTGCCAGCGCCAGACCTGCCCCAATCGCGATCCCGTGCCCCAGGATCCCACTGTTCATATCCACGCCGGGGGTCTTGAGCCGGTCAGGATGCCCCTGGAGGTGATTATCCAGATCACCCCAGCCCTTTAGGTCGTTTTCCGGGAAATACCCCCGCCTCGCTAGGGCTGCGTAGAGCAGGGCAGAGGCATGCCCTTTGCTGAGGATAAAACGGTCCCGGCTTTCCCAATCCGGGTCTTCCGGTCTGATCCGCAGGACTTTGAAATAAAGCACTGTCATGATCTCCGCCGCTGAAAGGGAACCGCCGGGATGTCCGGCCTGCCGGCGATGAATCATGCGCAGACTCTCAATCCGTAAATCTCGGGCGTTGGCCTCCAATTCAAGAATTTCTCTCTCCAACAAAGCTTTCATCTCATAATCCAATCCTGTGTCTTAAGGCCTGGGTCTCTTTGACCCAGTTGCCCACATTCCACCTTCCGAAAACACCCATCCCGCCCAGGGGATTGGTCCCATAGTAAACCGGTACATGGATCAGGCTCAACCCCTGATGGGCATAGGCCTTATCGAGGGCTGTGTGGAGTTCCTTTGGCGAAACGCCACCATCCAGAGCCAGCACGCCGGGTACGCCTTCAGCCCATTTGAGATAATCCACCGGGTCGCGGTTCCAGGTGGCAAATTCGTGTTCATACTGCGCCTGCTGCAGTCCGGAAATCGCTGCCATCCGGTTATTATCCAGCAGGAGAACACACCCCCAAACGCCAAACTCTGGCCCATCGATCAGGATCTGGGGATTCATAGTAAGGGAGCCGTCTCCTGTGAAAGCCAGAAAGAACGGGGATTCCGCCATAGCAGCCGATGCCAGGATAGCGGAGACAGCAAACCCCATGTAACTGGCGCCAGTGTCAGTGAAGGTCCGGCCTGTTTCGTCATCTTCCACAATCTGGAAACTGTTCGCCTGCACATCGCCGGCATCAAAAAAGGACAGGACATTTTTTCCTTTTGCCCAGTCAACAGCTGTTTTAATTGCACCAGGCTGGGTGAGTACCGGCTTGCCCCAATACTCATCCTCAAGTACCGGCTGATCATAGCGCAGTTGTTTAAACGCTTCCCAGGCCGCTTTCTTCTCCTGGCAGGCCTTTAACCATGGCGAAACATTGGCCTGATCCTTTGTCTCGCTCTCAATCAGGATTTGATTCAACCGTTCAAGCGTCCTGGCAGCATCACCGACCAGCGCCAGGGTATCCTGATAGTGGGTCGCATCCTCCAGATCCGCATTGATATTGATGACCCGTCTGACCTTGGGGTATCCTGTTCGGGAGCTGTCTGACTGGCAGACCGCACGGGTTCCCACTGCAATCAGGAGATCAGCTTCATCCATGGCAAAATTGCCGCAGAGGCTGCCCTTCGATCCGCCCACGCCCAGACAGCGCGGGTGATGGTATGGAACAACTCCAGTTGCCACCGGAGTATGCACACAAACGGCATCGGCCAGGTCCAGCAAGCGGACCAGTTCATCCGAAGCACCCACACCTCCGCCCCCGACCTTGACCAGGACACGTTGGGAGTCTCTGATCCAGCGGGCGGCCTGTTGATAGCCATCCGCTGCCGCACCAAGCCCGGGAGGCAGACCCTCTGGCAATTCTCTAAGATTAAACCCTTGTATTTCAACCGGCTGGGTATTCATGGGCATCAATAAATAAAACGGTCCTGCCTTGTAAGGATGGCTGACCGTGTTTATTCCCCTCTTGAGGGCCGTAGAGAGGGCACCCGGCGTATGTAAAGCGTAGGTATTTCCCATCGTTGCGGTCATTCGCAGGAAAAGGCCTTGCTCATGTTTGGGCACCTGCTGCATGTTGAACCCCTCATCCTCAGTGGTCTCATCGCCCATCAGGTACCAGACACCAATCCCATTCGAGGCCGGCACGAGGGAAGCCGCCAAAGCGTGGAGTGCACCCGGGCCGATGGACGTTATGACCGCTGCTTTTTCGCCGCTGACCCAGTTGAGAGCTGTTGCCGCGTGAGAAGCTTCGATTTCGCTCCGCACGCCCATTACTTTTAGAAGCCCGGCATCCTCGTAGATCCGCAGGACTTCCCCCAACTCTGTTGATCCGTGCCCTAACACTGCAAAGAATGTCCGGACACCCTGTCTGAGCAGACCGAGGACGATCAATTCGGAAAGGGTTGAATCGAGATACTGGGGGAGTGCGCCGGTTGAGAGTGCTTTTGATCAATCCCCTGCTTCAACGATCGCCCG
>CAZXRL010000119.1:0-8178 GCA_964643275.1 uncultured Candidatus Brevefilum sp.
TGGTTATATCTCCGACGAGGCCATCAAAGAACTCAGCGAGCAGATGACCCTCCCCACCAGTCACATCTACTCTGTTGCGACTTTCTATCGCATGCTGTCCACCGAACCGCGCGGCCGCCATGTGATCCAGTTTTGTGAAAGCGCCCCTTGCCACGTTGCCGGTGGGCGGCTGGTCTGGGAGAAACTTCAGAGTGAATTAAACCTGGATAAAGGTGAGACATCTGAGGATGATAAATGGACCCTGCTCACAACAAGCTGCCTTGGGGTATGCGGCGTTGGGCCGGTAATGATCATCGATAATGATATCTACGGCAATCTGACATCCGAACAGGTGCCGGATATCCTGGGCAACTACGAATAGGAGACGTCTCATGAAAGCTTTTCGTTCAATGGTGCTGGTTTCCAGCGATCCTGAAAGCATGGAGCGAGGCGCTCAGGATGTCTTCAGCGCTCTCCAAAAAGGCCTGGCTGATTTTGGACTTGAGGAGGAAATCTCCCTGTCCATGATCAGTGATGTCAGTAAAAGCGGGATGGACCCTCTTGTCCTGGTCTATCCAGATGCGGTGATCTACGGTTCTGTCACACCTAAAGATATCCCCCATATTGTGGAAGAACATCTCTATAAAGGGCGAGTCGTTGCCGAAAAACAAATTCCGCCCTATGATCTGACCGGCCGGGTTGCATGGCTCTCTGCCCGGAAAGGCTCCTTACCTGCCGAAAACCGGATTGTCTTAAAAAATGTCGGTCTGATTGACCCCGAAAATATCGACGATTACATCATCAATGATGGCTATGAAGCACTTGGGAAGGTCCTGAAGGAAATGACTCCCGAAGAAACCATCAATGAGATTAAAAACTCCGGCTTACAGGGACGGGGCGGCGCCGGCTTCCCGACGGGATTGAAATGGCAGTTCGTCAGGGCTGCCAAAGGTGACAAGAAATATGTTATCTGCAACGCTGATGAGAGTGAACCGGGCACCTTCAAAGATCGTCTGGTTTTGGAAGGCGATCCGCATGCCATCATCGAAGCCATGCTGATTGCCGCCTATGCTGTCGGTGCAGATGAGGGTTTTGTCTATATCCGGGGTGAGTATGGCCTTGCCATCACCCGGATGCAGAAAGCCATCGAGCAGGCAAGGGCCTATGGCCTGCTGGGCGAGGATATCTTCGGGTCCGGTCTATCCTTCAACCTGCACGTTCACGCCGGCGCAGGGGCTTATATCTGTGGTGAAGAGACTGCCCTGATTGAATCAATTGAGGGCAACCGCGGTGAACCCCGGGCACGCCCACCCTATCCGACAACAGCTGGCCTCTGGCAAAAGCCGACCGTTGTCAACAATGTGGAGACGCTGGCAAATATCCCGGCGATTATCCGGAACGGCGCAGCCTGGTACAAAGCCATCGGTACGCCTTCCAGCCCTGGTACCAAGGTTTACACGATCCTGGGAAATGTCAATGTGACCGGTCTGATCGAAGTCCCGATGGGCATCACACTCAGAGAAGTCATCTCAATCTATGCCAAAGGCATGAAGAACGGGGCCGCCTTCAAGCTTGCCCAGACCGGAGGTTCCAGCGGATCGATCATTCCCGCCAGCCTGCAGGATACCCCCATGGATTTTGACTCCTATAAGAAAGCAGGGGTATCCCTTGGGTCAGGCGCACTATTGATTTGTAATGAAGACACCTGCGTTGTTGATCTTGCCAGGGTGCTGCTAAATTTCTTCCGCTTTGAAAGCTGCGGGAAATGCAACCCCTGCCGGATTGGCAACCAGCGTTCTTATGAGGTCCTCACCAATGTCTCCGAAGGTGTTGGAACCGAACAGGATTTGAAAGATCTCCAAATGATGAGTGATCAGCTTTACGAACTTTCAAATTGCGGTCTCGGGCAAACTGCCGGATCTCCATTGCGAGATATTCTGGCACATTTCCGGGCTGAAGTGGAAGCCCATACAAAACTCAAAGTCTGTCCCGCTGGCATCTGTAAAATGAGCGGCCGCCGGGTTTATCAGATCGATTGAAATAGAAGTAATGGAGTCTCATAATCATGATTAAACTCACAATTGACGGAAAAACCATCGAGGTGCAGGAAGGGACGACGGTTCTGGAAGCTGCTGAACAAGCCGGTGTATACGTCCCCACGCTGTGCCACCACCCCCAGCTGACCCCCTATGGTGGATGCCGGATGTGCATGGTGGAAGTCGAGGGTTCTCGCACCTTGCAGCCCTCCTGCACCCTGCCGGCCACCGATGGGATGATCGTTAACACCAGCTCCCAGAAAATTCTCGACGCCCGTAAGTTCGTCCTCACCCTGATCTTCAGCGAACGGAATCACTTCTGCATGTACTGTCAGGTCAGCGGAGGCGACTGCGAACTGCAGAACCGGGCTTATGATGAAGGGATGACCCACTGGGACCTGCAGCCAAACTGGACGCCTTTCGAAGTGGATGCTTCCCATGAGTTCATGGTCCTTGACAATAACCGCTGTATCCTCTGCCGCCGATGCGTCAGGGCTTGCAGTGAACTGGTTGGCAACCATACCCTAGGGTTTGAAGAACGGGGAGCCAACAGCCTCCTTGTGGCGGATTACGGGGTCCCCTTCGGAGAAAGCACCTGTATCTCCTGCGGGACCTGTGTCCAGATCTGCCCCACCGGTGCCATCATTGACCGCCAGAGCGCCTATCAGGGCAAAGAGACAGAGGTTGAACACCATATCGGTGTCTGTACAGTCTGTTCCGTGGGCTGCACGAAAGACGTACTCACCCGTGACAACCGCCTCGTCCGGATTGA
Organism: uncultured Candidatus Brevefilum sp.; assembly: GCA_964643275.1. Classification (GTDB taxonomy): domain Bacteria; phylum Chloroflexota; class Anaerolineae; order Anaerolineales; family Anaerolineaceae; genus Brevifilum. Next base: position 2,788 of record CAZXRL010000119.1, read on the forward strand.
AGGTGAGTGGGACTCGGCTTTCAACCATGGCTTGCTCTGCAAGAAAGGCCGTTTCCACCCTCTTGAGGATGACCGCCCGCGTTTGCTGACACCCCTGGTTCGAAAAGACGGCAGCCTGAAAGCAGCGACCTGGGATGAAGCCCTGAATACGATCGCAAGTGGTCTTGGGAAAGGCAAAGAGCTGGTTGCCCTCGCATCCACCCATCTCCCCGCTGAAGACCTTGCCCTGTTCAAATCCATCTTCGCTGATGATCTCAAGGCATCTCTTGTCACCACCCTGGAAGAAGGGTCAGCAACAGCCTCCCTGGCTGCGCTGGCGGACAAGCTTGGCAAATCCTTTGAATCCGGCCTTGATGCTCTCAAAGATACCGAAGCTGTGCTCTCACTTGAACTGGATCTGGTGGACGAACATGAAGTTGCCGGTTTCTTTGTCAAACGCCAGCTTCAAAACGGCACCAAACTTTTCGTTGCGGACAGCAAAGCCAACCAGCTTGCTGAAAAAGCCAAAACAATTTTGCCCCTCAAAGCTGGTGATGAAGGCGCATTCCTTATATCGCTGCTTGATGCAGTTGAGAAGGGCTCGCTTGATCCTGCCTTGAATGAAACAGCCGAAGCCCTCAAGACAGCAGAGAAGCCCTGTATCGTCTATGGCAAGGACTTTGCCGTGAATGCGGACGAAAAAGCCCTCATTTTGCTCCTGACGTTGGCTGAGAAGCTCAATGCCGCTTTGATCGGTGTCAAAGGCAATTCGAACAGCATGGCAGCAGCCCAACTTGGACTTGAAGCACCTTTCAAACCGAATGGCGCAACTTCTGCTTTCATTGCATTGGGCGATGAAGAACCCACGCAAAAAATGGTGAAAGCGCTGGAGGAAATCCCCTTCGTGGTTGCCCAGGCTGCCTACAGTTCCCAGATCACCGGTAATGCTGATGTGGTCCTCCCTGTCACGATCTGGGCGGAACAATCCGGCACCTATCTGAGCCTGGATGGACGTCTGCAAAAGGCTGTCAAGTCAATTAATCCCCCTGAGGGTGTGCTGACAACACAGGAAGCCCTGCTCAAGGTGGCCGAAGCCCTGTCCATATCCCCAGACACAGACTGGAAAGCCAGCTTGATGGCAAGAGTGCCTACCGTTGAAATCCGGGAAGCCTGACCCGTTTACTGGTAGCCTTATCGAAAGGAAAAATGATATGTCAAAACCTAAAGTTTCAACTGATTGGTTGTGCGGATGCGCAGGATGCCATATGTCATTGCTTGACATCGACGAAAGGATTCTACAGGTCGTTGAACTGGTAGACCTTCGCGCCACGCCCATTACCGATTTGAAAGAACCTGACGAGGATGGTGTGACCGTCGGCATTCTGGAAGGTGGAATCAACAACACCTACAATGAGGAAGTTGCCATCCGGATGCGGGAACGCTGTAAGATTCTTGTCGCCCTGGGGGACTGCGCTGTGTTCGGCGGGGTTCCTGCAATGCGGAATTTTTGTGGTGCTGAGGCGGCTCTTCAAAGAGCTTATGTAGACACTGAGAGCACCGATTCGGAAGGCAGGATTCCTTCCAGCCCCGAACTTGCGGAAATGACGCATGTCCGCGCTGTCCATGAAGTTGTCCCTGTTGACCTGCATATCCCCGGATGCCCGCCGGATGCAGATGTCATCTTTTATGCACTGACGGAACTGGCCCAGGGCCGGATCCCGGACATAAAAGGTGAGAATTTGCACTGGCACTAGGAGATCAAACAAATGGCACCAGAAAAAATAACGATTGAACCTGTAACCAGGATCGAAGGTCACGCTAAAGTGACCATCCATATGAATGACAATGGCAGTGTTGATCATGCTTATTTTCATGTGAACGAATTCCGGGGTTTTGAAAAGTTCTGCGAAGGCCGGATGGTCTTCGAAATGCCCCAAATCACACCCCGCATCTGCGGCATCTGCCCTGTAAGCCACCATCTGGCTGCGGCAAAAGCCGGTGACATCGTCATGGGCGTCACCCCGCCAAAGCCTGCCAGCCTGCTCCGTGAGCTGATGCATATGGGCCAGATTATTCAAAGCCACGGCATGCACTTCTTTGAACTCGCCGGACCGGACCTGATCCTCGGATTTGACGCAGACCCCGCAATCCGTAATGTAGTCGGATTGATCGGCGCGGATCCTGATTTGACCCTCCGTGCCGTTGAATTACGGAAATTTGGGCAGGATATGATTTGCCAGGTCGGCGGGCGCAGAATCCATCCCAATTTTGCAATCCCGGGCGGTGTTAACCGTGTCATGACCGAAGATAGGCGTGAACACATGCGGGCCGGACTGGATAAGGCGCAGGAGACCACCCTGATAGGCATCCAGCTGATCAAGGACTGGGTAGACGCAAACATTGAAGACATTGAGAAATTTGCCGTCTTCCACACCGGATACTTTGGATTGGTCACCCCTGAGAACGGCCTTGAATTGTATGACGGCGATATCCGTTTGGTTGACAGAGATGGTGAAGAGCTGGAGAAATTCTCCGCTCAGAACTATTTGGATATCATCGCTGAACATGTGGAAGACTGGTCCTATCTCAAGTTCCCCTATTATAAAAAGATGGGCTGGCCGGATGGCGTATACCGCGTCGGGCCTTTAGGCCGTTTGAACGCATCCGACAGGATTGATACCCCGCTGGCTCAGAAAGAATTTGAGGTTTACAAGCAGATCAACAATGGCAAACCCGTTTACCATACACTGTACTATCATTACGCCCGCCTGATTGAGACGCTCTTCGCAGTCGAACGGACCCGGGAACTCCTTGAGGACCCGGACCTGATGGGCTCAGACATCCAAAACAAGAAATTTGATTTCAAGGGTGAAGGTGTTGGAGTGATTGAAGCACCGCGGGGCACCCTCCTGCATCACTACTGGGCAAAACCCAGCGGTCAATTGGAACGTGTCAACCTGATTGTCTCGACCGGCCATAACAACTGGGCCATGAGCGAAGCAGTTGATTCGGTTGCAAAGACGTATGTCAAAGGGCCGGAAGTTCAGGAAGGCATGCTCAACCGTGTTGAAGCTGCCATCCGGGCTTACGACCCCTGCCTCTCCTGTTCGACGCATGCCATCGGACAGATGCCCATTAAAATTGATGTCATAAATCCCGATGGACAGATCACCCAAACCCTAAAACGCGACTGATCCTTTCAACGCTGTTGATCCTCACAAACAACCCCTCCTTTTCGGATTTCCAGATAGGAGGGGATGATTTCTCCAACGAATTCCAGGGGAAGACCTAGTATGAAGTCAGATACGCTCATCATCGGTTATGGCAATGCTGATCGTCAGGACGACGGCGTGGGTTGGCATATCCTGAAAGACCTGGCGGAACGAACCGGTCATTCTGTTCCGGAAGACCCTGGCGCTGTCATCGAAGTCCAGAGCAGGGAAGCCGATCTTCTCTTTATCCTGCAAATCTATCCAGAACTTGCTGAGACGATTTCACACTACAAACGGGTTTGTTTTGTTGACGCTCACACCTCAGACATCCCGGAGGTGATTTCCTGGATTGAGCTTGAACCAGCCTATGAGAAATCCCCCCTGACCCATCATATGTCCCCCAAAACAGTCCTGTCAATCTGCGCCACAATTTACGAACAGATCCCCAAAGCGATCCTGGTCTCCGTGAGAGGCTATTACTTCCAATTTGCCCGGGAACTCAGCGCGGGCACTGCAAAGCTGGCTGAAGAAGCCGCAGAACGCATCTGGGACTGGATCTGCGAACCTCTGCCGTGAGTGACTGTTGTCACACGGGCATAATGACATAATACAATGTCAAAATTTTCAGAACAGAAGTAATTTTAACTTGAAAGTGAAATAAGTAATTTTCTCATAAATAAGGGTTGTCCATGCTCAACCAGGCAGAACTCACATCCGCGATAAAATCAATCCCATGGTTCCTCGAGTTGAATTCTGAGAACCTTCAGCGACTCACGTCCATTGCCGATGTGCGCTCCTATCAAACAGATGAAGTGCTTTTCAGTGAAGGTGAACAGCATGGAAATCTGTATATCGTGATAGAGGGTAAAGTCCAGATTGAGAGCTTTGTGCCCGGCTACGGTTCGCTCCCTATTTTCACTGCTGAATCTTTGGATGTGGTTGGCTGGTCGAGCCTGACCCCGGTTGTCCGTCAAAAGACCGGGACAGCCCGTGTGACCGAAACTGCAAAGCTGCTGGTTTTTGATGCGGAGCAGTTGATGGAACTCTGTGAGGAAGATTGTGACCTTGGATTTCTGATCATGCGGCGCCTCGCAAACATCGTGGCATCCCGATTGTTGACGCACCGGCTTCACCTGTTAGAACTTATTACGTCCCAAGGATAATAACTGGTCTTAAATCTACAATTCTTATCATAAAAGTATTATAATAACCCAATGCATGAACTCTCGGTAACCGAAAACGTGCTTGAGATTGCCTGCAGACACGCTGAAAAAGCCCAGGCAAAAAAAGTCACCGATATTTATCTGGTGATTGGAAAGCTATCAAGCATCGTGGATGATTCAGTAGCGTTCTATTGGGACATTATTAGCAAAGAGACACTCTGCGAAGACTCTGTATTGCACTTCAAACGGATCCCCGCAGAATTGGTTTGTCAGGACTGTGACACCCGGTACACGCTTGAAGATGACCTCACGCCCTGCCCCAATTGCCATAGCGCTCGAGTGCGTGTGGTCTCAGGTGACGAGTTCAACCTCGACAGTATAGAAATTGAAAGAGAATAATATGGCCGAAAAACGCATTCAAATTGTTGAAAATATCCTCAACGCAAATGACCGCCTTGCCAATCAGAACCGTAAACGGTTTGATGATGCCCGCGTTTATTCAATCAACCTGATGGCATCACCCGGCGCAGGCAAAACCAGCTTTATCCTGGCAACCATCAATAGCTTATTGGACACAGGAATCCAAATCGGTGTGATTGAAGGCGACACCGCCCCGGTTACCATCGACTCCGACAAGATCAGTGCAGCAGGCATGCCCGCAGTTCAGATCAATACGGGCGGCGAATGCCACCTGGACGCGGTCATGGTTGAAAACGCTCTGGAACAACTGGACCTTGCCTCCCTCAACCTAGTTATTGTAGAAAATGTGGGCAACCTGATCTGTCCGGCGGCCTTCAACCTCGGTACGCACAGCAGCATCCTCATTGCCAGCGTCCCGGAAGGCGATGACAAGCCCTATAAATACCCCAATATTTATCGGGGACTTGAAGTGCTGATCATCAACAAAACAGACCTCCTCCCCTACATTGACTTTAATTTGGATTATTTCCGTGAGGGTGTGGAAATGCTTAATCCTGGGCTGATCACTTTTTCCGTCTCCTGCAAGACGGGCGAGGGGATTGATGCCTGGCTTGAGT
>CAZXRL010000120.1:0-8174 GCA_964643275.1 uncultured Candidatus Brevefilum sp.
CCAATAGGACATTTTAACTTTGCTGAAATAGGACATTACTACTTTGCCGTAACAGGGTAAAGTCAGGGATTGCAGCCGGGTAGTTTGGGATTAATCAAAGAATGCCAAAAGCTGTCGTTCGCTCTGGCATTCCCGGGTTGGATGGTTAAATGTGGAACTGAGTCAGGATTTTAACGCCTCGCGTGCCAGCAGGGTGTCAAAGGTTGACTCGCGGAGTTTTCGGACCAGTTCCGCCTGGGTCTCGCACCAGACTTCATGGAGCGGGCAGGAATCCCCAAAACTGCAGATGCCGGGATCCTGCGTGCACTCATTCAGAGTAATCGGCCCGTCAATAGCTTCGACCACATCAAGCAGGGAGATAGCCTTGGGTTTCCGGGCCAGAGAAACGCCCCCCCGGGCGCCACGCGAAGTGTGGATCAATCCGGCAATGGAAAGCTGGGAAATGATCTTCGCCAGAAAGGAGGGGGGAATCTCCATTTCTTTTGCGATCTGGCTGGTGGCTGCCCGTTGGTTTTGCTCCATCCGGGCCAGGTAGAGCATTGCTCTGAGGGCATAATCTGCTTGTCGGGTGATTTGCATAGTGTAAACTCGTTTCTTCAGGATTATTAGATGAACGCGTACTTTCAGGGTAATAAAATTAATTCTATGTCTCAAGTGACACAGGTCACTCTCAAACTGTGATATTTTCTACGTATTGGATAGAAATTAGCGTTATTGTCTATTTTATCTAAGTTAACGATTATTGTAAAGAAGATCGCTAATCTGGCAGATTGGCCTGCCATGATCTGGGGTTGGGTGGTTAATCTGGTCAGGACCGGTCATCGCCCTAATGGGCGGAATGACTTATAATAGAAAAATCTGTTTCTGATTGATGAATGACTTATGACTCCGGAAAAATTTTCCTACCTGCATCCTCTCACAGTCCGCTATGGCGACCTGGACCCCCAGGGGCATGTGAATAACGCTGTGTATTTGAGTTACCTTGAAAGTGCCCGGTTGGGTTATTATGAAAAAAGCGGGATCTGGACGCCAAATTCCACGGGCACCACTGGTATGGTGGTTGTCAGGATCGAGATCGACTATCTGGCGCCGATCTATTTCGGTCAGGTGGTCCAGGTTTGCCTCCGGATGGAAAGGCTCGGAGAGAAAAGCCTGACCTTTGCTTTTTTGATTGAAGCCCTGCAGGACAGGCAGGCTTTTGCTCGAGGGCTTTCCGTCATGGCAGCCTATGATAACAAAACCGGGAAAAGCCGGCCTATTCCAGTTGAGTGGCGCGCGAAACTGAATCGATTTGAAGGAAGAGAAGGATATGATGACATTGCCTGAGATTAACACCCAAGGTATGCTGGAATTTCTTGTTGACCTGCTCAACACACCCAGCCCGACGGGTTTCACCGAACAGGCGATCAGCTTATGTGAGGATGAACTCTCGAAGATCTCCAGCCTCACGCTCAGACGGACCAATAAAGGTGCGCTGGTGGCAACATTACCCGGTGAGACGGATGCTCCCTGGCGGGCTTTGACCGCCCATGTTGACACACTGGGCGGGATGGTCAAGGCGGTCAAATCCAATGGGCGGCTGCAATTGACCAAGTTGGGTGGCTTTGCCTGGAATACGGTTGAGGGTGAGGGCGTGACGGTCTTTACCCGAGGTGGGGAGACCGTCAGGGGCGCGATCCTTTTGACCAAAGCCTCTGCACACGTTCACGGTCAGGAGGTCAGCAAAACAGAGCGTAAGGATGAGGTCATGGAAGTCCGCCTGGATGCGAGGACGGGCAGCGCTGAGGAGACGAAAGCGCTCGGGATCCAGGTTGGTGATTTTGTCGCCTTTGACCCGCGGGTAGAGATCACCCATGGTTTCATCCGCTCCCGGCATCTGGATGATAAGGCCTGTGTGGCGTGCATGATCTTTGCGGTCAAGGCTCTGGTAGACGCCGGACGCAAACCAAAGACCACGACCGTGCTGCATATCAGTAATTATGAGGAAGTGGGTCATGGCGCGGCGGCCGGGATTCCAAGGCAGGTCTCGGAGCTTATTTCTGTGGATATGGCGGCGGTGGGAGAAGGACAGGAATCCGACGAATTCCATGCGACATTGTGTGTCAAGGATTCGGGCGGCCCTTACCATTATGGGCTGAACCAGCGGCTGCTCAAACTGGCCGAGGATTATGAAATCCCCCACAAGGTTGACATCTATCCCTTTTACGGCTCAGACGGCGAGGCTTTTTGGCGGGCGGGCGGGGATGTGGCTGTATCTCTGATCGGACCGGGGGTGGATGCATCCCATAATTACGAACGGACCCATACCGAAGCCCTGACGGCCACAGCGGATTGGTGCCTGGCTTATCTCTTGAATTGATTGCGAAATTAAACAATTTGAGCGGCCGTCATTCTGGCGGCCGCTCTTTTTTATGGAGAAGAAATCAAATGAGATGGATTAGGATTCGGGGGGCAGGAGGACGGTATCGATCACATGGATCACGCCGTTATCCGCCAGGATGTCCGTGATAATGACCTGGGCATCGTTGAGATAGACCATGCCATCTTCCAGCCAGATGCTCACCTTTTCACCAAGCAGCGTTTCGGCTTCTTCCAGTGTTACCACCACTTCAGCCAGCACTGCGCCATCAACGACATGGTAGAGCAGGATGTTAGTCAGGGTGGGGATGTCAGCCAATAAGGCTTCCACCGTGCCTTCAGGGAGTTTGGCAAAAGCATCATCCGTGGGAGCGAAGACAGTGAAGGGGCCTTCACCAGCCAGGGTCTCAGCCAATTCAGCAGCCTGCACGGCAGCGACCAGCGTCTCGAAGCGGCCGTCGGCAACGGCAATATCCACAATGCTGCCCAGGGATTCTTCTTCAGTGGGCAGAAGGACGGTGTCAATGACATGGATGACGCCATTCTCGGCTATGATGTCTGTAAGGATAACCTGGGCGTCATTGATATAGACCATACCGTCTTCCACCCGGATACTTACATTTTCACCAAGCAGGGTTTGGGCTTCTTCCAGGGAGACCACGTCTTCGGCCAACACTGCACCTTCAACGACATGGTAGAGTAGGATGTCCGTCAGCGCAGGAATGTCCGCTAATAAAGCATCTACCGTGCCTTCAGGGAGTTTGGCAAAGGCTTCATCCGTGGGAGCGAAGACAGTGAACGGGCCCTCGTTGGAGAGCGTTTCGGCCAGTCCGGCGGCCCCGACAGCAGCTACGAGCGTCTCAAAGCGGCCATCAGCAACCGCGATATCGACAATGGATTGCGGTTCCGGGGTTGGCTCTTCTGTTGGCTCCTCGGTGGGAACGGTGGTCGCAGTTGGGGCACAGGCCGCCAGCACGACTGCCAGGACCAATAAGACAGAAACAAAAAAAAGCGACTTCTTTTTAAACATGTTTTACTCCTTTTATTATGTATAAGATTTGTACAACTATAAAAGAATTCTACGCTTCAGGAGTGGGTTCAACAAGTGTTTGTATAATCTTTGCAAAATGTACTTTACATCCCAGCTCTTTGCATTGTGATGTATACTCGAAGTGTTATGCCTGATCTGCAACACCTTCTAAATAATTATGATTTGGGATTTTTGAATATCATCGCTGATCTCTGGGGTGTGGATATTATGGCACCGGATGCTCGGCACGCCCATCCCATTCTTGCCCGGAAACTGCTGGATTCTGCCCTGGTGCTGGAAGTCGTCGAAGCCCTGCCAGACGGCGCCCGTGCGGCCTTGGACAGGCTGGTACAGGAAGACGGCTGGATGGCCTGGAGTCGGTTCACGCGGGAATTTGGTCCTTTGCGGGAAATGGGGCCCGGCAGAAGGGACCGAGAGCAGCCCCACCTGGCCCCGGCTTCTCCAGTGGAAGTCCTTTGGTACCGGGCTTTGATTGGCCGGGATTTTTTAAAGCGGGAAGGGAAACTGCAGGAGTGCGCTTATATCTCGGATGACTTGCTCGCTTGCCTGCCGCAGATTGTACCGGCTGGCCCCCAACTGCCCGGTAGGCCCTCCTCCCCGGGTGAGATTGCCCATATAATTCCGGTTTCTGACCGAATTCTTGACCATACCTGCACGCTGCTGGCTGCCTTGCGTCTGGGAGAGCCCGAGCGTTCGCCAGCGGTGGCGGCCTGGAATCCATCTATGGAAGAGGTCCACGCGCTCCTCGCGGGGATGAAGTTAATCACCTCCAGCGAACAGCCTGTCCTGGAGGATGCCCGTCCTTTTTTGAGCATGCCCCGGGGAGAAGCTCTGAGCTGGCTGTTCCGGGGCTGGCAGACCTCCACCCAATTCAATGAATTAAGGTTGATGCCCGGAATCGTTTGTGAGGGCGCCTGGGTAAACGATCCCCTGCTGGCCCGAGGCAGGATCTTCGAACTTTTAGGTGAGGTACCTGAGGGTGCCTGGTGGAACCTGGGCTCATTTATTGATGCCATTCGCCAGCGGGACCCTGATTATCAGCGTCCAGCCGGTGATTTTGATTCCTGGCTGGTGAGGGATTCTGTGACCGGTAAAGCCCTGCAGGGCATTGAGCACTGGGAAAAGGTGGATGGTGCCCTGATCCGCTATGTGATCACAGGGCCGATGCATTGGCTGGGGATGATCGACCTGGCCGCGCCGGGGCCAAAAGAGGAAGTGACGGCGTTCCGGTTTTCGGATTGGGCCAACGACCTCCTGCTGGGGAGGGCGGTGCGCGGACTGCCGGATGAAGAGGTCCAGGTGGAGGCGCTGTCCGATGGAAGGCTGATTGTCTCTCCGCACACGCCGCGGCTGGCACGCTATCAGCTATCTCGTTTCTGTCAATGGATGGATGAGACCGCGGATGCGTATATTTATCAACTGACTCCGACCTCATTGTCGGATGCAGCAGAGCAGGGTTTAAAAGCCCCGCATCTGGAAACTTTATTGAAGAAGTATGGAAAAGCGCTTCCCCCCAGTTTGCTGAAAGCCTTGCAGAATTGGGACAGGAAAGGCGGCCAGGCACGGATTTTCCCGGCGGTGGTCCTGCAGATCGCGTCGCCTAAAATTCTCCAGGCCTTGCGTGATTCCCCTGCGGCCCGGTTCCTTGGTGATCCCCTGAGCCCAACGGCTGTGATTGTCCAGCAGGGCGCTGTTGAAAAAGTGCGCGCTGCCCTGGCCCGGCTGGGCACCTTGAGCGATGTCGAACTTACCGAAGTTGAAGATATGATTTATGATGAAACAGACGGATCGCAGCCGGATGACTGAGAACGCGACTGACAGGCAGGACCAGAACAGCCCGGATCGAATGCGCCGGCCGTTCCTTTTGAAGGTGCTAATCTGGGGTTTCGTGATTTGGTCGCTGCTGGGATGGCTCCGGTTTGGCCGGGGGATTGGGGATCGCGCCCTCATCTTCGAGCTTTTATCACCGGCAGTATTGGGGTATCTGCTGTTTTCCGGGCTGGTCTGGGGAGCGGGCGGAATGATTATGGTGTGGGGCCTGTTGCGGCGGGCGTCCTGGTCTCCCGTTCTGATCTGGATTGCCGGGGCTTTGTTTCCTGTCCTTTACTGGTTTGAGAGGCTGGTGTTGTGGAAGGATGTTGCCGCCCGGGCGAATTGGCCGTTTATGCTGGTATTAACCCTGGTCTGGCTTGGGTTGGCGGCCTGGACGGGGCGTTCTCAAAGAGTTAGGGATTTCTTTACCACAAGTGAAAAGGATAATTGAGTAATGGCGTATCAGGAACGAGAGGCTAAATTTTATATTCAGGACTTGAACGCGCTGGCGGAAAAAGTCCGCATGACAGGTGCGGATCTGGTTCAACCGCGTGTGCTGGAGCGTAATCTGCGGCTGGATACCCCCGACGGCAGCCTGCAAAGGGAGGCCAGGATTCTGAGGATTCGGATGGATGACCGCGTGCATGTGACCTATAAGGAAGGCGCTCGCAATGATAATGGCATTATCACCCGCACGGAGATAGAAGTCCAGACCGATGATTACGAGGCCACTCGCAGGTTATTTGAAGCGCTGGGATTTGTTGAGGTTGTCATTTACGAGAAGTATCGGCGGGTCTATAAATTGGGGGACGTAGCGGTGATGCTGGACGAATTGCCTTTTGGCGACTTTGTTGAGATTGAAGCACCGAACAATGTCCTCATCGAAGGCGTGGTGCAAATGCTCGGCCTCGATGGGGCAGCCATGATCCCGACCAACTATCTGGGATTATTTGGGCACCTGAAAAGGAAGAAAGCGCTGGACGTCACCGATCTGACTTTTGAGAACTTTGTAAATCTTGCGATAACAGTGGAAGATTTGGGCGTCCAGCCGGCAGATTCATAAAAAGTGAGGCACCATGGAAAAAGAATTTTTACTCAAGCGTTGGCCGAAAATCCGGATGGATTTAATGACCGTTGTTGAGGGCTTCAATGATGAGGACCTGCATTTTGTTCCGGTTAAGGGCGGTTGGCCTGTTGGGCGGTTGATCCTGCATATCAGCAGCGCTGCTGATCACTGGCTTCACAGCGGGATCCTCAGTGACGTGAATGTCTATCAACGCGGTCAGAGCACGCTGGAATATTACCCGGATTTACCATCTATCAAATCTTACCTGGCTAAGGAACATGAAAGGACGATGGCGTTGCTCAAATCCTTTGACCCGGCGGATTGGGATACGCCTTACACTTACCCGAGGGGGGAAGCCTATGCCCCGGCCTGGATTTTCTGGCATGTCTTTGAACACGAGATCCATCACCGAGGGGAGCTCTCGCTCTCGCTGGGTCTGCTTGGCAGGCTCGGACTAAACGTTTAATCTAAAATTAACAATATTCAATACCTGTTATTAAACTAAAATATCCTGAGCCTGCTTTGAAGCCTTAACCTGGATAAAATAAAAACAGAGTTGGATAAATGTCCATTCGGGGCATATTTTGAACTTTACTTCATATAATATCGCCCTGAGGAATATTTCAGGGGATAAATATTCCCTTCCCGCTCGAAGGAGCGGAGGATATACGAGACAGGGACGCGGTGTGCGCTGCGTCCCTGTCTTATTAAGGTCTGGATATAATTCAGGGGATAGTTACCGTCAGGGTGATACATTCAACGAATCCTGACAAAATACAGACCGCTCAGAGGCCACAAAGGAGAAATGCAATGAAAAACTGGGAGACCCTTTCACGCAAGGTGGTTCTGGACATGCCCCCCTATTTACGAGTTGAACAGCACGACATCCAGTTGCCGGAAGGGACGATTCTCGAAGGTTGGCCCTGGTTGATCTCGCCGGATTTTGTGAATGTCACCGTGATTACCAAAGAAAAGGAATATCTCCTGTTCCGCCAAACGAAGTACAGCGTCAAAGGCACCTCCCTGGCGCCGGTTGGGGGATACCTTGAACCGGGAGAAGAACCGCTGGCTGCGGCCAAACGTGAATTGTTGGAGGAGACAGGTTACAAGTCCGAGCGTTGGGAAAACCTGGGCGACTTTGCAGTAGATGGGAACCGGGGAAATGGGATTGCGCATTTGTTCCTGGCCCGCGATGCGTATTGTGTGGGCAAGCCGGAGGCGGACGATCTTGAAGAACAGGAATTGCTTTTCTTGTCCCGCGCCGAAGTGGAAGCTGCGGTGGCGCGGGGCGCATTCAAAGTTCTGCCCTGGCAAGCGGTGATGGCGCTGGCTCTGCTGCGATGGTAATCGCGGTCTGGATGATTTATCCGCTCGACCTCGGCATTGCAGAAGCTCACGAATAAGCATTTGGGCGGATCAGGTGTTTCAATTATCATCCGGCACCGTCTCCACTACCACCCCGGAACCATACCGGATCCGTTTTCGGCCTTTCAGGACATACAGATAATACAGCACAATGGATGTGATATAGAGGGCTATCGTGCCAATGAAGGACGGGCCGAATCCATAGCCCACCTGCAGCCACCCGCTGATCATCGGGCTGAAGGCCCGTCCAAAGCTGTTCACCATGCTGTTCAGGCTTGCAACCATCGCGCGGGATTCGCTCTCCACCTGTTCCATCACGAAAGTCTGGTAGACGGGTGAACTCATGTTCATCAGTGTCAGCCGGACGTAGTAGGCCATGGCACTGAGGCTGAACCAGGGCGAGAACCCCAGGAGGGCCAAGAACGGGATGGACAGCGTCTGGGTGAAGACCACCACTCTGATCTTGCCATAGCGGTCCGCAAAAGCGGGCGCAAGGATCAACCCCACCCCCATCGCCAGAGA
>CAZXRL010000121.1:0-8167 GCA_964643275.1 uncultured Candidatus Brevefilum sp.
AATGAAGCTTGCAATAACCGCCAGGACTAATCCCAGCAGGATCCAGAGGACCTGGCGGCCGAAAATATAGGTCGGTTCCCGGCCCATCAGAATTGAAAAGTCCCAGCTTGCGGAATAAACCATCAGCAGCCCAAACACCAAAAGAACGATCACGATCAAGAGCATCGGAACGTCAAAGGGAAGTTGAAGAGATCGCGACTTCCTGGTTTTTGGTTTGGGTCTGGTTACGAAAGTTCGTTCACCCATTGTTTGAATTGCCTTCCGCGTTCTTCAAAATCAGTAAACTCGTCGAAACTTGTGCCGCCTGGAGAGAGCAGAACGACATCTCCCTGCTCAATCCTTTCAACCGCAGTCCTTACTGCTTCGCTTAAACCCTCACAATGATCGACCGAATAGGGCCGTCCATCCGGATCAGACTCACCTACAGCTTTGTGGATCAGGGGGGCAACCTCTCCAAAAAGGATCAGATGGTCCACGCGCTCTCGGATAACCCAGCCCAGATTGTCCCAGGTTAGATCCTTGTCCCGGCCGCCGGCAAGCAGGACAATAGGCTGGTCAAAGGATTCGATGGCGGCTATGGCGCGCTCCGGCGCGGTGGCGATGGAGTCGTTATACCAGTCCGCGCCGCCCCAGGAACGAACGAATTCCATTCGATGGGGGACACCCTCAAAAGCGACAATGCCATCATAGATTGCCTGAAGCGAAAAGGATGCCGCCGCAGAAATGGCGATTGCCGCCAGAATGTTATAGAGATTATGTGTGCCGCGCAGGTTGACCAGGTCGGATTTGATGATTTTGGCCACCTGACCGCTGGCCTGCAAGTAGAGTTTGCCGCGTTTGTAATAAGCGGCATCCTGTTTGTCATAGGGCGGGTTCAACCCGAAAGTGATCTGTCGTCCTTTGACCTCAGCAAATAGCTTCCGCACCTGGGGATCGTCCCGGTTTAGAATGGCAATATCATTCGGGTTTTGATGGGTCAGGATTTGGGATTTTGCCGAGATATAGGTTGACATGGTCTTGTGGCGGTCGAGGTGATTTGGGGTCAGGTTCAGAATCGCAGCGATGTGGGGAGAAGCCGTCATGATCTCAAGCTGAAAGCTGGAGAGTTCCATGACAGCCAGATCATTTTCCTTCATCTGATCCAGAACCTGGATCAAAGGATTGCCGATATTTCCGCCGACCCAAACCTTATTTTCAGGTTTCCTGAGCGCATAATGCTGCCGGGCGATCTCGCCAACAAGCGCAGTTGTGGTTGTCTTGCCTGCCGAGCCTGTGATCCCAATCACGGGACAGGGGGCTTCCTCAAGAAAGATCTGTGAATCGTTGGATAGGGGGATACCTTGCCGTTCCGCTTCTTGAACAAGAGGCAGATCGAGGGGAACACCTCCGGAGAGGCAGACCAGATCCGTTCCCTCCAGAATTTCGATCGGGTGGCTTCCAGTGACCCAGGTGATGTTCAGATCAACCAGGTCCTGCTTAGCATCCGCCAGAGCATCATCAGAGCGCTGGTCGTTGAGGATGACAGTCGCACCTTGTTCTGCCAGGTAGCGCGTGAGTGCCAGCCCTTGCCGGGCCGCACCGATCATGACAACCTGCTTACCTTTCCAATGTGACATACCTTACTCCACAAGAACCAGGGCAATGCCCAGCATCGTACAAATCAAACTAATAAGCCAGAATCGTTGGACCACCTGTGTTTCACTCCATCCGATCAACTCAAAATGGTGATGCAAAGGGGCCATTTTGAAGAACCGTTTTCCATTTGTGAGCTTGAAGTAAATGATCTGGATGACCACACTTAAGGCTTCGCTGACGGGGATAATTGCGATCAGGGGGATGATGAGCCATTGACCCGTCATCAGTGCCACAACCCCAAGGGTTGCACCCAAAGCAAGTGAGCCGGTGTCTCCCATAAAGAGCCTTGCGGGGTGGACATTGAACCAGAGAAAGCCAAACAACGCACCGACCAGTGAAAAACAGAATCTGGCCAGGAAGTGTTGTTCCTGAATCAAAGCGACAAACCCGAATGCGGCAAATGCTGTTGCAGCGATCAATCCAGCCAGCCCGTCCAACCCATCTGTGAAATTGACGGCATTCGACATCCCAACGATGATAAACACCGCAATCGGAATATATAACGGCCCCAAACTGATCGCTTCTTCAGCCGTGAACCACAGCAATTGGGGGACGTCCAGAATATCGCGCAGTGCAAACGCAATCGCAATGGCGAAGATCACCTGGATGGCGAATTTCGTGCGGGCTCGCATCCCCAGCCCGCGCCTTGCCCCGCGAATACCCTCCCAATCGTCAATCATCCCGAGGACGGCATACGCCCAGAGTGTGATGACCGGGAGTAGTACCGAACGACCGAGCAGGTTGAACCCGAGGATCGAGACAGCATTAAAGAGGATTGTCAGGAGGGTGACCGGGAGCATAAACATAAATCCGCCCATGGTCGGCGTTCCCATTTTGGTGATATGCTGATCAGGGCCATCCTCGCGGACGATTTTGCCAATTTTCCAGGCTTTGAGTAAACGGATCAGCGGTTCGCCCCAGATGATGGTCATCAAAAAACTCAGACCGCTGATTGCAATGGCAACGGAAGTATTTTCCATCACTGACTCACTTTCAGGGCTGACAAAATCTTATCCATACGCATACTGTTTGATCCTTTGATCAGGACAACATCTCCTTCTTTGACGATCTCAGCTGCAGGTTGGGCAGCGGTATTAGAATCGGGAAACCAATGGATTTGACCGGGTGAGAACCCATGATTTTGGGCGGCTTTCGCTGTCGTTCTGGACCGATGACCGACCAGGATCAGCACATCAGCAGACGAAACAGCAGTTTCTCCCACCGATTTGTGCCCTGTTTCTTCGTATTGGCCGAGTTCCAGCATGTCACCCAGGATGGCCACCCGCCGTCCTGTTAAGCTACGCAGCAGTTCAAGGGCGGCAATTGTTGATGCAGGCGATGCGTTATAGGTGTCATCCAGGACCGTGATGCCACCAGGTAGGGTGATCTTGCGCATTCTCAGGTCCATTTTGCTGGTTTCCAGTCCCTGCAGGATGGTGTCCCAGTCCATCCCTTCCGCCAGTGTAACGGCAGCCGCACGCAGGATGGTATAAACCGAAAACTGCCCAAGCAGAGGTGAGCGGACAGAATGGCTTTTCCCTTGATAAGTCAGGACACAGGAGACGCCCTCAAAGCCATGGGCCTGGATCTCGCTCGCAGTCAGGTCAGCGCCCTCTACGATCCCGTAAGAAAAGATACGAGCTCTGGTCTGATGTGACATATTACGCACCCAGGGGTCATCCATGTTGAGGATGGCAATTCCTTTAGGCGCAGTGGGCAGGGATTCGACCAGTTCAGCTTTCCCTTTGGCGATGATTTCCTGAGAGCCGGCGCGTTCTGCATGGACGGTGCCGATGTTGGTTACGACACCGATGCTCGGGCGGGCAATCTCGCACAAGGTTCTGATTTCACCGGGAACATAGAAGCCCATTTCCAATACGGCGCATTCATGCTGGTCATTCAGTTCCAGCAGAGTCAGCGGCAGCCCAATTTCATTGTTCCGGTTTCCCGGGTTTTTGAGGACATTGAACTTCATTGAAAGCAGGGATGCTGTCAATTCCTTGGTGGATGTCTTTCCGGTACTGCCGGTGATGCCGATCGTGGGGATGGGGTGTTGGACTCGCCAGTAAGCGGCTGTTGTCTGCAGAGCTTTAAGACAATTATCCACCCGCAGGCAAAGCGGGAGGTTGATCTCTGAAATCTCTGGCGTGAAATGACCCTCACGGAGGTCAAGCAGGTTGAACCCATCCGGGATTTGCCGATCAACGAAAGCCAGGACCGCACCCTGGTCAAAGGCAGCCTGAAGGTAATCATGACCATCGACGTTTTCTCCGGGGAGGGCGATGAACAGGCTGCCTTCAACGGCCTGGCGGGAATCAATCACAGCGTCGCTGATGTGCACATCCAGTGATGCGATCTGATGACCTGTAATTGCGGTGATGATGTCCTGCAGGTTTATCACAAGATTTCCTTTAATTCGCGCTTAGTTCCAACCGGATATTGTCCGGAGGGATTCTCATTAAGACAACAAGTTGTTCGACAACATTTTTAAAGACAGGGGCGGCAACTTCTGAGCCCCAGCTTGAAATCGTGGGTTTTTCGATCCAGACATAGACAACAAATTTGGGGTCATCCACCGGTCCCCAGCCGACGAAGGAAGCATTGGTCTGGTTGCTGGTGTATCCCAGCTCGGTCGGGATTTCACCGGTGCCGGTCTTGCCGGCGATGCTGTAGCCTTCCACCAGTGCGTTGGAGGCTTCTTCTTCCAATGCGATGTGGAGCATTTGGGTCAGGGTTTCAGCTGTTTCAGCTGAAATTGGACTACTGATCACTTGAGGTGCCACGTTATATTGCTGGCTGTTGTCAATGACGCTCCGTACGAGGTGCGGTGCCATCATTTTGCCCTCATTGGCAACGGCTGAGACTGCGGCAACCATTTGAATGGGGGTTACGGCAATCCCCTGACCAAAGGAATTGGTTGCCAGGTCAAGGATCACCCAGCGGTTGTTATCCGGCAGCCGGAGTGGATAGTTGGCTTCGCCTGCCAGGTCAATGCCCGTGCTCCGTCCAAAGCCGAAGGCCTGAACATAGTCGTAAAACAGATCTTCGCCTAAAAGGTCGATTGCAATGTAAGCAAGACATACATTCAGGGAGTGTTGCATACATTCGGTCATGTCATTTTCCCCCCAGGCCCCACCATCCCAGTTGTAGATCGGCCAGAGGTCCTCAACCCAATAAACCCCGGAGGAATCGACATAGGTGGTTTCGAGATCTGCCACACCGCTGTCCAGTGCGGCAGCCATGGTGATGACTTTGAATACCGACCCCGGCTCGTAGGCATCTCCGACCGCTTTGTTATAGGGGGTGGGACCCGGAAAGGTCTGCTCATATTCCCAGTATTTATTGGGGTCAAAGAACGGGGTACTGGCCATCGCCAGGATTTCACCGGTCTCAGGATCGACAACGATGATTGTCCCCCCTTCCGCGCCAGACCAGTGTATGGCTTCTTCAAGCGTTTCCTGTACCATAGCCTGGATTTCCCGATCAAGGGTCAGAACCAGGCTGGCACCTGGTGCGATTTCAGGCAAGGCCTCGACCAGATAAGGATCGTTTGACATGTAGACATTTTCCGGTTTTCCAGTGAGAAGGCGGTTATAAGCCTCTTCAACCCCGTAAACGCCCTGGGCAGTCTCACGGGAGAAATAGTTGTAAAATCCGAGGACGTTGGCACCTAAGCTGCCTTCCGGATAGGTGCGCTGGCGCATCGGGGTCCAAACCAGACCAGAAAGGCTGGGCGTCGATGAACGTTGCGCCTGCCTGCGGTCCAGATAATTTTGTTTGAGCGTCTGTAATTCATGGACGGTTTCCTCATCCACGAAGCTGGCGATCACGAAATATCGGTTTTCTTCCTGAACTTTCTCTGTGCTTGCCATGGTAAAAACAATTGCGTAATCCAGACCTAACAAAGCGGATGCTGTAAAGGCGATGGACTCCGGGTCAGCCACATATTTCAGGTCTATCCCGACCTCATAAGCAATTTGATTTGTAGCTAGAATACGGCCACTCCGGTCATAGATGGTGCCGCGGGGAGGATAAATGATCTGTTCCCAGCCCAGGTATTCTTCTGATTTGGAGATCAGGTTCTGGGCGGTTACCGAATAGTTGATCCGAACCATTTGCACAATAATTGCCAGACCCAGGATACTGCAGATCAGGGTTATGATGACATATCTGAAGTGAGAGGGCGTCTTCATGGCAGCAACCCTTCCTCATTAGTGTTATCGGTGATTTGCCAGATATGCTCAGTAAACCAGTCCCACAGAGACAACCTATAAGTGGACTGGACGATTGGTCTTTCAGAGATGATGTTCGTGCGGGGAGGTGCCAGGACAAGACTGGCATCCGGATCATATCCCGGAACCTCAAGATAAACGGCTGTTTGGGGGTCAATCAGAACGAAACCCAGATCTTCAGCTCTGGTTCTCATCTTTTCCGTCGATTGCGCGACAGCGTATCTGGTTGTCAGGACGGCGATCTCGTTATTGACGTCATTAATCCGGTTCCCCAGACTTTGGATTTTTCTTCCGGAAGTGGCCGCCTGGGCGCTGATGCTGAGATATACCCCTGCCACAGAGGCAATAAGAACCAGCCCAAGCAGAAACAAGCCAATCCATTGTACCTGGACTCGCCATGGCGCTTGCTTATAAGCTTGAATCAGACGGTTCTTCATAAGACTTACCTTTGCAATACTTATGCTAGCGATGTTTTTTCAGCGACTCGCAGCTTTGCGCTGCGGGAACGCGGGTTAGCTTTGATTTCAAGTTCAGTGGGTCTGACAGGCTTTTTCGTCAGTACCTTTAAAATAGCGACATGGTCGCAAGTGCAAATCGGTTGTTCCGGCGGGCAGATACAATCTCTGCTTTCTCGTGCAAAAAACTGTTTTACGATCCGGTCTTCCAGCGAGTGAAAGCTGATGACGGCGATCCTGCCACCGGGGGCCAGAGATTTCACCAGTTTTGGCAGCGCGGCTGCGATCGCCTCAAGTTCCTGATTGGTCGCGATCCGCAGCGCCTGAAACGTGCGGGTTGCGGGGTGGAGGTGGGCCTCATACCTGGGCAATGTTTCTTCAATCAGGGCAGCCAGCGTCTGGCTGGACCGGATCGGCCTCGCACCCACGATCGCTCGTGCAATCCGCCGGGCATAACGCTCCTCACCATACTTATAAATGATGTCAGCCAAGGCTTCCTCGCTCAATTTATTGATCAGATCAGCGGCACTGCTGCCGACTTCAGGATTGAAACGCATGTCCAGCGCACCCTCATGCCTGAAGGAGAAACCGCGGTGCGGCTGGTCGAGCTGCATGGAGGAGACACCCAGGTCCAGTAAAATTCCAGCGACCCTGTTCCAGCCAATTTCCTCAAGGATCTCGTCTGCGTATTGGTAGGACGCTTGCCGGATGATCACCCGGTTTTTGAAACCTAAAAGCCGCTGACGAGCGATCGCCAGCGCATCCGGGTCAAGATCAAGACCGAGCAATCTGCCTTGAGGTGCCGAGGCTTGCAGGATGCCTTCAGCATGCCCGCCAGCGCCGAGAGTGCCGTCGAGGTAAGCTTTGCCGGACTCTGGCGCCAGACTATCCAGAACTTCTTGGTAAAGAACTGGTTGGTGGGGGAAATAATCGCCAGGGTCACCGGCGACTGATCCCCCCCCATAGGTTGAATCGTTCACGGTAGGGTAGTTAAATCCAGGGTACTAAGCCGTTGCTCATTCGCTTCGATATCGCTCAACGAGGTCTGTTGAGTAAGCCAGTTTTCTGGTGACCAAATTTCAACAACATCTAAGTTGCCAACCAGAACTGCGGCATCTTTGAGATTTGCAGTATCTCTCAGAAATGCAGGCAAAAGGATGCGACCGGCTTTATCGAATTCGATCCTCTCAGCGTTTGCAAAAAGGATCCTTCGGAGCCTGCGGGTGCTCGGATCCAGAACGTTGAGCGAGCGGACCCGCTCAACCATCAGGTCGAACACCTCTTGTGGGATCACCTGGAGGTTGCCGTCATAGCCCTTGGTGACGACGGCCACATCACCTAATTCCTCGCGGTATTTCACGGGGATGGTGATCCGGCCTTTTTCGTCAATGGTGTGCTCGTAGTTCCCAAGGAACATCTGTTCTACACCTCTCCAATTACCAATGGTGCGCCGGCACAACCGGCGCTCCACTGCGTCCCACAATTCTCCACTTTTAACCACTAGTGCCTAAAGTATAGCGTAATTAAAGATTAAAAGCAAGGGGAAAGGCGTTATTTATAATTATTCAGATGGGATTTCTCTGATATGGGAAAACCGCATTTTTGCGGGCACTTAAAGGTAAGACAGTTCATCAGATGCACCTCAATGACCACTTTATGAATGCATTATAACATTATTCCATTTTCTTTGAATCTGCTTTTACAGCCTGATGACCTTCTCGCAGCAACGGTTGCCTTTGTCAACCCAAGGTTTCGAAGAAAAAGACTTATTCCTCAGCTTTATCGTATAATTTGATGGAATACCATTTGTTGATGGCGCTTTGCCGGGAAAATCCTGTCCAAAAA
>CAZXRL010000122.1:0-3274 GCA_964643275.1 uncultured Candidatus Brevefilum sp.
CAACAAAGTAAGACGCTATTTCTGATAAAAGGGATATGCTTTCCAAAGGAACTAATCATCCTGAAAGAAATATCGCTTTCTGGGGCGGTGGGATTGCTTGACTGGCGGACTTTCCGACACCGGAAAACCAGGCGCGAAATTATTGAAGCGGATGTCCCTGCTGCTGGCGCAAACGGTATTAATGTGGGTGTCCCGACGTCACTGGCTAAAGCCGCCGGCTGGATCAACCGGACGATAGAAAAGGGCTTGTTGATCGAAGGGTTTGAACACCTGAAAAAAGCCGTGGTGGGCCTTGCCGCCTGGCTGCAAAAAAATATCGAGGACCGGTTTGAGGTCGTCTGGACCTGGCTGGGCAGAAAACTGACAGGCGTCTCAAAAATCGAAAAGCAATTTGAGGGCGGTTGGTCGTGGCTCAATAAACTGCTGGTGTCGATATCAGAAAAGTCATTTTATGCCATCGAAATTGGGCCAATGGAGAAATCCGATGAGCTTCTTGACGATGCGCTTCACTCATTATCGGTATACGAAGAAAACATGTTGCGAAAGACGTTGCGTTGGGACCTGGCCTGGATCCCCATCCTATTGGTCGTGATCCTGTTCTTCCTGGTTGTGATCTAGAAAGAGGAGCTACCGATGTCATTTGAAGAGATAATCTTGCCGGGAATTACTCTCATCCCTGTTCTGGGTGTTGTGATTCTATTGATCTGGCGGAAGGCCACGAAAACACAGGCAGCGATCATTGGCATTGTGAGCGAGGGGTTTGCGCTCCTGATCCCGCTTCTGTTGTATACCGGAATGAAAGATAACGGGATCATTGCGTTCTCGCTCCCCTGGATTCCCAATATGCAGATCTCGTTCAGCCTTGAATTGAACTGGCTTTCGTTGATTTTCCTGCTGACCGAGGTCCTGGTCACCCTGGCTGCGATGATCTATTCACTCGGTGAGAAGACCGGGGAAAAGAACAGTAATTATTATTACGCCCTGCTGCTCCTGTTCAGCCTGGGGATGTCCGGGACAACGCTGGCGGATGATGTGTTCCTCTTTTATATCTTCTGGGAATTGATGCTGGTCGCTTCAGTCCTGCTGATTCTGGTTTGGGGGCATGGTGAGAGCAGGTTCAAGGTGTCCTTGAAATATTTCATCATCACCCATATCGGTTCATTATTGGTGTTGATCAGCCTGATCACACTTTATGTCAATTTCGAAACCGCCAGCCTGTCTGAGTTGATCCGGCAAGCCCATACGCTGCCGGTGAACCTGCAAACCCTCCTGACGCTTTTCTTCATTATCGGGTTTTCGGTCAAGATGGCGATCTTCCCGCTTCATATCTGGCTGCCGGATGCGCATACAGTAGCCCCGATGCCGGTGACGATCATCCTGGCCGCAGCGATGCTCTCGATGGGGACTTACGGTGTTTTGCGCTTCCCCTATGCCCTGTTTCCTATTGACACCATCCAGCCGTTTGCGATCTGGATGATGATTGCGGGGCTGGTTTCCGAGGTCTATGGCGCGCTGATGGCGCTGGCGGAGAAGGATATCAAGCGCATCATTGCCTATAGCTCGTTGAGCCAGATGGGGTATATCCTGTTTGGGATGGGGACCTTGACTTTGCGCGGGATGGAAGGCGCAATCATGCACGTGGTCTACCATGCCATCGTTAAAGCGCTGTTGTTCATGGTGGTTGGGATCCTTATCTCAGTCACCAATGAAAGGGAGATTGATAAGAGCGGCGGTCTGGGGATGAAATACCCAGCCCTCTGTATTAGTGCGGCGATTGGCGTTCTGGGTATTTCAGGAATGCCCCCTTTGGGTATCTTTAACAGCGAGTGGATGATCTTTGCCGGCGGGTTCGATTCGGGGATTTCCATTGCCCTGACGGTGATGACCTTATTGGGCTCGATATTTACGGTCATCTATGCCTTGCGGTTCTTCGGCGGAATTTTCTTTGGTAAGCGCATCCCAGAGGATTTGCCGGCGAAGGCGCCTTTGGCGTTGACGATCCCCACCGTGGCCGTGATGATCTTTCTGCTTGTTGAAGGCCTGCTGCCGGGACCCTTACTCTCCTGGGCGATCAGAGGGCTGGGGACGATATTTGGAGGGTCGGGCTGATGTCAGGACTGTTTGAGTTTGTGCTGCCGGCTGCGGTACTTTTTGCCGGCGCGTTCCTGATCTATCTTGTTTCGCGGGTATTTCGTTTGTCGAACCGCGTCGAAGCAGTTCTGACCGTGGTCACCCTGACCGCGGTTGGTGCCCTTCTCATCCTGCAATTGCAGAGTATGCCCGGATTACTCCAAAACCCGAAGGCTGTTTTCGGCGCAGATCCGCCCGGGGGGATTGTTTTTGTGCCTAATGCCGTTGGCACTTTCATTTTGATTTTAGGGACAGCCATTGGCATCCTGGTCTCGGTTTATTCTGCTGAATACCTCTCAAGAGATTCCCGGTATCTGCATTATTATCCGTTGATTTTATTGACGCTGATGGGTTTGATGGGGATGTTCATGTCGGTGAACCTCTTTAACCTGTTCTTTCTCACTGAACTGGTCACCGTTTCTGCCAGCGCTTTGATTGCCTTCCGTTACCGCAGGGAGATATCCATCAAAGCAGGGTTCAAGTATCTCATCATGTCCAGCCTGGGCACGATGATCATGCTGCTGGGCATTTATTTTGTGTATCGCAGCACCGGCGATTGGAACCTGACCGGGGTTCTTGCCAGGCCGGACGACCTGACCCGCATCGGCGCAGCCTGTTTCCTGCTGGGGTTCAGCCTGAAAGCTGGCGTTTTCCCCTTACATACCTGGGTGCCAGATGTGTACGGCCATGCTCCCAGCGCGGTGAGCGGGCTGCTGGCAGGTGTCGTTTCCAAGAGCATGTTGTTCGTGATGCCTGTGATCTGCCTGCGCCTCGGGATGACCGAGCGCGAATTGGGGATTTATCTGATGGTCTTCGCCTGCTTCAATATGCTGGTGGGATCGATCCGCATGCTGCGGCAGCGCCTCCTGCGGCGTTTTCTTTCGTTCTCTTCCATCGCTCAGACCGGCTATTTGATGTTCGGATTGGGGATCGGGTTTTACTACCAGCTTGACCAGGCTTTTTCAGCGGGTTTGTACCTGTTTTTAGTTATCGCGGTGATGAAGTCGCTTGCGTTTCTTGCAGCGGGAATTTTCCAGCACCACACCGGCACGCAGGATATGGAAGCCCTGACTGGAATCGGGGGCATCCTCACGATGCCGGCGTTGTGCTTCAGTGTCGCATTGGCTGGGCTGGCGGGGATCCC
>CAZXRL010000122.1:3374-8010 GCA_964643275.1 uncultured Candidatus Brevefilum sp.
CCCCCTGGATCAACCTGGTTGAACAGGTGATGAAATGGATGTTGATATGATCGAGAGAATCCTGGTTTCACCGCCGGTTGCATTTCTAATCTTTTTTGGCGTCCTTACTGCAGGATATTTGTTTTTGCAGCAGCATGCCGCCAAAGGGAAGGACCATCCTGAAAAACACCTGCCTTATTCCGGTGGCCAGACGCTTCCACCCACTGAGGTACGATTATCATATAAGGCTTTTTTCAGGATCGGCTTACTATTTGGGATTGCACATGTGGCCGTGCTGGTTCTGGCGCTTCTGCCGCTGGATTGGGGTACGCACCAGATTGGCCTGATCTACCTGGCAGGGATATCCATCAGCGCTTTTGTTCTGGCACGGACCGAAACCGGCCGCACTGGAGATTGAATTAATGTTTGAAAAATTGATCAAAAAGGCTTATCGCTGGGCGCAAAAGAATTCCCTCTGGGTGATTCATTTCAACTCCGGAGGGTGTAACGGCTGTGATATTGAAATCCTGGACCTTTTAACGCCCCGTTATGACGTTGAACGGCTGGGGATTATCGCCGAAGGCTCACCGAGACATGCGGATGTCCTGTTATGCACTGGCCCGGTCACCCGGCAAACCCGGGACGGCTTATGGCAGATCTATTCCCAGATGCCCTCCCCGAAGTGGGTGGTCGCAGTGGGGAGCTGCAGCAATACGGGCGGCGTTTTCAATGGCAGTGATACTGTGCTGGGCGGTGTGGATAAGCTCCTGCCGGTAGATCTCTATATCCCTGGCTGCCCCTGCCGGCCGGAGGCGGTCATTGAAGGCCTGGTCAAATTACGAGAGAGGATTGCGAGCGGTGAAGCCTAATAATCTGGATGATCTGGTTGCCCTTATTAAAGCCAAAACCGGTGCAGATAGCACGATCTATACCGGCATTGCCAACGAACCGGCTGTGCGGATCCCGGCTGACAAACTGCGTGAGGTCGTTACGGCGATGATGGACGACCTTGATATCACGCATCTGTCCGCCATCACTGCCCAGCAGCGCGGGGAAGAGAAAGATCTGATTGAGTTGATTTACCACTTCTGGCAGGGATCGGGAATCGCGGTGATGATGTCCCTGCCCGCGAAATCGCTGCAGGTTGATTCGCTGATCGACATAATCAGGGGCGCGGACTTTTATGAACGCGAGGTCGCGGAGATGTTTGGCGTCCAATTTGCCGGCAGGAAAGAAACGCCGCCGCTGCTGCTCCCGGATGAGTGGGATCAGGGACCGCCTTTTATAAGTGATGAAGAAGGTGACGTATGAAGAAAATGTCCATCCCAATCGGGCCGCAACACCCGCTCTTGAAAGAACCCCTCTCAATGATCATTGACATTGAAGGCGAGAGTGTCCTGGGTGGTTCTTTGCGGCTGGGATATGTCCACCGGGGCATTGAAAAACTGGCTCAGGAACGGACTTATGTTCAGGATGTCCACCTGATCGAGCGGATCTGTGGGATTTGTTCGCATGTTCACACGACAACTTTTTGCCTGGCGGTGGAAGCCTTGCTGGAGATTGAGGCGCCGCCCAGGGCGCAGTATATCCGGGCGTTGATGTGCGAACTGGAACGGGTGCACAGCCATCTGCTGTGGCTTGGGGTCCTCACGAAACACGTCGGGCTGGATACCATCTTCATGCATACCTGGCATGATCGTGAAATGGCGCTGGATATTATGGAGACGATCTCCGGCGGCAGAGTCTTACATGCCGCCAACATGATCGGCGGCGTTCGGTTTGACCTGGATAAGGAAAACGAGGTCATGATCCGTGAGGTTGTCGAGAAATTGAAAACCCAGGTGGGGGGACTGCTGGATGTCATTGAAAACGAACCTGCCTTAAGGGCGCGCACGCAGGGCGTCGCGCCGATCACAGGGGATATGATCCGCAAGTATTGCGCTGTTGGCCCGATTGCCCGCGCCTCAGGCATTGACGTGGATATGCGGCGAGACGACCCCTGGTTCCCCTATGACCAGCTGGACTTTGAAGTCATCACCCACCCTGATGGCGACGCCTGGGCGAGGACCTTCCTGCGGACAGAGGAAACCAGGGTGAGCCTGAACCTGTGCCAGCATATTCTGGAAGAGCTGCCGGATGGACCGGTCAGTGTCAGGGCAAAGCGCCGGGTGCCTGAGGGAGAGGTCGTCATTCGGACTGAAGCACCCAGGGGCGAGGTGTTTTACTATCTGCGGAGTGACGGCACGGACAAACCCGCGCGCTTGAAGGTGCGGACGCCTACCCTGTCCGCGCTGAGCATGCTCCCCGAGCAGTTGGCGGCTATCCAGGTGGCGGATATCCCGGTGGTTCTGGCCGGCGTGGATCTTTGCATTGCATGCGCGGATCGATGAGGTGAGTGGAAATGCTTAATGGTTTGATCTATTTGTTCATCATCCCGGGACTTTTATTTCAGGTCGTCTGCGGACTGGTTTTTGAGTGGGTGGACCGAAAACTGCTCGCCCGTTTCCAGCGCAGGGTTGGCCCGCCCTGGTATCAGCCCCTCGCTGACCTGATCAAGCTGTTCAGCAAGGAAGACCTCCTGCCAACCGGCGCGAGTGAGCTTGTCGCCGCGCTGTTGCCACTGATCTCCCTGAGCGCGGTTTTGACGGCGGGATTATACATCCCAATCGCAGGTTTTACCCCTTATTCATTTGAGGGCGATTTGATCGTGATCATCTTCCTGATGAGCATCCCAACTCTGGCTTATTATCTGGCAGGGATCTCGTCTGTGGGTATTTACAGTATCTTGGGCGGCGGGCGTTCATTGCTGCAATTCTTTTCCTATGAGGTGCCCTTATTGATAGCCCTCAGCGGCCCGGCTATCCTGGCCGGTTCGTGGTCCGTGGCTGAGATCATGACGATCCAGGCGGACCGGGGTTCTTTTATCCTTTTTCAGCCGGTCGGTTTCATTCTTGCGGTGATCGGCCTGATCGGGAAGCTCAAGCGGGACCCGCTGGACATCCCAAAAGCCAAATCAGAGGTCGTTGGCGGGTCGCTGACGGAATTCACCGGGGCAAAGCTGGGATTCTGGCATCTGGTGATGAACATCCAGGCCGTGGTTGGGATTTTTCTGCTGATCAACCTGTTCTTTGGCTGGTCGAATGTTGCCAGCCCGCTGCTGGCTATGGTGATCTTTTTCCTGGAGTGTCTGGTGATGGTTGTCGTACTCAGTGGGGCCAGCGCGATCTTTGCCCGTTTGAGGATTGATCAACTGGCCGGCATCGGTTGGAAGGTACTGGTTCCGATCGGGCTTTTACAGTTAGGCTTTATCATCTTAATGGGAGTTTGAAATGGCGAATCTAAAGAAACGTATGACCTTGATCAATGCGATTGTTGACGCCTTCTTCAAACCCGCGGTCACAGTTGATTACCCTTATGGAGAGCTTGTGCTGCCGGAGGGATACCGCGGCGCGGTCGTGATTGACGCTGAGAAATGCACGGGCTGCGGGCTGTGCGTTCGTGATTGCCCGGCTGAGGCACTGGAACTGGAAAAGGACTCCCGCACCAGCTTTAAATTGATCCACTATCCGGCGAGATGCGCCTATTGCGGCGAGTGTGAGTTGAGCTGCCGCACTGGGGCGATATCACTCTCGAACGTCCTTGTTGGTCCTACGGACGATCCGCAAGGGTGGGTCGTGGTGTTAAAGGATGAAAGCGGCGAGGAAGACGAGGAATAGCAGAAAAAAAGATTTCCGAACCTCTGGGGGAAATTTAATTGTATTAGGCAAGAGCATGATAAAATCATCCCAACAATCAAATTAATCTTAAATTTAATTATTGCCATGCATTATTATCAAATCATTATGCGGGATCTGTTCTTGCCTTAGATTAGCTATTGAAAGGTTCGGGTGTTCAAGATGAAAACGATCAGGCGAAGGTTAATGGGTTTTACCGGGGTTTTGATGTTCATCTCGCTGGGATGCCTCGTTTCAGGTGGCGCCGGGTTGAACGCCTCTGCGCTGAAGGAGACGGAATTAAGCCTGCGCGAGACCGAGCTGGCCCTCGAAGTCGAAAAGATCACGGCTGAAAGCAATCTCCTGGGGACCTCGGCGGCGTTGGCGGCCGGAACCTCCACAGACGAACCTGCACCAAGGCAAAACACGCCGGAGCCACTCACACAACCGACGACCAGCGCGCCCCAGTTTACTCAGACCCTCACGGAGCAGCCTGCCAGTGACAAGTTGATCCTCGATGTCACCACAGATCGCAAGACCTTTTATTGCGTTCCCTCAAGCGGCCCGACCACCCTGACCATAACGGTGACATTAAGCGATGTGGATCAGGGGGTTGCTGTCTGGTGGCGGCTCAATGAGAAGAACGGCGGGAAAATCACGGATTGGGAATATAAGGATATGCGCCGGGCGGGAGGTAATAACCGAGCATTCACGTTCAATGCTGACACATGGAATGGGACCAATAATTTTTATTATCCGCCCCTGATGGGCGAGTCCTGGTTTGAATATCAGATCATTGGCGACAAGAACCAGTACCGGACCGAGGTCTTTTCTGATGTGACCTTTTTCCCATGTGCACAGTGACCTGAGCCTGCGGAAAGCCTTAGCCAGGGACGGTTTATCAGGTCTGATGCGAAAGTGCTTTGATGATCGAGGGGACTTTG
>CAZXRL010000123.1:0-7977 GCA_964643275.1 uncultured Candidatus Brevefilum sp.
GAGCCGGTGGTTGAAGAACCCACCGAAGAACCCGAAGTTGAAGAACCGGAATTTACCCTGGAAGAGCGGGTTGCATTGGCTGAGGAATCAGCCGCTGCGCTGCTGCCTCAGCAGAGGCTGCGGCCGAAGCTGCTGCCCAGGCGCCGGTTGATGCCGCAGCAGTTGCTGAACTGGTTGCCGGCTTTGAACCGGTTGATTATCCTGCGGTTACTTTGAATGCAACCCCATTTGTTCCTGAGGAAGCGCTCTTCTCATTCCCCGCGCAAGACGATGTGGAACGCACAGGCGCCTGGCCGGATGAGGTTGTCATTTTTGAAGAGCCCAGCACCGATGCTGGCATCAGCCGCCTTGAAACAGGTGAGATTGATATTTATGCTTACACCGTTTCAGACCCTGATGCTGCTGACCGGATTCGTGCCGCTTCTGATGTGATGGACTTTGTTGAATCTTCCGGCTCCTATAATGAGATGACCTTCAACACGGCTGTTTTCAATGAGGGCTTTAATCCCTTCTCATCGGCAAAGATCCGCGAAGCCATGAACTGGCTTGTTGACCGTCAATATCTGGTTGATGAACTTCTGGCAGCGGGCACCGCTCGTGTGACCAGCTTCAACAGTGCTGCGGCTGACACCGCCCTTCTGGCGGCTGAGATCCGTGCACTTGACGTAAAATATGCCTACAACAAAGAACTGGCTGCTGAAACCGTAGCCGCTGAAATGGAAGCCATGGGCGCAGAGATGGTCGATGGCGTCTGGAGCTTTGGAGGCGAGCCGATTGTTATCCATGTCCTCATCAGAATCGAAGATGAGCGTCTGGATATCGGCGATTACTTCTCCAACCAGCTGGAAGATATTGGTTTTGAGGTCTTCCGTGATTACAAGTCATCGGCAGATGCCTCCCCGCTGTGGGTTCAGAGCAACCCAGCAGACGGTCTGTGGAGCGTTTACACCGGCGGCTGGATCACCACAGCTGTTCCCCGCACCCTCGTAGACAACTTTGCTTTCTTCTACACCGACATGGGCATTCCGTGGCCGCTGTGGCAGGTCTACGAAAACGATCCTGTTTTCTATGAACTTGCTGAGAAACTGGATCAGGGAAATTACACCACGCTCGAAGAGCGCAAGGAAATGGCAGCTCAAGCGATTGAGCTTTCCCTCCTCGAATCACAGCGCATCTTCCTGTACGATCAGGGTTCGATTACACCCAAGCTGACGGACATCAAAGTCGGCGCTGATCTTTACGGTGCGATCGCCGGATCCTACATCTGGCCGATCACCCTCCACCGTGTTGGCGAAGATGGCACACCTGAAGTTGGCGGTAAAATCACCATTGCCCAACCCTCCATTTTGACCGAGCCCTGGAACGCCATTGCCGGTACGAACTGGGTTTATGACATGACCCCCATCCGTGGCACGGGCGAGCTGGCGCTGGTTTACGATCCGTTCACCGGTCTGTTGTGGCCGCAGCGGGCGGAAAGTGCCGATCTGGTCCTTGAGACCGGTACCCCGATGAACCTTTCCCTGGACTGGGTTGATCTGAGCTATGCTGACCAAATCGTTGTCCCCGGCGATGCCTGGGCCGATTGGGATGCTGAAGCACAGGTTTTCATGACCGTGGAAGAAAAATACAATGCATTGATCGCTGCGATGCCTGCTGACGCTGAGGCTGATGTTGCTGCTGCTGAAGCTGCTGCCGCTGATGCCGCTGCTGCTGCTGATGCTGCCGCTGCTGCCGCTGAAGATGCTGCTGCTGCCGCTGATGTTGATGCCGCTGCTGCCG
This sequence comes from uncultured Candidatus Brevefilum sp., assembly GCA_964643275.1. Lineage (GTDB taxonomy): Bacteria > Chloroflexota > Anaerolineae > Anaerolineales > Anaerolineaceae > Brevifilum. Next base: position 1,780 of record CAZXRL010000123.1, read on the forward strand.
CTGCTGACGCCGCTGCTGAAGCTGCTGATGCTGCTGCCGCTGCTGAAGGCACCGCGACCGGCGCTGCCGGCCGGATTGCCGCCAGCATTGCCAATTTTGACACCTATGTAGGCTATCTGACGGATGGTTTGACCGCCAAGCGGTTGAGCACGATCTACTATCCCTCAGATCTTGAAGAAACTGTTACCTGGCACGACGGAAGCAATTTCTCGTTTGGCGATATCCTGATGGCCATGATCCTGACCTTTGACCGGGCCAAACCTGCGAGCGCAGCTTATGATGAATCGGCAGTTGCCGGCTTCAATTCCTTCATGAGCACCTTCAAGGGTGTTGTGGTCCTCGATACGGATCCCATCACAATTGCCACTTACAGTGACGCTATCCAGCCCGATGCTGAAAACAGCATCTCAGACTGGTGGCCCTATTACGATCAGGGGCAGGGTTCGTGGCATGCGCTGAACCTTGGTCTCATGACCGAGGCCGCAGGCGTGGCGGCGTTCTCCGCCTCCAAAGCTGAAACGCTTGAAGCCGAATGGCTGAACTACGTTGCTGGTGAAACCGTTGGTATGCTGGCTGAGCAATTGACAGCCTGGACGGCTGATCCTGTCATGCCCTACGCACCGACCTTTGGCGAGTACGTTGATGACGCTGAAGTTGCAGCCCGCATCGAAAACCTGACCGGCTTCTATGAAGAGCTGGGTCATTTCTGGATCGGCACCGGCGCATTCTATGTGCAGGCCGCTTTCCCGATTGAGGGTTCCTTGCAGCTCGCACGTTACGATGCTTTCCCGGATAATGCTGCCAAATGGCTGGGTTTCTCCTCAGCTAAGGTTTCCGAGATTGCGATTGATGGCGAAAGCCAGGTCACCGTTGGTGAAGCTGCCACCTTTGATGTCACAGTTACCTTTGAGGGCGAAGCCTATCCGACGGAAGAACTTGACAGTGTTATGTACCTGGTTCTGGATGCGACCAATTCGGTTGCTTTCCAGGGCGAGGCTGTGAATGTCGCTGAAGGTCAGTGGCAAATTGTCCTGACTGCTGATCAGACGGCAGAACTTGCTTTGGGTGCCAACTCACTTGAAGTTGTGGTTGTCTCCAAGCTGGTTGCTGTTCCCACCTCGGGTTCATTCTCATTCCTGACGCTTGATTAGTTCAGACAGTCCACTATGAATAAAACTGGGGGCGGGGCGAACGCCACGCCCCCAGTATCCTTAAAATTTGGTTTAGAAAGCGAGAATCGCTATGGTTGAAGGTTCCCCTTTGCCAATCCAGGAGGAGGCTCCTCCAAAAGATAACTCCAAAAAGCGGCCCAATACGATTTTGCGGTTATTGCGATATACTGCGGTCAAATTTGTGGTCCTGGGTATCTCAGTCCTGATTGGAATGTATCTGACAATCATGATTGCAAACATGGGCGGCTATGTTGATGAGATTATGAAAGGCCAGATTCGGGAAAGCGTTGCTATTTCTGTAAGTATGGATCCGGAAGTGAAGATCCTCAGCCTGGCTGAACGTAATGAGCGGATTGAAGCGATGATCCGGATTGAAGAAGAACGGCTTGGTCTGGATCAACCCTTTATCGGCCGAAGTTTTAAATTTTTACGTAATGCCATGACCCTCAATTTAGGCCGTTCGCAACGGTTGACCAGCGACACAGGTTCACGCCAGGTACGAAACATTATCCTGGAACGCCTGCCATCAACACTGGTCTTGATGACAACGGCTAACTTCCTGTTATTTTTTACGAGCTTATTCTTTGCCTTATTCCTTTCACGCCAATATGGTTCGTTTATTGATAAGATTGTCATCGCCCTTTCGCCGACTTCCTCTGCGCCTCCCTGGTTCTATGGCATCTTTTTACTGCTGATCTTTGCTGCCATATTAGGCGTATTGCCGTTTGGCGGGATGGTCGCCGCACCGCCACCCCAGGAAACCGGCGCTTATTTACTCAGCCTGGGCCGCCACCTGATCCTGCCGGTTACTGCCTGGATGCTCAGTGGTTTCTTTGCAACAGTCTTCAATATGCGGACTTTCTTTTTGATCTTTTCCATGGAGGATTATGTTGAACTGGCCCGCGCCAAAGGCCTGACCTCGCGGGAGATCCAACGCCGGTATATTTTACGCCCGACTCTGCCCAATATTATTACCAGCTTTGCCCTGATGCTGATCAGCCTCTGGCAGGGCGCGATTCTCACTGAGACGATTTTTAACTGGCCGGGCCTGGGACGCATGCTTTATTCCGCAGTGCAAAACTTTGACACCCCGGTGATCATTGGTTCAACGGTCATTTTCGCTTACCTGCTGGCGGTAACAGTGTTTTTGCTGGACTTCATTTATGCCCTGGTTGACCCCAGGGTACGCGTTGGCAGTGGAGGACCAAAGTCATGAAGAAATTCTTTAACAGCATCAAGCAATACCCCTCTGCGATTATTGGTATCCTACTGGTACTGCTTCTGGTTGGATTGTCGATCTATACGTTGATCACCATCCCTTACAATCAGGCGATCCAGGAATGGCGCGGTGGTGAGGATGTCAGAAGAAATGTCCCAAAAACTGCCCGCCCGACCTATATCAACTGGTTCTCATCGAAAAAATATTCTGAAACCGTTGAGTTTACATCGGATGAGCCGGACGAGAGAATCGAGAAGACAGTCCGGGAGATGGGTAAAGACCTCTACGATATCAACATCACCTTTACTTTCGACTATGACTTTGATACTTTTCCCCAGGAAATGCATCTGATCTTTACATCAAATTACGAAGAGAAATCACCCTTCATTTTTATGACCTGGTACAAACCGGATGGGACGGAGATTGATCTTGGCGATATTGTCGTAAAACCTTATGAGAATTTCCGTTTCCAGGATCAAAAACTGCTAAACAGATTGGACGGTGACTCTGCCAATATTGGCTTATTTGCTGTCCCCGAGAGCCAGCCGCGCGAAGTTCAGAAAGGCACTTATCAACTCCATGTGCGCGCCATAACCTTTGAAGAAGAAGCGGATGTGGAAGCAAGGTTGATCCTCTTTGGGGAGCTTCACGGCGTTGCAGGCACCGATCACCGCCGGCGGGACCTCTCCCTGGCATTATTATGGGGTGCGCCGATTGCCCTATCCTTTGGTTTGCTGGCCGCTCTGGGAACAACATTCACGACCATGTTTATTGCCGCTGTCGGTGTTTGGTTTGGTGGCTGGGTGGATGAGCTCATCCAGCGGATCACGGAGATCAATATGGTGCTGCCCTTCCTGCCGATCCTCATCATGGTGGGGACGTTTTACAGCAGGAGCATCTGGACCATCTTGGGGGTGGTGATCCTCCTGAGTATTTTTGGACAGGCCATCAAGAACTACCGGGCCATTTTTCTGCAGATTAAGGAGTCCCAGTATATTGAGGCAGCGCAATCCTACGGCGCTGGCAGCTGGCGAATTATCACCCGCTATCTTGTGCCGAGGATCATCCCGATCCTTATTCCCGGGTTGATCAGTGCGATCCCTTCCTATGTTTTCCTGGAAGCTTCACTGGCGGTTCTGGGATTGGGCGATCCGATTTTGCCTACCTGGGGCAAGATCATCAATGACGCTCAGATGCAGGGTGCGCTCTATAATGGCTATTATTATTGGGTTCTACAGCCCGCAGCTTTATTAATGATCACGGGATTGGGTTTTGCGATGATCGGTTTCGCACTTGACCGGATCTTCAATCCGAAGCTGAGAGAGGTATAAGCAAAACATGGCTGATAAATTATTAGATGTAAAGGATCTTCGATTATTTTTCCGCACCTCCAAAGGGGTGGTACGGGCTGTTGATGGTGTTGATTTTGAATTAACCCGCAACCGTGCTGTTGTGATTGTTGGCGAATCCGGTTGTGGGAAGACCTCCATGGCAAAAGCCATTCTTCGGTTATTGCCCAAAAATGTGGACACGTATTCCGGGAAGATATTTCTAAACGGGGTCGACACCATGGCGATGACCGATGAGGAATATCGGGTCAAAATGCGCTGGGTGAAGATGTCCATGGTGCCTCAGGCAGCGATGAACTCGCTTAACCCTGTTTTAAAAGTTGGCGACCAGGTGGCTGAACCTGCAATCATCCACAACAATATGAGTAAAGAGGTTGCGATCCAGCAGGCGGTAAAGATGTTCCAGCATGTCGGTGTGCCGAATGACTTTATTAACCGCTATGCTTTTGAGTTGAGCGGCGGCATGCGTCAGCGTGTGGCGATTGCCATGTCGCTGGTCTCTCTGCCCGAGCTGGTCATTCTTGATGAGCCGACGTCGGCTCTGGACGTGCTGACCCAGGCCAATATCTTTAATGTTCTCAAGCAGATCAAGAAAGAATTGGGGATGAGTTTCATCCTCATTACGCACGATATTGCGACTTCCAGTGAGCTGGCCGATGATGTAGCTGTGATGTATGCAGGTCAGATAGTCGAAACGGGTGACGCCTTCAGCTTTTTTGACGCCCCCCTGCACCCCTACTCCATCAAATTGATGAGCAGTGTCCCGCGTCTACGCGCCCGGCAGGAGCCTGATTTCATCACTGGTCAACCCCCAAGCCTGCTCAATCCACCGACGGGCTGCCGGTTCAAAGACCGCTGCCCTTCGCGGTTTGAGCGTTGTGAAGAAGAGCCGCCGGCTTTTTCTGTCAATGGCCGCACCGTAAAATGCTGGCTGCATGCGAAATGAGGAACAACGATGACTGAAAATAACTCACAAGTGAGAATATCTGAAAACAAGGGGGACGATTTGGACGTCAATCGTACAAACAATAATGTGCTTTTATCCGTCAACGACCTGAAGGTCTGGTTTGAGCTCCGCAGGCTGGGGTTTGGCGTTTCAGGCTATGTCCATGCTGTTGATGGTGTCAGTTTTGATCTTCATTACCAGGAGACCATCGCCATCGTTGGTGAGAGCGGCTGTGGCAAGACCACATTAATGAAGAGCATCCTCGCGCTTTACCAGCCCACAGAAGGCGATATCTTCTTTGAAGGTCGGCAGTTGAGTGAACTTAAGGGCGAAGGGATGCGGAAATATCGCTCTCAGGTCGGTTATGTGCAGCAGGACCCTTACGGCGCGCTGGCACCCTTTATGACCGTGCGCGGGATCCTGGATGAACCGATGATCATTAATGGCATCCGAAACAGGAAAGAACGCCAGGAGCGGATCTTTAATGCGCTCGAAGAAGTCAAAATGAGCCCGCCTGGGGACTTCCTTGACAAGTTCCCGCATATGCTCAGCGGTGGACAACAGCAGCGGATCGTACTGGCAAGGGCGATGCTGCTGGAACCGAAATTAATTGTTGCCGATGAGCCAGTTTCAATGCTTGACGCGTCTGTCAGGGTTGAAATCCTGCGCTTGATGCAATCCTTGCAGCAACGCCATCATCTGGCGGTGATTTATATCACGCATGACCTTTCGACAGTGCGCTATTTCTCTGAACGTGTCTTTGTAATGTATGCTGGACAGGTTATTGAACAAACGCTGATTGAAAATATCGTGCATAATCCATTGCACCCCTATTCGCAGGCGCTGATGGAGGCTACCTCGGACCCTGACGCCAATAACGCTACAAGATTCCGTGATGTACCTCCGGGCGAACCCCCAAGCCTGGTGACACCGCCTGAAGGTTGCCGGTTCCACCCGCGCTGTCCGCATAAAATTGACGGGCTTTGTGAGGTCGAAGTGCCCCCTTACTTTACACCGGAGCCCGATCAGAAGGTTGCCTGTTGGCTCTACCGATGATACGTTCCTGGGCACCCTGGCAGATCATTCTATTGGGTTTTGTACTCATAACCCTTGGAATGGTCATACCTTTCCTGATTATCTTGAAGATCATCGAATCAACCCTCTTTTTGAATTTCCTTGCCTTCACAGCATCAATGGCGGGAATGATGATTGGTTTTATTGGCATGGTCTTGATCATCAAGACGAAGCAAAAATAAAAAAAGGCGGCAGGGTATTGATCCGGTTGGATTCGGAGCCGCATGTTTTTTTCCTGAATGGATTTGAGCAGGCGAATGGAACTGAGGGGCAATCTATTTGGCTGCAAGTGAAGCTTTATGATCAGGTCTTCATCACCGCTGTTTTGGAAAAAACCAAAAATATGTTAGAATAAGGCCTATCATTCTGGGGCATGGTGCAACGGCAGCACAGCGGACTTTGAATCCGTTGATCCAGGTTCGAATCCTGGTGCCCCGG
>CAZXRL010000124.1:0-7954 GCA_964643275.1 uncultured Candidatus Brevefilum sp.
TATTGCAGAGCGCAGGGTCTCTTTTCCGAGGTCGGGTCTCCCACTCCTCAATTCAGCCGGAGGATAATCATTGACCTCTCCGAAATCGAACCCAGCCTGGCCGGCCCATTCCTGCCGAATGACCGTATCACCGTCCCAGACATTAAATCCGGTTTTAGGGATAGATTACAGCAGGATCGCCCAAAGAAGGGTTTCGCTGTATCCAAAGATCAATTGGACCTTAAAGTTGAGGTCAGGATAGAAAACAAGACCATAACCCTTCGCCATGGCGCACTGTTGATCGCCGCGATCACCTCCTGCACCAACACCGCCAATCCTGAGGTCATGCTGAGTGCGGGCCTGCTGGCTCGGAAGGCGGTCGAGCGCGGTCTGAGCGTGAATCCCACCGTGAAGTGTTCGCTCATGCCGGGATCGCGGGTGGTGACAGCCTATTTACGCCAAGCCGGTTTACTGACGCCGCTTGCCCAATTGGGATTTGACCTGGTTGGATATGGCTGCGGGAGCTGCATTGGCAATTCCGGACCGCTGGCAACTGAGATCGTGGAAGCCATCCAGGGAACCGGGCTGGTAACTGCCAGTATCTCATCCGCCAACCGGAACTTTGAAGGCCGCATCCACCCCCTCTCGCGAGCCAACTATCTGGCCTCCCCGCCTTTGGTCGTGGCCTATGCCCTGGCCGGCACAGTTGATATTGACCTGGACGCCGAACCGCTTGGTGTGGACCAGTCCGGGCAGCCGGTCTACCTTTCAGACCTGTGGCCCATACCCGAAGAAGTCGAGGGTTTGATGAAGAACATCCAGACTCAGCTTTTCCATGAGGTATATGATGACCTTTTTGAAGGAGATGAAAACTGGCAAAAGATCAGTTCAGGTGAGGTTGATACACTCTACGCCTGGGACGAGTCATCCACTTATATTACAGAGCCGCCCTACTTCAACAATCTCGATTCACGCAATTCAATAATGCATCTGCAAGACATCCATGGGGCACGGGTACTCGCTTTTTTTGGCGATTCGATTACAACCGACCATATTTCGCCAGCCGGTCCCATCCCTGTGGAAAGCCCTGCCGGTAAATATCTGCTCAGTCTGGGAATCGCCCAAAAAGATTTCAACACCTACGGCACCCGGCGTGGCAATGATAAAGTACTGATCCGAGGAACCTTTTCCAATATTCGCTTGAAGAACAAACTGGTGCCGGATTTGGAGGGCGGTTTTACCCGTCTTTTCCCGGACGGAGAGACACTGACCATATTCGATGCCGCCGAGACCTACCGGGCGCGAAGCACACCCCTGATGATCATCGCCGGAAAGGAGTATGGCACAGGCTCCAGTCGGGATTGGGCGGCAAAAGGCCCCAGGCTGCTGGGGGTCAGGGCGATCCTGGTGCAGTCCTTTGAACGCATCCATCGGACAAACCTGGTCGGTATGGGTATCCTGCCGCTGGAATTTTTACCCGGTGAAGACGCACAAACATTGGGGTTGACCGGTGAAGAGGAATACGATCTGATCGGGTTGCAGAGCCTGACACCTCGCAGCCTCTGTCAGGTCAGGGTCCATCCCAAGGATCACGATCCATTTACCTTCGAGACCCTGGCTCGGATTGATACTGATGCTGAACTCCGGAGGTGTCGGTCAGGCGGGATCATGAGCGAAGCGCTTCTCGATCAAATCCTGGCTAATAGACCTGATTAACATGGTACAAAAAACAGCGAGGACCGGGTCCTCGCTGTTTTGATTCCAGAATCGGGTTATTGTCTAACCTAAATCACTTTGCAGTTTATCAATGCCCGTCTCGATCCGCCGCAGGGTCTCTTCCCGGCCAAAGACCTCGGCCAGTGCCGTCGCGCCCCCAGGCGTGGTTGGGACGCCCGAAAGCGCAGTCCGGATCGGCCACATGACGGTCCCAACTTTCAGGTCTTTCTCTTTTGCAAAAGTTTTCAGCAACAGATAGAGATTATCGTTCTCCCATGTTTTAAGGTCTTTCAGGAGCGGGCTGACATCCTGCAAAACTTTCAGGCTGATCTCAGGGTTGCATTTGGATTTCTCGTGTTCATACATCTCAATATCATAATCCGGCACCTGAACGAAAAAAGAAACCATCTCAGGGATATCGGTCAGCTTTTCAGTACGGACCTGTAAGAGTTCGCTGATCTTGCGGGTGTTATAGCCGGCAAGGTCTGCGGAGTAGTAATCCGCAGCCAGCTCATGAAACTCGTCAGGTGAGAGCGCTCGGATATGCTCGCCGTTCAACCAGCGCAATTTATCAAACGAGAAAGCCGCGCTGGATTTATTAATCCGATTAATGCTGAAGGTTCTCTCCAGTTCAGCCAGTGTGAAGAATTCCCGGTCATCACCAGGACTCCACCCCAGCAGGGCAATGTAATTGACAATCGCCTCCGGAAGAAAGCCCATCGCTACCAGATCCTCAAAGGAAGGATCGCCCAAACGCTTGCTGAACTTGCTACCATCTTCCTTGATGATCAACGGGAGGTGGATATATTCCGGGATTGGCCAGCCAAAGCTTTGGTAAAGCAGGTTGTACTTCGGCGTTGATGACAGGTATTCCTGTCCGCGCATCACATGGGTGATCCGCATCAGATAGTCATCCACAACATTGGCAAAATTATAGGTGGGAAAGCCGTCCGATTTGAGCAGGACCTGATCGTCAAGCTGTGAATTCTCAATCGTGATCTCACCATAGACAAGGTCCTCAAAGGAAGAGCTTCCCTCATCCGGGATTCGCTGACGAACCACAAATGGCTCACCTGCCTCCATTTTAACAGCAATCTCTTCTACTGTGAGATTTCGGCAGAGGTCACGCCGGACCGGGCCATTCTCTTCAAGCGGCTGGTCCTCCTTCCGGCAAAAACATCGGAATGCGTCGCCCGAATCCAGAAGCCTCTGAGCGTACGCATGATAAATCTCCAACCGCTGAGATTGGATATACGGCCCATACCCGCCGTCCTTATCCGGGCCTTCGTCATAGTCCAGGCCGGCCAGTGCCAGGCCTTTATAGATTGCATCCAGAGCTTCGGGGATATTGCGCTCCTGATCGGTGTCTTCAATCCGCAGAATGAAAACACCGCCTTCCCTGCGCGCGGTCAGGCAAGCATAGAGCGCAGTGCGCAGGTTGCCAATATGCATGTATCCTGTGGGGCTGGGTGCAAACCGGGTTCGTACCATAGAGGTCAAATACCTTTCAATAAGAGAGTTATGCAAAAACATCCTACCATAGAATCCATCGGGAGGGACAGGTGACCACCAGCCGAAGTACATCCGCCGCCGTATCCTAAAACCATTGCATGCCTCCGCTTACTCTTTGAGTGTGTCCGGAACGACATAAACCCTCACAGTTCCCTGTTCAAAGGCGGTTTCGAGATTCTCCTCGAACTTAACCGGGTTCAAAGCATAGGTGCTCATTTCCAGCGATCCGACAAAAACATAGCGGATGTCATATCTGCGAAGAATGGCCAGGGCAGTCTCCCAATCCGCGGATTCATACAGGGTGCGGATATCCTGTTCCCGGCTCCCGACCTCGTCATATCCACCGCGCCATTGGCCCTGATGCCCGGGCCAGCCCAGCACAGCCGGCTGCCCTGAGATCGTTGCGACTCTGGCATAGCCGGAATACTGCCCGCCGACCGCCTCAGCGACCGCACCTGTTTCAGCCTGAGTAAGCCAATCGATGGCGGCGGCCTCATCAGGTTGATACGCCTCATAGTAAGCGCCCGCGTCCAAATTGGATCCGGTCTCGGGGCTGAAGTTATTGGTCTTGTTCGGGAACGCCAGAAGAGGATAAACCAGGCCCAGAAGAATGAACACCACCACCACAACCCGCGTTATCCAGGCACCCCGTTTCAACAGAACAACGGATGCAAACGCGGCAGCCAGCGACCATAACATCCAGGCCTGATAATAGAACTTGAAGATCGTGTTCATCCGGGTGCCAAAATGGTCCCTGAGGTAAACAAACTCAGGCGCGAGGACCATGATCCCACCCAGGACAACCATCAACAGAACAAAAGGTGCCGGCTCAAGGGCATCTCCTCCGGCCTCATTCTTCCGGAGAAGGCCCAGTAAATACCCAAGCCCGCCGACCAGAACAAGCACCAGGGTGAGCAAGCCTCCGCCAAACACGAAACGGTGCAACAGAGATGAGACCAGCAACCCCCCATAGGTCTGTTCTCCCTGCGAGGCCAGGATGCCCTGACCAAAATCCGTCCGCGCGATGAGAAAACCCAGACCAACGGCGAGCAGACCTAAGATCAGGATCAGCGCCATGACCAGGCCGCTCCCCCAACCCCAGGCCGCACTGGCCCGCCTGCGCCTGAGCCAGCCAAAGAACAAAAAGATCGGGACCAGCAACGTCCCAAACATTAACCAGAGATACACCCCCCGGGTCGGATAAAACAGGTTCGGCAGGATCCCGCCCGCCTGTGATTGGAAGCTGAGAAGAAAAGGCAAATAAAGAAGCAGCGCAAGGACACCAAGAGGCAGGGCTAGCTTTAAGACCTCCCAAAGCCGTTCACACGCCCATCCTTTTTCCCGGATTTGCCTGAGGCCAAACGCACCGACCAGCAGCGTGAAGTACACCGGCAGGTCCCAGGTGTTGAGGAAAGTGATCCCCCCCATCACAACCGCTCCTGTCAAAAACAGATCGATTCGATAAGGGATGTGGATCCCCAGGAACACATGATCCCCATCCATCGCACCGCGATAGACGTTCAACGCCAGGCCGATCAGGAGCATCACAAAGGGCATCACTAGCACGTGCGGGTGCAGGTCCCCCAGAAGGAAAGAAAATGCCGGGAATTCGTCAATCGGGGAAAGCCCACTGACAACCCCAAGAAGATCGATATCCTGAATAACACGCGATGCCTGCCACCACCACCAAAACCGCTGCGGGATCAGGGTTGCAGGCCCGGAAGGCGGCCGCATCAGACTCTCAATATTGATCCATGCCCAGAACTGCGAGGTACCGGACGCATCCCACCCCACACCAGCCTGATGAAGCACTTCAAGGATTGCTTCCAGGTTACTCACAAAAAGCAAAAACAGGGGCCCCAAAAGCGCCCAGGTCAGGTTTTTAACAGGTTTTTTCACGCCTTCGTCAAAAGCCGAAAGAAGATTGTGGAGAATGCCATAGGCACCTGCGGCGCTCATGCCAAAGACCGCTGCCAGCATCAGGTTGAAAGCCACTCCGCCGTTGGTGAAGGTCAGTTTTGCCAGCATCCCTGTCAGGATATATCCAAAATGGTAATAGGAGATGGCATATCCGGAGAGCCAGGGGTCATGGGGAGGGAAGGAGTCGGATTTCAGGACAGCATTGATGAAGGCCAGTTCCATCGGCTTTTCAGTGCCGGTCGCATTCGGGTCTGCCGCGCGCACCAGCGCCATGAATGCAAACCCGATGAGAAACACCAGCTCAATAATCAGGATCAAACGCCAATGCGCTTTGATCCAATCTCTGATTTCCCGCTGCCTGCCATAAAGCGCCCACACGCTCAGGCCAATGACAAGAACGAGCCCGAACAGGATCCCGCCGGGGGAGTTCTGGAGAAGCCCCAGGCCGGTCAGGAGCCAGAAGATAAATCCCCAAAATAACAGCCCCAGGATCCTGCTCAGGGAATAGCCGCGATCCGGTAATCGGCGGAAAAGGCGGTAGGTCAGGGGAAAGGTAAGCCCACTCAGAAGTACAAACAGGATAACCCAGGATACTAATGGCCAGAACATAAAGTTTCCTTTTACAGTCCAGGGTGAATCGGGAAAAATCCATCAGTGATTCCCAGTACCAGTTCCATTATAACAAGTTCGGCAATAATTCATTCGATCAGCTGGCATACACAATGCAACTGGCAGATTCTAATGTTACGCCAATAATCATGGAACGAATCTCAGGGATTTCACGTCTGGATACCATTGAGATATAATTCAAGACAAAGAAGATAAAAAACGGATTATCTATGGAAAGCTATCCAACACACACAACCCTATCAAAAGCCCCAACCGGCTCCACCCGGCGTGGGTCATCCACAGCAACGCTTTGGGCACTGCTCCTGTCACTGGCGGCTCTGATCCCGGTTATCGCAGTTTGCGGAACGATCATTATTTTTCAAATCTTTGAACTCAACCTTCCGGGCATCCATATTTACGATCAAAGCGTCGGGATGAAGTCCTATGAGGATACGGCTGCCTGGATCGATTCCTACTGGAACCACGCCCGCCTGATCCGGCTCAGCCATCCTGAGGATCCCAATTATGAATATTTTGTTTCTCCGGAGGATCTTGGTTACTGGGTTGATCCCGTTGCCACAGCCAAAGCCGCTTATGACCTTGGAAGAGGCTCAGCCCCCCTGCCAGAGCTGCTTGCCGCTCTGAGTGGACGTAAGCAGATTGTCCTTCCTGTGATGTATTACGATATTGATGTTGCCCGGCAGACCCTGCAGGCTCTTGAGGACGATCTGGCCGTCCCCGTGCAGGAAGCCCGGATCGAGTATCAGAATGGAAAATGGGCCGCCATCCCGGGGATTCCGGGCCAGAATGTCAATATCGATGGGACCTTAAACCATCTCTATGAAAATGCCTTCGCCATCTTCCTCGAACAATCCGTGACCCTTGAGATGATCACCATCCCCCCGGAAGTGGCCGATCTCTCCCCAATCCTCGATGATGTTGAAGATCTCCTGGCCAAAGACATGGTCCTCAGCGCCTATGACCCGATCATGGATGAGACTCTCACCTGGTCCATACCAGCGGAAATCAAACAGGCATGGGTTGATATTGATCCGGATACTTTAGACATTCGCCTCCGTTATGACTCTGACGACATTGCAGGATTGATCGAAGCATGGGAAGAAGCACTGGATGACGGCCGGGAGATTGTGCTAAACAGCGATTCTGACGATCTTCTCGAGGCATGGAACAACGAAAACATCCTCGCGACCATTCACCATCCCCCCACACAGTACCAGGTGGGGGTTGGCGAAAGCCTGTGGTCGATCTCACTCAAGCTTGGCATCCCCATGTGGTATATCATGGACGCCAATGACGGGCTGACCACCAGCAATCTTAATGCGGGCATGACCCTCACTATCCCATCAAAGAACGACCTGCTGCCCCTGCCGGTGATCCCCGATAAACGGATCGTGATCGACATCAGCGACCAGAGGATGACCGTCTATGAGAACGGGCAGGTGCGCAGCACCCACATCGTTAGCACTGGCGTTTCAGATTCGCCGACCATGGCCGGTATTTTTCAAATCCAAACGCATGAACTGAACGCCTATGCCTCGAATTGGGACCTTTACATGCCGCATTTCATGGGGATTTACGAAGCCTGGCCCGGTTTCATGAATGGCATCCATGGCCTGCCCCTGCTCTCCAGTGGGCACCGCCTGTGGGCGAGCAACCTCGGCACGCCAGTCTCGTATGGCTGCATCATCCTGGATTTACCAGCCGCTGAAGACCTTTATCATTGGGCTGAGCCGGGCGTTGTCGTCGAAATTACCCGCTGATTTCCCTGATTCTCAACAACCTAACCCAGCGATCCGGAGAGATCCGTTTTTATGGATTGGAATACAACTTGCATCCTGATCCCATAGATTGATTGTTTTTTGACCAGGACGAAAACAGTAAAGAAATGGGACTCGACCTAACAGCAATTGCCTCCTTCTTCACCACCAGCCCCGGCATCTATCTACATACGCTGGTGACTGGATCGGCTCTGCTCTGGCTTATCGCCATCGCAGCGGTCCAGGTGATGCGCGAATCAGACCAACCACGGTCAAAACATTTGATGATTGGGACAAGTTTTCTATTGCTCGTCGTCGTCACCCTGCTTTTGACCGCTTTAACCAATATTAACAATCCTTCGGGGGAATCTCTCCTGGCTGGAATCCTTGAACGGGGGGCAACGCTTCTGCTGATCATCTGGCTCCTCTGGACCCTCTTG
>CAZXRL010000125.1:0-7861 GCA_964643275.1 uncultured Candidatus Brevefilum sp.
TTGTGTCAATTAGCGCTCAGATTGTCCTCGTTTTCATTCCCAAATAGTTCTCATAAATCAGCGTAATCGACAGGCAACAAGAAAGTATAATGATAAAATACTAAAGGTGTTACGGAAACCCGCTATCCCTGAGAGGTAGTATCATAACTGCCGCACAGCAGGAAAGGCCTGTTCTTATGAGTGAACCCCTTGATCTTTTCCGCCTTCAACAACTGGATACCCAGATCGACCGCATTCATCTGCAGCTCAATGAAATTGACAAAGCGCTCAGTGACGACCGCAGAGTCAAAGCAGCGCAAAAGATGCTGGATAAAGCGGAATCTACAGCAAAATCCATTCGGATCAAACTTCGCCAGATTGAAGACAAGGCGGAAGCTCAGCGGATCAAGCACCAGAAATCCCAATCCTCCCTCTTCAGCGGCGAGGTCAAAAATCCCAAGGAGTTGCAGGATTTACAGATGGAATCAGACGCTCTGAAGCGTTATATCGCGCAATTGGAAGATGAACAGCTTGAGGCCATGATCGAAAATGAGACTGCAGTTGATGCCCTGGAACAGGCTAATCAGGCATTGACCCAGGCAAAGGGGACTGCGGCTGAGGAAAACGCTTCATTATTAGGTGAAAAGACCAAACTGAGCGAGTCTCTCGAACGATTACTACGCGAAAAGGAAGCCGTCACCGATTCACTTCCCCCTGCTCTGCTCAAATTGTATCAAGACCTTCGTAAGACCAAACGCGGATCGGCTGTTGCCACTGTCTCCGATGGCGGGTGCAGCATCTGTGGTCAGGCGCTCACGCCTGCGGACCTGCAATCGATCCGGTCTTCAAACGACCTTGTCTACTGCCCTTCCTGCAGGCGGATCCTGTATGAGGGCTAGGCTAACGCAGTCTTCGCAAGATTCCCACCAGAACAGAGCCAACGACCTGTAATAGGATCATCAGGATCAACGGGCTGAAGTCCAAACCGCTGATCGGAGGGACAATCTTTCGGATCGGCAATAACAAGGGTTCAATAATCCTTCCCAGCGTCACCCGAATGGGGTGATAGGGGTCCAGAAAGAAACTCAGCAGAGAGTAGATGAAAACCAGTAAGGTTAGAACAGATATTGTGGTGTTGACGATGGTTATCAATAATCCCATATGATCCTTTTTCCTGAAGATTACATAACAGGTCTTGAGCCAAAGAGCTGTGTCCCAATTCGCACCATCGTTGCTCCCTCTTCGACAGCAACTGGATAGTCAAAACTGGTCCCGATGGATAATTCATTCCACTTGCTCTGGGGGACTTCCTCTCGCAGAAAAGCCTGCAGTCTGCGCAATTTTTGATACAAAGGGCGGGTTTTTTTCGGATCGTCATAAAACGGCGGCATACTCATCAACCCTTGAACGTCTAAGTTCTCAGCCTGGGTCATTTCCCGGAAGGGGGGAACAAGCTGACCCCAGGCGTGCTCATCCCAGGCAGACCACCCATATTTGCTGTCCTCACCGCTGATGTTGACCTCCACCAGCACAGGCATCACCCTGCTAAGTTCGTGACAATACTTATCCAGATGCCGAATGATCTTCATCCGATCCACGGAATGGACGCTATCAAAATGCTGGCAGACAGTCCTGGATTTGCGGCTTTGAATATGCCCAATCATATGCCACTGGATCTTTTGCTCAGATTGCAATGCCAGAATCTTCTCCACCGCCTGTTCCGGGTAATTCTCACCAAAACAGGTCAGTCCAGCTTCAATGCCTGCCCAGACCATATCCAGCGGGACCTGCTTGGTGACCGCGACCAGTCTGACATCTTCCGGGTCCCTGCCGGATCTTCTCGCAGCTTCTGCAATATTCCGCCTGACAACTGCTAGATTTTCCCTGATCTGAGTGACCCTGGAGGCAAACTCGGTTTGATCCATGAAATCCTTCCTCCCGGATTAATTATCCCTGACAGCCATCAAAACCCCAAACCGCCCTGTCTTTCCCTTTTCAGCCCGATGTGAGTACCAATCTTCCAGGTGACAGGCTGTACAAAGTTCAGCTACCTCGATTTGTTCCACACCGGAACTTTTTAAAATTTCCTGATTGGCTGTCCAAAGGTCCAGATGATGTCCCCCATTCATGGTTGCAAAATACTTCTGCCCCGCCTCCCCAAATGATCGTTCAAACGCTGCCACTACCTCTGAGCCAACTTCATAACACTTCTGGCAGATTGAAGGCCCAATCCCCGCCAGCATGTCCTTCGGATCGCTGCCATAACACGCTGCCATTTTTTTTACAGCCGCTTTGGCAATCTTCTGATATGTCCCCTGCCAGCCGGCGTGAATAATGCCGGCAACCTTCTTGTGGGGATCAAAAAGCAGGATCGGCACACAGTCCGCAAAACGCATGAACAGCGTGACGTCAGGATTATCGGTCAGGATGCCGTCAGCTTTGGGATGGGGTGTGTCAGGCCCTCTGGGCGCATCCGTGCAAAGGATCTCGGTCCCGTGGACTTGCCAGACATCATAGCGGGAAGAAAAATCAAATCCCAAAGTCTCGTATATCCGTTGATGGTTCTGCATGACCGCGTCCGGGTCATCCCCTACAGTTCCACCGGTATTCAGGCTCGCGAACGGTCCTTTGCTGACCCCGCCCTGACGGGTCAGGACAGCGTGGAACACCGGATGCCCCTTAAAAATATTGAACTGATAGTATCGCAGACCGTTATCTACACGAAATCCCATCAGAGACTATCCCTTCCCGGATTCAGTGATTTGTGTCACAATCGCGTGTTTCAACTGCATTTCACGGCGGTTCTCGAGAACTGACTCCTCCAAATAGGGGAAACCAAACCAGGCCGTCCCCAGTCCAAACAACGCGCCGGTAACCGCCCGGAGGAGAGGTGTGCTCTCCCTAAGGGGCAGAAGGTCAAAAACCGGCAGCCCAGTCTGGCTGAGAAGCTGAGAAAAGCCATCCAGCCCAATCGGGCCAAGGCCGATCAGGATCCATAAATACCAGGGGATGGGTTTGATTCTCCGCCCGGTCAAAGAAAACAATACGCCGAAAAGGAGCATGGCCCCATAGATCGCAATGTCCCGCTGGCAAAGAGCCATTTTGTATCCCATCGTCTCATTCCCAAGGAACTGACGCGCCGTATCGAGGTCCTCCTCGTAGTAACCGGTTGCTTCACCGTAAGTTATGACATACTCCATCCCCGCCAACTCCCGGGGATAGTAAGGCTGCTCCCCAAAGAGAAAAAAGGAGCGGAAAGCCAGCTGGTGACATAAGGGACTGTAAACTTTATAGATCACTTTTCCGGGTGTCTCCCACCCAATTTTCATAAAAGTGGGAGCTAACATGGCCAACAAAACATACAGGAATGTGAAGGTGTTCAATATCACCATATAATGTCTGGAAAACCAGTGGGAAAACCGGTCAGAACCCGTCATCGCCATCCTTTGGGTGATCCGCTTTACCATGACCGTATCCCCTTTCGCCGTTGCTTCCACAAGGCGGGTATTGACCTTCTCGAATGCAAACCGGATTTCATCCGGATCAAAAGGCCATAATAAACGGAAGACACCGATATCCAGGACAGGGGCTTTTTCGCCAAATTCGTCCAGCAGGACCGGATCCCGGTCAATCTTCACAACATGAGATTCATGAGGATATTCTGCTGAGACTTCCTCCAGCCAGTTGAGAATTCTTTGTTTTTCCGGGGCGTCTTCAGCGATAAACAACGTTGTCTGGATCATTATTCAATTCCAATCTTTTGAAGATAGGTGGAAAGCAGAGACTCATCCAATTTGCCGATATGGGTGGCGACCAACTGGCCATCCGGGTCAATAAACAGCGAAGTGGGGAGGCCGCGAACCTGATAAAGTTTCGAAACAGTTGTCTCCACATCCACCAGGAATACCATATCATACCCGTAGTGTTCAACAAAGGCCCGAACGCTTTCTTCGCCTTCGCCTGCGTTGACGGCTATGACGGTCAGTGATTCAGGGTATTTATCCGCATAAGCTTGAAAGAGCGGCATTTCAGTCAGGCAGGGAGGGCACCAGGTCGCCCAGAAATTGATCAGCACCGCTTTGCCCTGATAATCGGAGAGAGAGATTATCTCACCGGAAATATCCGGAAGGCTGAAATCTTCTGCAGGTGCCTGACCCAAGGCAATGATCACAGGTTCAGGGTTTTGGGACTGTGAATCTTCTGTTTCCGCTAACAATAAATCACCGGTAACAGCAGTCGGTTCTGGATCACGCCTCGAATCAAAAAGGCTGTCCAACCTGGTATAGACCAGAACAGCCAGGCCAGCCACAATGATCATCAGCCCCACATCAAGATACCAGCGGTTTTTGGACACTTTATCTCCAGACACTCGTCAAATCCCGAAATCAATCAGGGTATCAAAGCGGATTAACTGTTGATAAATGCCAAGGAAGAGCAAAATCCCGACAGCGATCATGAGCACACCCATGAGAATCTGGATGATCTTCATGGTCTGTCCATGATTGCGCAGGAATCGGGTCACCCAGCCCAGGCCCATGGCAGCAATCAAGAATGGTACAGCCATTCCCAAAGAATAAAGGCTGAGAAGCAGGACACCCTGGCTGATATTCGCACGTTCCAGCGCGAGAGTCAGGATCAAACCCAAAGTCGGCCCCACGCAGGGTGACCAGCCAGCGGAAAAAAAGATACCCATCAAAAAGGAGGAGATTAAACTGCGTCCCTGTTCAATTTTGGATTGGGGCCGGAGGTCATACTCCAAAAATGGGATGCGGATCAGCCCTGTCATATGCAGACCAAACAGGATGATGATCACCCCGCCGATTTTCGCCAGCGGGTCTCTTATCTGGTAGAAGAATTGACCCAGAGAAGAAAAAGCAAGCCCCAGGGAGATGAAAACAAAGCTGAAACCGAAAACAAAAGCAACGCCATGGATGAGAACACCGGACCTGCCGGGAGGTTTTTCTTCATCCTGGCCAGAAAACGACCGCCCGCCCAGGTACCCAACGTAGGCCGGGACGAGCGAGAACACACAGGGGGAAAAAAAAGACGCCAGACCGGCCAGAAAGGCAATCCCAACAGAAAGGTTAGCAAAATTCACGAGGACCGCCCAACATTAAACGTTAACTTCAACAGTAACTGGTGTGGAAATACCATACCCCTGCCAGGTCACATCCCCGGGATAATAGGGGATGTCAGGCGCAACCCACCGCCAGATCCATTTACCATCTTCAGCCCGGCAATTAACACAGCCGTTTGATTTCATAATCCCAAAGGCGTTATGCCAGTAGGTCGAGTGAATGTAAGTCCCTTCACCTTCAATCGCATAGTTCCAGGGCACACCGGGCAAATCAAACCCATACTCCGCATCGCTGTAGTGCATTGAAATATTCTTGCGCCAGGGGGTGTGTTTCCCGACCGGAGTGATCCATCTCCCGGTCTCAGGATTTCTTCCACCGGTCGTGACCTTGGTGAAAAAGACTTCTTCAGTACCTTCATAACAGGTCAGCGTTTGAACACCCAGACCATTCATCCGGACAGCTATGCTTTTGTTGTCAACCTCAGGATGGATTGGGGCTATTTCTTCCGGTGTGATTTGCCGGCAGACCTTCGCATCAACCCAATAGTTTTCAGGGCTTGCGCCAAATTTCTGCATCAGGCAGTATTGTGGTTCACCTGTTGTTGGCCGCTGGCGGATAGCAAATGCCCAATAGATCTGCGAATAATAAAGCCGGGGATCATGATTATCAATATTTCTAATCCAGAATTGGTAATGCTCCTTTGGCTTGGTCAAATCAAGGCGGGTATAGGGTGTTACGATCTCAACCCACATCCCGCGTTCACCGTCCGGCATCTCTGGTAATTGTGTCAGCGGTTCCTGGGGAACATGCCTGACTTCCTGGACATCATCCGCATAAACAAAACCTTCCGGCATTTCCACCCAGCGCTGGTTAACACGGTTTGGGTCCACATGTCTGGCGATCACATCCCGCTTCCATTCAAATACGTCGTCATACCAAGCTTGCCCGACCACGGGAGCGTCAATATAGGGTTCACTGCGGATAGGTACTCGAGATCCCGGATTGCCAGTGCAGACTCGGCCAAGCTTTACGCCTGTCAGGAAATCAGGCGTGAGGGGGTCCTCCTGCTGGAGAAGCCGCGTCAAAGGAATGTGTCCCCCTGTATTCCTGCCACTTAGTGCCAGCCCGCCCACTGCGAGGGCAGAATATTTTAGAAATTCACGTCTTGATAATCGGTCTTTTCGGTTCATATTATGATTAAGATAATCCAAATTATCCCTATTGTCAATATTTATCACATTATTCTAGTTTTTTATCCATGATCAGGGTTTTCACCCGATCAATCTGAGGCGCCCACCAGGCATCACCCGCCTGATAATCTACCACTTCCCGGATTGCCTTATAGGCTTTGCCGGTGCCCTTCCCAAATTTTACCCCGGGATCCTGTCGTTTGCGAAGGTGCAGTGCGCGGGTGGCCGTAAAAAGTTCAATCGCCAGAACGTGCGCAGTGTTCTTCAGGATTTCCCGGGCGTGCCGGGCCGCGGTCATTGAATTCGCATTATGATCTTCCTGTTCAGCAGACGTCGGTAAGGAATGCACTGAATCCGGTGTAGCGAGGGTCTGGTTTTCAAGGACAAGTGAAGCCGCCGTATATTGAGGCATCATCAGGCCCGAGTTAAGACCTGCCGCAGAGAGCCGGTCCACCAGCATGGGCGGGAGGTCTGCGTTCAAATGGCCATCCGTCAACCGGAACGTCCTTCTTTCCGAGATTGAGGCAATTTCCGCCATGGCAATCCCCAGCACATCCATTACAACCCCGACCGGTTCGCCATGAAAATTACCACCCGAGACCGCCACGCCGGGGTCAAAAAGCAACGGGTTATCGGTCGCAGCGTTGATCTCCTGTGCAATCACCTTGCGGACAAAATCCAGGGTGTCCCAGCCGATCCCCTGCACCTGTGGTGCGCAGCGCAGTGAATAGGCATCCTGGATCCGGCCATAAGCGTTAATCAGGCTGCTGCCCTTTGTTAAAGAGCGAACAGTCTTCGCAACCTTCATCTGCCCGGGATGCCCCCGGGCAGCGTGTAAACGTTCGTCAAAGGCGCCTGAACACCCCATCACAGCCTCAAGTGTTAGCGAGAGTGAGAGATCCGCGCATTTTAGGAGCGTTTCAGCATCATGAACGGCAAGCGCAGCTATGGCGGCAGAGAAGGTCGCCCCATTGTTGACAGCCAGCCCCTCTTTGGCCCCAAGGATGATCCGCTTGATGCCAGCCCGCGCCATGGCTTCTTTTCCGGATAGAACTTCATTGCCAAGCCGGGCAAAACCGGACTCCTCGTCGAGGTCGGTTTCGTCTGTTGTGAAAACAAGCGCCAGATGCGAAAGCGGACTCAGATCACCGGAAGACCCCAGCGAACCCTGTGATGGGATAATCGGTGTCACTTTTTGATTCAACAACGCCAGCAGTGTCTCAACCACATCCACCCGCACACCGGAAAAACCTTTTGCCAGTGTATTGGCGCGGACGAGAATGGCAGCCCTGACAATTTCATCCTCCAGGGGCGTTCCGGTCCCCACCGCATGGCTGAGGATCAGATTCCGGCTGAGCCGGTCCGAATCTTCTGAGGGTATCCGATGGTCTGCAAAAATACCGAATCCGGTGTTGATCCCGTAAACCGGGTCACCTTTAATAACGATCTCCTCCACCCAGCGATGTGCCCGGCGGATAGCCTTCTTTGCGGATGACGCTAAAGATACCTGTGCACCCTGCCTGGCAACTGACACAATTTCATCAATTGTCAAATGTGACCCATCTATGGTGAGTGATTTCACATTAAAACTCCTGACCTTGAAAAACGGCGAGC
>CAZXRL010000126.1:0-7860 GCA_964643275.1 uncultured Candidatus Brevefilum sp.
CCCAGGTTCCATCATTCAGTTCGGATGTTCCCAGGAAGTTAGCAATCCGTCCAAAGGTGACCTTACGGGTTTTTTCAAGGCCTGAACGCCATTTTGTAAAGATATTCTCACTCATTTTGGTTCGATTATAACACGCGGGGATTTGAATTAATTTTCCATCTCAGTTGCCAGCTGTCCACAGCCCGCCTGGATTTCAATGCCGCGGCGCAAGCGGACGGTGCAGGGGATGTTGTGAGAGTCCAGAATGTCACTGAAAGCCTGCACCTGTTCAGGCCTGGTACCTTGTTTGTCAAATCCCTGCGTGGGGTTCAGCGGGATCAGGTTGACATGGCAGATCATACCTCTGAGCTTCCTTGCAAGTGCTTCTGCATCGCGAACCGAATCGTTCACACCCTCGATCAGTGCATACTCAAAGGTCAGACGCCGGCTGGTCTTATCAATGTAATATCGGCAGGCTTCCAGCAAATCCTCAACTGGATATTTCTTATTGATTGGCATCATCGAGCTCCGCAGGGCGTTATCCACTGTGTGGAGGCTGATGGCGAGGTTGAACTGCGTGTTCTCATCGGCAAACTGCCTGATCTTTGGAACGATTCCCACCGTGCTGAGGGTTATCCGGCGGGCACCAAGCCCAAAAGCGTCAGGATCGTTCAGCCGCCCCAGCGCTTCCATAACGTTTTCATAGTTATGAAAGGGTTCACCCATACCCATCACAACGATATTTGTGACCCGGTCGTCCGCTACAGCAAGTTTACGGGCAAAATACAGAACCTGAGCGATAATCTCACCGGAGGTCAGATTGCGCCGGAATCCCATCTGGCCTGTGGCGCAAAAGGTGCAGCCCATACCGCAGCCGGATTGTGAGGATATACAAAGGGTCCGGCGTTCGTCATAAAGCATCAACACAGCTTCGATAAACAGGCCGTCTCGGAGCTTGAAGAGGGTTTTGACCGTTTGGCGGTCTTCGGACTCAATGGATCTCTCAGGGGTTAGTGCTGTAAAGACGAATGCCTTCTCCAAATGTGCCCGCAACTTTTCAGGAAGCGTGGTGATTTCGCCTGCGGAAATCCTGAAATTTTGATAGAGTCCAACCCAGATTTGATCGGCCCGGAATCGGGGTTCTCCCAATTGCTCGAGATAAGTGTCGAGCTGGGTGCGGTTCAGGTCCTGAATTAAAGGTCTTTGCAGGTCCATCAGGAGATCAATTCCGTCAGATCGTTTGCAATTATTTCGGGGATCGGATCAAACTGGCGGGCTTGCTCAAGCGTAGAAACACCGGACAGGACCAGTGCCGTGTGGATTCCAGCAGCCTGCGCGCCGGCAATATCGGTTTCCAGTCTGTCGCCAATGGCCAGGGTTTCACCGGGTGTGAGGCCAAGCAGGTCCATTGCCATTTCGTATAGGTATGGCTCGGGTTTCCCTATCACTTTAGCCTTCTGCCCACTGGCGATCTCAAGCGCGCCGACGACAGTCCCTGCGCCTGGGATCAGGCCTTCCGGGGTAGGGTAGGTAGTGTCAGGATTGGTTCCGATAAAAAAACTTCCAGACCGGATGAGGAGTGTGGCTTGTTTGAGTTTTTCGTAGGTCAGGGTCTGGTCCATGGCCGCAACGACAGCCTGCACATTGGAGATGCCATCCTCATGGACAGTGCAGCCATAGGACTTCAGAGTTTCCTTCAATCCAGGTTGGCCGACCACATAAACGCTGCATCCCGAAGGGAAGTGTTTCTGCAGGTAAATTCCTGTGGCCTGGGCGGAATTGATGATTTGCCAATCCTCAAGCTCAACGCCAAATCCTTTCAGTTTGGTATGATAGTCTTCGACTGAGCGGGTGGCGTTATTCGTTGCCAGGATCATTCTCAGGCCAGCGTCACGAATCCGGGAAAAGATAGCTGGTAGATCGCCCAGAGGTGTCTTATCTCGCCAAAGGACGCCATCCATATCGATGATCAAGCCTTTGATATTGGAAAGAAAATCAGAGATCAATGCTTCGTCCTTTTAAAAAATGCCGGGAGGCATCAGTGGTGCTTTCCGGCATTGGCTGGGTCGTAGTGGCTGCTTTATTTTTCCGGGACTGCCAGGACTTTGTCAACAAGCCCGTATTCAACCGCTTCCTCGGCGCTCATATAGAAATCCCGTTCAGTATCCCGGATAATCGTTTCGATATCCTGCCCGGTGGCATCCGCAAGGATTTCATTAAGCCTGTCCTTCAAACGGAGGATTTCCTTCGCCTGAATTTCAATATCCGAAGCCTGTCCCTGGGTTCCGCCAAGGGGCTGGTGCATGTGGATCGTTGAGTGGGGCAGGGCGTACCGCTGGCCTTTAGCGCCGGCTGCGAGCAGGACTGTGCCAAAGCTGGCAGCAACGCCCACAGCAACAGTGCTGATCTTGTTTGGGATCATCCGCATCGTATCGAAAATGGCCATGCCGGAATACACCTGGCCGCCTGGGGAGTTGATGTACATCTGGATACCGCTCTCAGGGTCCTCCCGGCTCAGGTAGAGCAACTGCGCCACGACAAGGTTAGCAACCTGGTCGTTGATCGCGGATCCGAGAAAAACGATCCGGTTCTTTAGGAGCAGGGAATAAATATCATACGCTCGTTCGCCGCGACCTGAGGTCTCAATGACCATTGGAATAACGGATGAAATATCATTATTAAACATTTTCACCTTCTTTATTATTTGACTTTCGATTGATTTAGTCGTCCTCAGCGGAGACCTCTTCGGTTTCCAGCTGGGTATTTTCTTCATTTTCAGATTGATCACCTTCGGATTCTGAATCACTCTGGCTTTCTGAAGGCTCATTTTCCTCAGACTCATCAGGAAGACCCTCTTCGTTACCTGTCTCATCGGCAGGATCGATACTGTCTTCATCTGCCGCTGCATCTGGACTAGCGAGCTCAGGTTCCAGATCGGGTTCTTCTTGTTCCTCAGGGATAGGCTGCCCTGTTGCGATCAGTTTCAGGCGGTTTTTGAGTTGTGAGTTCATCGTCCGCTGAACACCTTCCATGCTGATCATGCGGGAGAATTCATCCTGACCCATTTGCTTTTGCATTTCCTGGGCATTCCCGGAATAAAAGACCTCTGTCATAACAAGGTTGATCTTCTCCTGGAGAAGGCCCTGGTCAAGTTTCAAACCCTCAGCTTTGATGAGGGCATCCACTACCAGTGAACGTTCCAGGCGCTGTTTGGCAGCAGGGCGGACCTCTTCCTCCATGAATGATTCTTCATCGGTTTCGCGTAGTTTGAGATACATCTCAAAGTCGAGGTTCTGATTCTCAAGCCGTGATTTGATGTCTTCCAGCACATGCTCTTCTTCGTGTTCCAGCATCTGTGGGGGATAGTTCAGTTCGGTATTCCCGGTGATTTCTTCCAGCAGCGTATTGAAAAACTCATTGTCATAGTTTTCCTGGTAATCTTTTCGTAGCTGTTCTTCCACAGACTCACGGAATTGTTCAGGTGTTTCATAATTGCCCATGGATTTGACGAAGTCTTCATCAATTTCGGGGAGTTCAAGTTCTTTGACAGATTGCACTTCCACAGTAAAAACAGCTGTCTTTCCCTGAAATTCCGCATCGTCGTAATCATCCGGATAGGTATGTTGGATTTCTTTCGAATCTCCGGCCTTGACGCCAAGGAGTTCCCGGGCAAAACCTGGGAACGGCCATTCTGTGTCTGATTCTTCACCTTTTTCAGGAATGACGACCTGTTGCGGTGTCTTGTCAGTGATGGTGGCATCTTCATCATCATCCGGATTCAAGAATTCGCCACTCAAATTAAAATAAACCAGGTTGGTTTCCTCAGCCGGGTGGTCAGCGGGGATGATCGTTGCCGCATTACGTTGCAGGTTGGTGATGAATTTTTCCACTTCACCTGTGTTAAATTCTTCAAGCTCATATTCTTTACGGATCTCGCGATATTCTCCCAGATCAACCTCGGGCTCAAGCGGCACGGTGAAGGTCAATTTTGGAGGATCGTAACTGTCGATTGAATCGAGACTGCCTGCACCTGAAGGTTCAAGTTCAGCCTGTTCCAGTATTTTGGCATAGTCTTCATCCAAAAGAATGTCAAGCGCTTCCTGCAGGATGGTATTCTCGCCATAACGGTTCAATATCACGTCGTAAGGGGCTTTGCCGGGTCGAAAGCCGGGGATTTTTGTGTCCCTGGCTATTTTCCTGGCAGCCCGGCGTTTGAAACCTTCAAACTCCTGACTGGTATATTCAACTGTGAGTAATGCCTGACGGTCCTCTTGGAGTGTTTTTTCTATATTCAATGGTTTTTCCTTTAAAGTATAAGTTCTCTCAGTGATGAGTCCATAAAAGGAGATAGTCACAATGGAAGCAAAGAATTGCTTAGTTCTGCCACAGGCAAACCCTTGTTCTTATTGTACTCTCACAACTCGTGCGGATTTTACCATATTAAGTATATAAATTCTATTAATTAAATAAAACCGGTGCGGGGAGAAGAATCGATCAGGTCCGGTGTGTACTTCTGCGATTATTATTCATGTTCAGATGCCTGATCATCTGGAATGTATGTCAAGGAATCAGTCAACCAGACAGCGAGGTCCTGATCCCATACAAACACATTCATTTCCTTGTTCATGGTGGGGATAAACACCCGTTCATCAGAGATCAAATCTTCGCTCGGATTAAAAAACCGGACATCTTCAGATCCTATTTTCCCCAGTAAACAGATAGCATTTTGAATTTGCTGTGGGGTTGCGTCGGTCATAATGGTGTGCGAAAGATCCGATACCAGTTGGGGAAGTCTGAGGATCGTTGCCGGGTCTAATAGCTTTTCAAGGATTCCCTGGATTATGATCGTCTGGTTATCAATCCTCGCGTTATCAGAAATATCCTTCCTGTGCCGTGCGATCTGGAGGGCTTCCTCGCCATTGATTACCTGAACGCCTGCTGGAAAATTGATGTTAGGGCCATCCTCAATCCGCAGGGGTAAATCCACCTGAATACCGCCGAGATTGTCAATGAAATTCACAAAAGCCCGAAAATCCAGCACAAGATAATTGTCAATTTGAAGATCAAAATTGGCTTCAAGTGTTTCGGCCAGGGCACCAGCGCCATACCCGGGGCCTGAATAATGTCCCATGCCCTCTGTTCCATACAAGTAGGCCTGGTTGATCAAAATAGGTGGCGTCACATCCAGCCTCGGTGCGGGCTCAGGGATCAGCAGCGCCCGTGGAAGTGCTGCAACATTGATGTGTGGGACAGTAAAATCCACATGGACAATCGGAATAACATCTGCCAGACCATAAAGATAATTTGCGCCGCGATAGTCGGCTCCAACGATCAGGACGGTTAATTCAGCCGTATCCCCACAGACAGGCACAGGCAAATCTGTTTCATGGGGCAGATCAACCGGAGACGGATCGGCGGTTTTGTCCATTGTGCTTTCATGGGTCGAATCCAAAGGTTCCGAGAGTGGTTTGAAGTATTTAGGTCTCAGCCAGAGGAAGAAAAATAAGCAAAAGGAAATCACACCAATGCCAAGAACTGCACTGATGCCAATCATCCAGGCTTGTTTTGAGTTCTTATTGCGACCAGGTCTGTTGTTATCAGGTTGATTCATGAGTAAATCCTGTTTCTATTTGACCGGAAATGTCCAAAGTGTTGACATTTCGAGGATATTGGAGATATGGAATATGATGATTCATTAGCCTGGGATATGGGGAAGGAGGGGGTCGAACCCTCACGCGTTGCCGCACGTGATCCTAAGTCACGCCTGTCTGCCAATTCCAGCACTTCCCCGGATTTGGGTAGAAAAATTATACGCTAGAGTATATTACCGGTCAATAAGATTAAGTTTCAGGGTTTTGGTCGGGTATAATATGTCACCGCTCATAAGGTTTATTGCAGACAGCCCACCAAGTGTAGGAGATAACAATGACGCGAATCATCAAGACTTCAACCCCAGGTAAGGAGCGCACCCAGCTGAGTAAAGCCATCGTTGTGACGATCCGGGACTTCATGCGCCAGCAGGAGCCCGGTAAGGGGACGAAGGATATGGTTGCGTTCGTTATTCTGGCCTTAAGAGAAATCGCCGCTGGAATTGATCGCTCTGTGGCGGCCTGGGAAAAACGGGGATACTGGGTGAAGGCCGATAAATACCGGATGGCTTGGCTTTGGGCTGAACAAACTGCCAAAAAGTTAGAGCAATCTTTTGGGGATGAGAATTGGCCGCAAATTGCTGAGCTGCTTATCGAAGTCATGGGAAATTTGAGTGACATCAAAGTCAGTGACCGGCATAGGATGGGTCAGCCTTGGGTTGGCGCACATGATGAATATATCCAAAGAAATATCTAATCTCAGTTAACATAACTAGACACCTTGACAGAAAAGGTGAGTGGGGTTAATATCTTAATATGCTTTATGGTTATGATAAGTATAATTATCAGAACCTACTGTTTGGGATAATGTGCGTTTTTCGACGATGTTTACGTACTCCCTGGCGGTTATGTGTATTGTTAAGGAAGGAAATGCTGGAGATGAATAGACGGAACTTCTCTGAAGGTATTAGCTGGTATGCCAATCTACTTTCAATATCCAGAGACACGATAAGAGGAATAACCCATTGACTTTAGTTGTCGTTCTTTTATTAGAGAAATCCATCAATAAGACAAAGTTATCCTCCTCGCCCACATTTGATTAGAATACTAATACGATCATTTTTGATATGTAATTATTTAATATATAACAAACAGTTACAATACAATAGAGCTGCAAACAAAATAATTTTATCATATATAACTACTATACGAAAAGGCATAAATTAAATGGCTGCTTCTGGCTCATCTTCCTCAATTTCACAGGTCATCTCACTGTATCTTGACAGTGTCTATCTCGCCCGCAGCGAATCCACCTTTAGGACTTATAAAAATGCCATGAATAAGTTCAAAACCGTCCTTGAAACAAAGAAGATTGATGCGGATGAGACACCCATCTCTGAACTTGTTGAAGATTCAATCGCCTGGTTTGCTGCAGAACTCAAGTCCTACGCCCCTTCCACGGAACAATGCTATCTCACAGCAGCGGTTGGGTTCTTCGAATATCTCGCCGGTGAAGAGATCATGGACATAAATCTCCCCCGGGTCAGATTGTTGATCAAACAGCGCTCCCGGCGGCCTGGGATTCGACTGCCGCAATTCCCGCGGGATCAGATTGAAGCGGTCCTCACTTATGCGCTTGAGCTGAACCAGCTCCCTGCGGAAGACGACCGCCAGCGACTTATCAACTATCGTGATCGTGCTTTCCTGCTCACACTGGCGGATACAGGGCTGCGTGTGCATGAAGCCTGCGGATTGCGCCGGGGAGATATTGGCTGGCATGAAGGCCGTGCCGTCATCATCGGGAAAGGCAACCGGGAAGCTGTGGTTCGGTTTTCAAGCCGGGCTTTGCGTGCTCTCAAAGACTATCTTGCCCTGCGTGCACCCAAAGATGGCGCAACAGGAAAGTCCCTGGGTGCAACGGCGGTTTTTGCCCGCCATGATAAAGGTGTTGGAAAGCGGATCGAATCAATTTCCACCACAACAGGCCGCCAGATCGTCAAAGACCGGGTCAGGGAAGCCGTGGGCAAAGAAGCTGTTGGTACGATCACCCCGCACTCCTTCCGGCACTATTTTGTGACCACTGTGCTGCAGGCATCCGGCAACCTGAAACTTGCCCAGGAACTCGCCCGTCATAAGAATATCGCTGTAACCCAGCGATATTCTCACCTGAGTGATGACGAGCTCGATAAGGAATATCTGGATATCTTTGGCTGACCCCCTGCCCCACTCTAAACCAGGCCATAGCGCTTTGTATAAGCGATGTATGAATTTTGTTTTTTCACTTCATGGCTCT
>CAZXRL010000127.1:0-7754 GCA_964643275.1 uncultured Candidatus Brevefilum sp.
GTGTCATTCTTCTCTTCTTATTGCGCTTGTCACTCAGGTTTCTTCACAGACCGCATCGCCACACTTTCGACCATCCCGATCCCTAACATCAAGGATAGCAGCGAGCTGCCGCCATAACTGACAAAGGGCAAGGTTAATCCTGTAACGGGAATGACATTGATGTTGACGCCGATATTTACAATCGATTGAAAGAAGATCAAAATTCCAAACCCATAGGCAATTAAGCTACCAAAAAGATCCGGTGCATTTTGCGCGATTCTGATACAACGGATGACGATCAAAACCAGGAGAGCCATAACCAATACCGTCCCTGCAAACCCGAATTCCGCTGCCAGGACTGAAAAGATAAAGTCAGTATGCCTTACCTTAAGAAAACGCAATTGGATCTGAGTGGATTGATTATACCCCTGTCCAACCCAGCCGCCGGTCCCAATGGTGATCAGGGCCTGCTCAACATTATAGGTCTCCCCATAGCTGGCGTCAGGATCGGGAAAAAGAAAATTGGTAATCCGGTTTCTTTGATAATCTTCAAGGAAGGAGAATCCCGTGGCTGCCCCAATCAGTAAAACAAGGAGGACAATCCCAACAGCAATCAAAATGAATTTCAACTTGATCCCCGTTATCCATAGAATCGACGCCCAGATAATCAGAAGGACAATGGTCGTACTGAGATTCGGCTGCAAAAAAATCCAAATAATTAGGCCCCCCACCAGCAGCCCGCTTCTCATGATTGTCCCAAGCTTGTTCGCCGTTTGATAATTGTTCGCAAAGAAATTTGCCAACGCCAGAATGGTGACAATTTTCGCAATCTCAGCCGGCTGGATCAGAATTGTCCCAAGCTCCAGCCAACGGACAGAGCCAAACCGGGCTTCCGCTGTGAAAACAAACAGCAGGAAACCTAAGGTTACCAGATACATGGGCGGAATCAGGGTTATCCAGTATTTATAATCGAAAGCGGCAACAATAAATAAGACCACCAGGCTGATCACAAGGAAGATCGCCTGCCTCTGAGGGTGATCAATAAGGGTAATGTTTCCTGCAATGGAACTGCGGATCAATGCGACCCCGAGAATTGAAAGGATCAAGGCCGCGCCAAAGAGCAGGAAATCAAAATTCTGCCAGACGTTTTGATTACGCTTCATTCAGATAACAGCCTGCCGATGATCAACGTACCCTGGGGCTCTTCAGAGGGATATTGGCAATCAATGTTTGTTCCCTGCCATCCGTTTCAATCTGGATTTCAGTTTGATTTGCATCAATCTGAACATAATCTGAAATCACCTCAATCAAGCGATCTTTGAGTGAACGCAGGGCTTCCGGGCTGAGATCCGTCCGATCATGAATTAACACCAAATGCAGCCGTTCCTTCGCGCGGTTTGCGCTGGCATGTTTTTTTCCGGTTAGCTTTCCAAACAATGAAGCCATATCAACTTCCTCCGGAGATTATTTTCCCAAGTCTATTGAAAAATCCATTTTTCTCATCCAGCTCAAGCCAGGGGACATCCTCGCCATTCAATCGGGCAGCGATATTCATAAATGAACGCCCTGCCCGGCTTTTCTCATTCAACACCACTGGATGGCCATGGTTAGTGCTGACCAGGACCGCCTCATCTTCGGGAACAATGCCAATGATCGGTATCGCCAGTAGTTCTACCACATCCTCAGCGGATATCATATCCCCGCGCTTGACCATTGAAAGGTTGATCCTGTTAATGATGAGCTTTGCTGGCCCCTTCTCTTCCGCTTCCACTAATCCAATGATCCTATCAGCATCCCGGACAGCGGAAACTTCCGGATTAGTGATCACAATGACCTCATCCGCAGGTGCCAGCGCATTCCGAAAGCCTCTTTCAATGCCGGCCGGAGAATCGATAATGATCCAATCCATTTCCTCCCGAAGCGAATCGCACAATTTCACCATATCGCTTGGGGATACAGCTGTCTTATCGCGGGTTTGTGCTGCAGGGATCAGGAACAACGTTTCAAACCGTTTATCCCGGATCATGGCTTGTGGCAGACGGCAACGTCCTTCAATGGCATCAACAAGATCATACACTATCCTGTTTTCCAGGCCTAACACAACATCCAAATTTCTCAGGCCGATATCAGAATCAATACACACAACTTTTTGGCCTAACGAAGCAAGAGCGATCCCCAGGTTCGCTGTCGTCGTTGTCTTTCCTACCCCGCCCTTTCCGGATGTGATGGTTACTACTTTTCCGTTCATACGCCTCCTTGTTAGGTCTGCCATGGTTCAGCAATGATTTGATCTTCTTTGATACTTGCAATTTCCGGCTGCGGTGTTTCAGAATCCTGCGGTGATGTCGCAATTTTTGACGCAATGCGTAATTGCATTGGAGAAAGGTCCAGAGCACAGATAACGGCCGCCTCATCACCATCCGCGCCTGCATGAACCGTTCCCCGCAGGCGTCCCCAGACCACAATAGAACCAGAGGCAACAATTTCTGCGCCTGGGTTGACATCTCCCAACACCACCACATGTCCCTGATAAGCCACTTTGAAACCCGAACGCATCGTTCGATGGATCATCACAGCAGGTTCGCCTGCCAATACCGTATCAAGCGGCTTCATTTTTCGACCCTGCTTTTCATTTGGAGGGTCGATCCGGGTCCTCATCCCCAATAATTGAGCGGTCTCCCGGGTAACTATCGAAAGGCTCAACACTCCCGAAAGGCTCACACCTCGATCCGAGAGTAAATCCCGCAATTCCCCCAGCTCTTTCGCCCTAAGGACATTGTTCCCCACGTCCAGAACAAGCTGAGCGCCTTCGAAGAAATCCTGTTTGAGCTTAATTTGTTCAATCAGCTCATCTTTGGCTTCCAGCCAATCCTGATCTTCCAAATTAACCAGAATGCCGTCTTTCGTACCCTTGATTTCCATCTCTAATCAACCGCTCTGAGAAATGAGGCTAATTTCAAATCAGACATAATCCTATCACGGATTGAATTCATCCCATGGATCAATTTAGCCTGGAACCATCAAGGTGCCGTTTCAGCATCAGCGGCTTTCAACTCAAAGTACGCGTCGATAACTCTCCTGACAACTGGCGCTGATAATGTTGCACCTTCAGTACCGTTATACACAAAGGCAACAACGGCAATCTCAGCATCATCCCACGGCGCATAACCCACATACCAGGCATGCGAAGGCCAGGCGCCAAACTGACATAGACCCTGTTCGTTGGCAATATCATCACAGTATTCGGCAGTGCCGGTCTTTCCCGCAGAGCGGGACGAATCATTCCTGAACAAAGCTGCATGCCGCTCGATTTCATAACGTGAGGCAGTGCCATCTGTCACAACAAGGCGCATGGCCTCATTTGATAGTTCAACCACCCATGGTTCAACCGTTATCTTCTCCCCGGTGGGGATATTATTCTCATAAACATTGATGACTGGATCGACAGTGATATCCCATTTATAGCTCGGGGTCAGTTCCTGAAGGACTTCCCCTTCTTTTGAGATGATCTTATCGATCAGCGTAACATCCATCACCTTCCCACCGTTTGCAATCGTCGAGATGGAGTTAAGGACCTGCAAAGGGGTAGCCAGAACATAACCCTGCCCTACGGTCGCGGTATAGGTGTCACCCGTCGCCCAGTTTTCGCCCAGATTTATCCGTTTCCAGGTCGGGGTGGGAATCAATCCGTCTTGCTCCCCGGGAAGTTCGATACCTGTCGGCTCACCATAACCGAGTGCGCGGGCGTATTCACCCATCCGCCAGATGCCCAGGCCATTCCCCGGCACCTCATCCTCAAAACCGCCGCCGACTTTGTACCAGTACACATTACAGGAATATGCCACGCCCCACATGAAGTTAACCATGCCATGCCCTTCACGGTCCCAACACACAAACTCCCGCGGCGTGCCCGGGTCGTTCTCATAGTACCTCTGAATGACTGTGATGCTGCCGGGATCAAAAATTTCATATTCCGGCGTCACCACGCCTTCATTCAGAATTCCAAGAGCGGCAGCCATTTTAAATACCGATCCCGGAGGGTGTTCCGCAGAAATGGCATGATTGAACAAGGGCCGCTGTGGATCACGGTAGAGCTGCTCATAGTAATAGCCGGGAATTATGCGTTCCATCCGGTTGTTTTCATAATTTGGGTAAGAAACCAGCGCAAGGACTTCACCGGTTTTGGGGTTCATGGCGATCACAACACCATTATTCGACAACGTTCGTCCGGCATACTGATTCCAGAACTCAATTTCATCAATCAGCGCTTGACGAGCAATCAATTGCAGCCGGGTATCAATGGTGAGGTAAATATCATTGCCTGGAATAGGTTCAACAGGCTCTTCAAGATTTCGGATAAATTCTCCCGCGACATTCACTTCAACCACTCGGGTACCATTGGTGCCGGAAAGGACATCGTTCATGGACTGCTCAACACCGGCATAACCCACTTTGTCCCGGTTAGCCACAAAACCCAGCCCAACATAATATTCTTCAAGAATTGCTGGGATCGGCCCCAGAAAACCGATGATCTCTGATGTCAGGTCACCGGTCGGGTATTGGCGGACAGGTTCTATTTCAACATCAATGCCCGGCCAATCCTCCCGATTTTCCATCACAACCATCGCAACATCCTGCGGCACATCGCATTTCAGCGGAGTCGAATCAAACGGCCAGTTGGTGGTTGCAATATAGACGACCTCCTGGATCCCCAGGTCGCTGTAACACGGAGTGAACGTCCGGACCGTTTCTTCATCCGTGTCTCCCCGGCTTACCGGCATGTCAATTAATGCTGACAGCTCCCGGAACACCGCCTGAGTATCACCCTCATCCGAAGGTAAATAACCTGGGATGACGACCACATTATAGGAGGGAACATTCTGAGCCAGGACATATCCATTACGGTCATAGATCGTGCCCCTGATAGCTGGATCACTGATGACCCGCGTGCGGTTATCCTCTGCCTGGGCGATATAATTTGCGCCTTGCAGGATCTGGATATCAAACAACCTGAGCAAGAAGTATCCAAAGATCGTTCCGATCAGGATATAAAGCACTAAAAAGCGCCATTTTTCAAACTTTTTATTTTCTTGCAGAAACCCGTTCATAGTTCAGCCTCCAGGGGGTAAATTCTGCCGGCGATGTCATTTACAATCGCATACATCGGCAATGCAAAGATCATGTTTAATAATGCACTGGGCAGGATCACCATATTCAGGCTCTCCCCCCATGAAATGGGAGCACCGCTGATCTGCAGAGCAAGAATATAGATCGCATGCTGAACAAAGGTGCCTATCAATGTCACAATAAACATAGCCAAAATCGGTGCTTGCCAAACTCGTCGTTGTAATAACTTTGTAATGCCAACCACAATCAAGTATGCAATCAGAGGTGTGTAAAAAGGCATGGCAGAGATAGTGCTGATGATTACGCCTGCAACAGCGGCCCAAAGCCAGCTGTTCTTCATCTTTTCCTGAAGAGTCCAGGCTGCAAAAAACAACAAGACCTGATCAGCTGCGCCAGAAACCAGCGGGGACTGCGAGAATATTGTGATTTGCAGGGTATAAAATACCACAATTGATATGGCACACACAAGATGGGAGATCACAATTATGGCTCCGGGATCAGGGGAGAGATATCCACAGCTACAAAATTGGACACCACCAGCACAGAGCTGATGCTGTTGAAATCCACAATCGGCTGGACCGTTGCTGTCTGGAAGAGTACATTTTCCCGGGTTTGGACGGAAAGGACCTGGCCGACAAAGATATTGGGGGGATAGTTACCTCCCAGGCCGGATGTCAGAACAATATCACCCGGTTCGACATTTTCGTCGAGTGGAATCATATCCAGAGCAAGATCACCTGTTAGAGAACCCAGCAATTGTGCTTCGGTTTCCGCAGCCTTTAAACGGATATTGACGACGGATGTTGAATCGGTTATCAACTTGATCCTTGCCGCAGGCCCAATAACGGCATCCACCCGCCCGACGAGGCCCTGTTGGGTGACAACGGGCATCCCATAACGGATCCCATGATCGGTTCCTTTATCGATAATGATATATTGGAGGAATGGGCTGATTTCACGGCCAATCACCGTTGCCGCGATATAGTCATACTGGGGATTGGTCCTCCCAAAATCCAGCAACGCAAAACAAACCTGCGCTTCTCCTAGCCGCTCTTCCAATTGAATCAGCTGAGTTTCCAGTTGGGTCACCTGAGATTCCAACACAGCATTCTGCTCGCGTAATTGCGTAATATCCCGCGGCGCAGTCAGAAAGTCCTGCGCGGAGAGATACCTTACCGACAACCAGCTCTGGAATGAAATCAAAGGATTCAGCGAAAGGTTGAAAACAGGGGTTAAATAACCGCTGAGCGCTAAAAACAACAGACCTGCCACAACCAGGATGACCACAATTGTCTGACTGTTTTTTGATTTTAGAAATTTCATAACAAACCGGTCCTCAAATTATTACCGGATCGAAATTGATGATGTTTGGAATGAATGGAATAATAAAAGGATTATGACAAAGTCCGTTTTGTCGGTTCTCTTTCGACACCAACCAGAAAACTCTCAAATTCGTCCTTATTCTCCAGAATAATACCGCACCCCCGTGCCACACAGGTCATGGAGTCCTCCGCGACCCATACCCGCACTCTCAAATCATTGGACAGCCGTTCTGCCAGGTTTTTTAAGTTTGAACTGCCTCCAGCCAGACAAACACCATTATCGAGAAGATCTGAGATGATTTCAGGAGGAGCTTCGTCAAGGGCATCGCGGATGGTTTTGATGATCACGGATATGGAGCTGGAAAGCGCTTCCCGGACCTCAACAGACGAGATCTCAATGGCTTCTGGGAGGCCCGTAACGAGGTTCCGCCCACGAACATCAATAGTCAGCTCTTCTTTCAGGGGGAAAGCAGAACCAATTGCAAGTTTGACCTTCTCTGCCATCCGTTCTCCAATGAATAAATTATATTTATTCCGAACGTAATTGATAATATCCTGATCAAGCTCATCTCCTGCGACCCGCAGTGACCGGGAAACAACAACCCCTCCCATAGAAATAATCGCGACCTCGGTTGTGCCACCGCCTATATCCACGATCATTGAGCCCTGAACCTCATTTACGGGCAGCCCAGCACCAATGGCAGCTGCCGAAGGTTCGTGGACCATGTAGACTTCCCGTGCGCCGGCAGCCATCGCAGCATCAAACACGGCTC
Organism: uncultured Candidatus Brevefilum sp.; assembly: GCA_964643275.1. GTDB lineage: Bacteria > Chloroflexota > Anaerolineae > Anaerolineales > Anaerolineaceae > Brevifilum. Next base: position 7,202 of record CAZXRL010000127.1, read on the forward strand.
TTTTCTCCACCTCTGTTGCTCCTGAGGGAATCCCAACGACCACCCGCGGCTTCGGCAGGGGGACAATACTCTGCTGATGCGCTTTGCCGATGAAGTATTCCAGCAAAGCCTGAGTAATGTCATATTCGGAAATAACACCATCTCTTAATGGGCGTATGGCAACAACATTCGCAGGTGTGCGGCCAACCATTGCCTTCGCCTGAGAGCCAATCGCCAATGGTTCGCGGGTCCTTTTCTCAATCGCCACCCAGGATGGCTCGTTGATGATGATCCCTTTACCCCGGACATAGATTAAAGTATTCGCTGTTCCTAAATCAATGCCAATATCCAGGGAAAATAATCCCCAAAGCCAGTTAAGGGGAGAGAAGGCCAAGATGATACTCCTTATTAAACAAGATTGGTAATGAAAACATTACCAATTAACCGTCGAAATTATACCATAGGATTATTTTTCAATCAGTACTGTAAAACAAAGATAAGTCTACCTTTATGCCCAAATTGTGTCAATTAGCGCTCAGATTGTCCTCGTTTTCATTCCCAAATAGTTCTCATA
>CAZXRL010000128.1:0-7744 GCA_964643275.1 uncultured Candidatus Brevefilum sp.
CAGCAGCGCGCCCTGCCCGCCCAAACCGATCCCCACGATCTCCGCATGCGTGCGGCCCAGCAAAGCCCGGGCGGTATCCTCCGGGGCAACCGGGAGCGCTTCATCGCTCAGGAAGAGGATCTCGGCAGCCTCCATGTACTCGCGGTTATAGGGGTCGTCAAGGTCGGAAAGCGCGTGCAGATCCGTGGCGATCCGTTTACCCTCCTGCCGGGCAAGCGCCAGTAGCGGCCGGGTGAAGCTGGCGTTGCAGATCACGGCCAGGTCGCAGGACTGGATCGCGGTTTCGGTATGCCTGCTCACCGGATAGGTCCGATCCTGAATGTCCTTGAGGTCAACGTGGATCTGCCGCCGCCCCTGAGGGTCGTAGAGGATCACGGATTGGGGCGTTTCATCGAGCAGGTTCAGCACCAACCCGTCCCGGATACGGCTTTCACTGAGTGCCTTCCGAACAAGGTCACCATTCCCATCTGTGCCGGTCAGCGAGGCGAACACCACTTCGTTGCCAAGAACAGTCAGCGCTTTGGCAAGGTTATATCCCACACCGGAGACGGCCGACCGCAAACCAAAAAAAGGATAGCGGACCGGGAAATAATCCAGCGGGAAACCGTCAATGGCGACGGTGGTTTCAAGGTTGATCAGGCCTGCAACGAAAAACCGGCCCATACCCCCGCCTCAGCGTGCGCCCCGCCGGCCGAACTGCCTTTCAAGCAGGTCCGCCGAAAGGTGGATCATCGTTGGCCGGCCGTGAGGGCAGGTGCGCGGGGACTGGCAGGCCTCCAGACTGCGCAGCAGGGCAGTCTGTTCCTCCGCTGAGAGGTTCTGGCCGCCTTTGACAGCCATCCGCTTACAGATCCGGGCGGTGATCCGGGCTTCCACTGCAGCGGCCAGCGGGGTCTCGTCTTCCTCGAAATCCTCAACCAGCACATTGAGCGCCGCTTCGGGGTCTCCGCCCACGATCAGCGCCGGGATCGCCCGGACGGTGAAGGTGTTGGGGCCAAAGGAGTCCACCTCAAACCCCAGGGTATCCAGCACAGGCAGCTGGTCTTCCAGCAGCCGGGCCTTATCCGGCGGCAGGGTGATGTTCACAGGCTCCAACAGGGATTGAGCCGGCACCCGCTGCCCCACCTGCTGTGCCATCAACTGCTCAAACAACACCCGCTCGTGTGCGGCGTGCTGGTCAATCAGATAGAGCCCATCCGGGCCTTCTGCGATCAGGTACGTGGCTGCCACCTGCCCCACCAGCCGGAGGAGTGGCAGCCCATCAGCCTCCGCGTCCCCGGTGTGGATCCGGACCCGGGCAGATTCCGAATCGCCTTCCCCCCTGCTAGGCTGGATGTCTGCAGACATCTGCCAGGCGGGGTCAGTTTGTTGTGTGTCTGTATCCCTTTGCGTCCCCCAGAGCTGCCCTGTCCCCAGATCCGGCACCGGTGAGTGTGCCAGGAGCGCCCGCCGGACAGCGCGCTGCACCCTGCTGAAGATCCGGTCGGCTTCCCGGAAGCGGACTTCCGCTTTGGCAGGATGCACATTCACGTCAACGCCCTCGGAGGGCAGGTCAATGAACAGGACGACGATGGGATACCGCCCCACCATCAAAAGGGTGTGGTAAGCCCGGATTACGGCGGCCGTGACGGCCGTATCCCTCACCCAGCGGCCGTTGACGAAGATCGTGATCTCCCGCCGGTTCGAGCGGGTCAGTGAGATCGGGCTGATGAAACCGTGGATGTGATACTCGTCTTCCCTGAAATCAACTGAGAGCATCTTCCTGGCGATATCCACACCGTAAAGGCTGGAAAGTACCTCCCGCCGGTCGCCGTTCCCGCTGGTGCTCAGGGAGGGTGTGCCATCCACCAGGAGCTGCCAGCGCACTTCCGGGTAGGCCAGGGCATAGCGTGTGACCAGCGCTTCAATATGGCGGCGCTCGGTGTTATCGGTCTTTAGGAATTTCAGCCGGGCGGGGACGTTATAGAACAGGTCCTGAACGGTGACCCGCGTTCCCGGCGGCATGCCAGTCCCCACTTGGCCCTCCAGCCTGCCGCCCTCCACCGTCAGCCGCGCCCCGACATCTGTTTCAATCGTACGGGATTCGACCGTCAGCCGCGAGACTGACCCGACCGAAGCCAGCGCTTCACCGCGGAAACCGAGTGTGTCAATATGAAAAAGGTCCTCAGACCGGGAAAGCTTGCTTGTCGCGTGGCGCGAGACCGCCAGCCCGAGTTCGTCCGGCGGGATGCCCGCGCCATCATCCGTCACCGAGATCAGGCGCTTCCCCGCGCCCGATATCTCAATCGTGACGGCAGAGCTTCCGGCATCGAGGGTATTCTCAACCAGTTCCTTAACAACCGATGCCGGGCGCTCAATCACTTCACCGGCAGCGATCTGGGATGCGACATGGTCTGGCAGGATCCGAATGGGCATAAGTCCTCCAAATTGAATTATAACCCAATGGATTAGCCGCGTTTATTGGATTTGCCTCATGTGCTAAAATGAAGGCGTTATGGAATGGAACGATCATCTACAACAGGTCCTTGATACCCTTCCCGATAAGCCCGGCTGCTACTTGATGAAAGACGATCAGGGCCGCATCATCTATGTTGGCAAGGCGGTCAATCTGCGCAACCGGGTCCGTTCTTATTTCCACAGCACAGCGCAGGAAGACCCGAAAACATACCGGCTGGTCAGGGACATCGCCGACATCGAATGGATCGTGGTCGGCTCAGAGCTGGAAGCCCTGATCCTTGAAATGACCCTGATCAAGCAGCATCGGCCCCGCTATAACGTCAGGCTCAAGGACGACAAGCGCTATCCTTATATTAAAGTCCACTGGCAGGATCCCTTCCCAAAGGTGACCGTCACCCGGGAGATGAAAAAGGATGGCGCCCGTTATTTCGGGCCTTATACCAGCGTATGGGCCGTCCACCAGACCCTGGACCTCCTCCGCAAGATCTTCCCCTACCTGACCTGCAACCGCGAGATCACCGGCCAGGACAGCCGGGCATGTCTGTATTATGACATCAAGCTCTGCACCGCGCCCTGCATCGGCGCGATCAACCAGGCGGATTACCGTCAGGTGATTGACGATCTCTGCAAATTCCTCGAAGGGCGGACAGAACCCGTCGTCAGGCGGTTGAACCAGGCGATGGAGAAAGCGGCTGAAGACCTGCACTATGAGAAGGCAGCCGCCATCCGGGACCAACTCCTGGCGATTGACCGAGTCGTCGAACGGCAGAAGGTCGTCAGCAGCGACCAGACCGATTCGGACGTGATCGCCATGGCACGCGCGGATGGCGAAGCCTGCGTCCAGGTTTTCTTCATCCGCAGCGGGAAGCTGATCGGCCGGGAATACTTCGTCCTGGAAGGCACCGAGGAAGAGGCGGATGAGCAGATCCTGAGTGAATTTGTCAAGCAGTTCTATTCCCAGGCGGCGTTCATCCCCAGGAATGTCCTCCTCCCCACCGAACTGGAAGAAGCCCAGATCATCAACACCTGGCTGAACAGCCAGAAATCGGGCGACAAGGTCGAGATCACCGTCCCCCATCAGGAACTCAATCAGGAACTGGTGAAGATGGCGACGGAAAATGCAGTTGAAACCCTGACCGCTCTGCGTACCCGCTGGGAGTCGGACAAGAACCGTCAGACTGGCGCGCTCACCGAATTGCAGGAAGCGCTGAACCTTTCCGCGCCGCCCAACCGGATCGAGTGTTACGATATCTCCACCACCCAGGGTGTCGCCAGCGTCGGGAGCATGGTCATTTTCGAACAGGGGACTCCCAATAAGAAGCTCTACCGGCGGTTCAATATCAAATCCGTTTTGGGACAGGATGACTTTGCCAGCATGGAGGAAGTCCTGACCAGACGGTTCCGCCGCTGGAAAGCGTACCACGAGGATGACGAAAAAGTCGGCAAGAAGCCCGACCTGGCTTTCTCGATCCTGCCTGACCTTTTGCTGGTGGATGGAGGGAAGGGACAGCTCAGCCGGGCGGTTACTGTACTTGAGCAGTATAATTTGCTGGATACCGTCCCCGTGGCTGGCCTGGCAAAGCAGGAAGAAGAACTCTTCCTGCCCGGCGAACACAATTCGGTATTCCTGGACCGCCATTCCCACGGATTGTATCTCGTTCAGCGGATCCGGGATGAAGCTCACCGCTTCGCCATCACGGCGCACCGAAAGCGCCGGTCCAGGCAGGGTCTGGCCTCCCGGCTGGATTCCATCCCAGGGATTGGGCCCGCCCGCAGGCGTGACCTGTTACAGAATTTCGGTTCCATTGACGGGATCAAAAACGCTGAGCCTGAGAAGATCGCCGAGATCAAAGGCATTACCCTCGAAATGGCCCAATCAATCAAAATCCAACTTGAATAAGGATAACTATGAGCAAAGACCCCCAAAAACGTTCCACCTCGTATCGGATTTACCAGATCCTGATGGCCGTGATCGCCCTGGTGATGATCATATCCATGATCGCTATGGCTTTGCGATATTAAACTGAGAAAGGAACACCATGGCTAATCTTGGCTGGATGGATGTTTCCAAAGTCAGCTTCAACGCATTATTGCTGCTTGAACCCCTGCATATTGAATATCTTGCCACCCGGGAACCGGATGCCCAGATGGGCACGGCGCTGAAAGAGAACCCCGCCGTCGATTGGTATATGCGGCAAATTTACCCACCCTGCGGTGATTATATTGACCGTTGCCTCGATTTGGCTCAGGAAGATCCCAACCCGGAGGAGCTGCGCAAGGCTGAAATCTCAGTACTGGATAGAATCCAGGACTGGCTGATTTATGTTCTCGATCCGGAGAAGTACGACAGGTTACCCTTCCTCTCCTGGGATGATGCCTCCCTGATGGGAATGGCGAATTTTATGGACAAGGTCGTAATCGATATCGGTTCCGGCACAGGCCGGCTGGCTTTCGCAGTGGCTTCCGTCGCCAGCACGGTCTACGCTGTGGAACCGGTGGCAAACCTGCGTCGATTCCTGTGGGAAAAGCGTGAGAAACTCGGTTTCATAAATGTCTTTCCCTCCGATGGGACCATCATCCAAATCCCGCTCCCGGATGATTTCGCAGACATCGTGATGAGCGGGCATGTATTCGGTGATGATCCCGCAGCGGAATACCACGAGATGGCCCGCGTCACGCGGGATGGCGGTCTGGTTATCCTGCATCCCGGTACAAGTGCAAGCTCGGGAAATGAAACCCATCAATACCTGCTTGACCAGGGATTCGAATTCGACATTTTCGAAGAGCCGGGTGATGGGACCAAACGGAAATATTGGAAGACCATTCAAAAATAGAACATACATAGGAGAAACGCAATGCAGAAAGACAAAGGCCTAAAAGATAATGGCTATTTATTCGTCGAGTTGACGAAATATCCCAAACTCAGTGAAGCCGGACAGAAGCTGGGGACTCCGCAGCCGCCCTACGAGATCCCACTGGAAGAAGGGTGCCAGCTGATAGATCTGCCCAAACCGGATGCCATCGCTCTGGGGGGATACGACCTTCGAAAGGCAATTGAGGAACGGCGCTCCCTCAGGCGGTATAGCGATGACCTCCTCTCGATAGAGGAATTATCGTATTTATTGTGGCTGACCCAGGGCGTGATCGAGATCAATGAAAAACGCGGCGTCCCGTTACGCACCGTGCCATCCGCCGGATGCCGGCACCCTTTCGAGACTTATCTCGCCATCAACCGGGTGAAGGGACTGCAACCCGGGCTTTACCGTTTCGTCTCATCCGATCACAAACTGGTCGCCTTGCATCTGGACGAGGCATTCAATGACCGGCTCACGGATGCCTGCCTGGGCCAACGTCAGGTGGCAACCAGCGCGGTGACCTTCATCTGGGCCGCGGTTCCTGAACGGACAGTGTGGCGATATGCCGAGCGCAGCTACCGCTACCTCTACCTTGATGCCGGACACGTTTGCCAGAACCTGCACCTCGCTGCCGAATCGATCAACTGTGGGATCTGCGCCATTGGCGCGTATGATGATGACGCGGCAGATGAGCTGGTCGGACTGAAGCCTCCTGAGATGTTCGTCATTTATATGGCCTCCCTTGGCAGAAAAGAGTGACCCTTTGCCTGAAAAATCCGATGTCTGCGTCCTGATCTCTGCCGGGGCGGAATGGCGCGCCCTGCTGCCCCATTTCCCCGGCGCTGATATTCAACCCACGCCTTATGGCGAGTCATTCAAAACCTCCATCGGGTTGCAATCCGTGCGTTTCCTGCATGGCGGCTGGGGCAAGGTCGCCGCGGCGGGTTCGACCCAATACGCCATTGACCGCTGGCAGCCCGACCGGGTGATCAACCTGGGAACTTGCGGCGGCTTCAGCGGTCGGGTTGAGCGCGGGGCTGTGATCCTGGCGGAGAAAACCCTCATCTATGACATCATCGAACAGATGACGGACTTCGACAGCGCTATCCGGCATTACTGCGTTGACTTTGACCTCTCCTGGCTGCCGGCGGAACCGCCCCAGCCCGTAATCCAGGGCACCCTCGTCTCAGCCGACCGGGATATCCTTCCAGCCGACATCCCGGACCTGATCCGCAAATACAACGCATCCTTTGCAGATTGGGAATCAGGTGCGATCGCCTGGGTGTGTAACCGGAACAATCTCCCCTGTCTGATCCTGCGCGCTGTTTCTGACCTGGTGGACGCGGATACCAGCGAAGGCGAAGCGTATGGGGAATACACCTTCTTTGAAGAACAATGCCAGCACATCATGGAGAATTTCGCCAGCGCGCTCCCGGAATGGCTGGATTTGTTCAAATTTGCAAACAGACCCTCTTGAGGGTTATCGATATCCCATTAAGAAATCTCAACGGAGATGTTACAGATAACATCTCCGTTGATGTCTATACGAAAATCGTTTGAGGGGTTTTTATCCCAAACCTCCCCGGCGTGACGTCCCACCGGTAATTGCTTTTTCCTGACTGTCGACTTATCCCTGCTTCCCTAACCGGGCTCGCTCTGCTTCAACGATCTCCGCATCCAGCTTTCGGAATAATGGCGCTGGTTGTTTGAACGCTTTTCCGGGGGTTAATTCTGTTGGCCTCCAGAGGTCTTCCTTACCTTCAGTCAACGACCCGGCAGGCTCATAGAGCATGACGGTATGGGTGCTGAGGTCGTCTTCCACGTCTCGGGTGACAAGCTGTCCAAAGATGGGCTGATCATACCCCAGATACGTATGCAACTGTTCACTCGTATGCGGTAGGAAGGGCGAGAAGATCAGTTTCAGCCAGTCTATCACCTGCATGGCGGTGTAGATTGATTTTGCCGCCTGGTCCTTATCTGCCTTGATTTCAAACCAGGGGGCAGCGGTATCCAGATACTTGTTCACTTCCGCCGCCAGCCGCATCGCTTCCTGCAGGGCTGCCCGCAATTTCACCGCTTCCAGGTGGGCTTCTACGGTCTTGAACCCCTCCCTGAGAGTCGCCAATAAAGCCTGGTCCTGCTCGCGCAGATCGCCCGGTTCCGGCACGCTGCCATCCCAGTTTTTATAAGAGTTTGCGATCAATTAGAAGTTACACATACTCAAAAAATAAAGAAAAGTGATTTAAAAAAGGAAGGCTTTGACTGTCAGCAGCAAGAGGATCAGTTTTATGTTTTATTGCCAAAACGGATTATGCCTTTTCAGAGAAAAGGGATTTAAAACCCCTGGCTACTTCATATGATAAAAAAACAGCACCACTAAAACCAGCTCGGTTAAATCATCAAAAAATTGTATTACCGGATCTGATTGTCCA
>CAZXRL010000129.1:0-7718 GCA_964643275.1 uncultured Candidatus Brevefilum sp.
AAGCGTGAACGCACCAACCAACCCCATAAACGGTTTGTCCCGCAGCGCCTGCCAGTATCCCCGTAACTGACGTCCAAGAGATGTCTTCTCACCCTTTGGGCCAGCAGGGAGTGTTTCACGGGCAAAAATTAACATCAGCAGACCGTAAGCGATCAATCCGGTCGCTGCGCCATAAAGCCCGATATTGTAAGAACGCGCCAGCACAAATCCACCAATAGCCGGCCCGGTCGCCACGCCGATATTGCTGGCCATCCGGATCATGGCGAAAGCATCGGCCCGTTTTTGCATTGGGAACAGGTCAGCCAGCATCGCATCACTGCCCACCCGGTAGAGGGGTGAAAACATCCCGCTGGCGCCCAGGATCACGGCAAAAGCGCTATAACTGCTCGCTCGGCTGAGGAGGAAATAGCACAGCCCGTTGCCGATCAACCCAACAACCATCACCCACTTACGCCCCAGCCGGTCAATAACCGGCCCCGCCAGGATTGATGACGCCAGGCCTGCCGCCGCGTTGATTGTCATCAGACTGGTGACAGCAACCAGCGGCAAAGAGAGCGTCTCGCTGGCGAAGATCATCAAAAACGGCCAGATCATCGTGGACCCGATGGTTGAAAGGATCATCCCCGCGAACATCAGCCAGAACTGGCTGGGGAAATTGGAAAATTCGTTAGGCAGGCGTCTACGCATGGGGGAAATTATATCAGGGAGGCATTTTAAAAAATAATTAAAATAACCCGTTCTGGATTTTATGTCGAGGATGAAATGCAGGAATTACGCCAGATAAAAAAGCTGCTGTCCCACCAGGATCAGCCGGGTCGGCCGGTGGCAGACCGCCACATCCGGCAGAGCCGCCAGCAGTGCCGCCACGTAGACCGCATTGAATGAGGAGAATTCCTCGGCTATCTCTGTCCCCGTCAGTTCCCGCCGCTCGCACAACGCCGCAAAAGCTCCCTCCAGCGTCCCACGCCGGATCATGCGGCGCTTCCCGCTCACCACCGGTGAAAGCACCACCCGTTCCCGCCCCACATCCACCACAGTAAAAGGCCGGCCGCGTTCCAGCGTTTTCAGCTCCCGCCCGTCCAGGTCCCGGATGATGGGCCAGAATTGGTCCTTGCTCAGCATGTCACCGGTCTTGCGTATTCTGAATTGTGTTGCTGCTGCGCCGCCGCCGGATGAACCATAACGCTCCTGTCGTGTGTCAATCGTGCCTCATTACCGGGTTTTCCTGATTATACATGAGGTTCTCCTCTTTGCGGTTTAACCCGGAAACTAACTTCCCACCCTCTACTACCCCCAGAGCCGTTATAATTCGAGCATGCCCAACCATGCCTCTCCCACCATCTCTGAGATCATCCGCTCCGACCGCCGGACCTTCAGCCTGGAGATCAAACCCGACGGACGGCTGGTCGTACGCGCGCCGCGGGCCGCAACCCGCGCCCAAATCAACGCCATTGTCATCCGCAAAGCAGACTGGATCGTAAAAAAGCAAACCCAATTAGCGCAGCATTTCCCTACGCACCAGCCCAAAACCTTCACCCCCGGCGAACGTTTCTGGTACCTCGGCGAGCAGTACCCCCTTCGCCTGACCAACCGTCTGCGCCCGCCCCTGGACCTTGACGGAGCATTTCTCCTCTCCCGCGCCGCCCAGGATCGTGCCAAAGAGGTCTTCATCGCCTGGTACCGCGAGGAGACCCGGGCCATCACAACCCGCCTGATCAATCAGTACAGCCGGCAAAACGGCTATCAGGTCAAAGCCATCCACATCACCAGCGCTCGCACCCGCTGGGGGAGTTGCTCGGGGCAGCGCACCCTCAACTTCACCTACCGCCTCGCCATGGCCTCCTTAGATGTGATCGAATATGTCGTCATCCACGAACTCGTCCACCTTAAAATCAGGAACCATGGCAGGGATTTCTGGCATGCCATCGCCGCCCTCAAACCCGATTACCAGCAGGACCGCGCCTGGCTCAGAAAGCACGGTCTTCTACTGACCCTCGATTGAGGCTTCATCCTTCCACGTTCAAGATCCTTTTCTCTCCACTATTGGGTAAAATGAAACGTGTTTTGTCAAAACCTGAGTGATCCTGGAGAAAAATGAACCCTCAACCCCCCATTAAAGTCCTGTTCCTTTGTACCGGCAACTCCTGCCGAAGCCAGATCGCTGAAGCCTGGCTGCGCCACCTGGGCGGCGACCGTTTCGAGGTCTACAGCGCAGGGCTGGAACCTCACGGCGTCAACCCCCACACAATTACAGTCATGGAAGAAACCGGTTATGATATAAGCCGGCATAGTTCCAAACACCTCGATGAGTATAAGGGGAAAATCGACTTCGATTTCCTCATCACCGTCTGCGGTAATGCCGACGAGCGCTGCCCCTTCTTCCCCGGCATGGGCACCCGTCTGCACTGGCCTTTTGAAGACCCAGCCGCCTTCAATGGCCCCATGGATGAAACTCTTGAGCTCTTCCGCAAAGTCCGCGACCAGATTAAGGCCAAAATCCAGGCCTGGCTGGATGAAGGCGGATACCTTCGCTGAAACAAACAAAAAGCCGGAGGTCATTGCTGACTTCCGGCTTTTTGTTTTATAGGAATGTGAATGCTGTTTGCCTGAGAGCTACAGCTCGCAATACCGGTCCACCCGCTGGCCGATCACAGCCAGGCTGTCCGCCCAGAATTTCTTCGACCGGATGTCGATCCCAAACCGGGCCGCCAGCTCGGCTGCGGGGGCTTCACCTGTGCCTGCGAGCAGCTTCTTATAATCCGGCACAAAATCCGCGCCGCGCTGCCGGTAGATCGCATACAGCCCAATCCCGAACAACATGCCAAACGCATAAGGGAAGTTATAGAACGACAGACCTGCCGAATAATAATGCGGCTTCCAGGTCCACATGAATTTATGCCGGTAGTCCGGGTCCAGCCCGTCACCGTAGGTTGCCGCCTGTGCGTCTTCCATGATCTCACACAGCTCATCCGCACTCAATTCTGAATTCGCCCGGCGTTCAAAGACCTCTTTCTCAAACAGGAACCGGGAATAGATATCCACGATCACCTGCGAATCACCGATCAGGGCCGTCTCCAGCAGCGCCAGCTCGGCTTCCGGTTCCGTGATGGTGTCCATCACAGCATTGAAGCAGATGGTCTCACACATAATGGAGGCCGTCTCCGCCATCGTCATTGGCGTCTGCCGCTGGAGTGGGGTTTTGCCGGCCTCATAGATATTAAAGTTGTGATAGCCGTGTCCCAGCTCATGAGCAATCGTCATCACCTGATCCAGCGAACCGTCAAAATTGCACATTATCCGCGATTCCTGAACCGCAGGCAGGGACATGCAGAACGCCCCGCCGCGCTTTCCGGCCCGCTGCTCCGCGTCTATCCAATTCCGATCAAACGCCGTTTTGGCAAAGTCCCGCAAATCGGGCGAAAAGGTCTCAAAATTCTTCAGGATGAAGGCCTTTGCTTCGTCAAAGGTGTATTCCTTCTCAAGCCTGCCCACCGGCGCAAACACGTTCCACCATGGGAGCGCATCCTGCCCAAAGCGTTTTGCTTTGGTTTTGAAATAACGCCTGAAGGTTGGGAAGGACTCCTTCATCGCATCCATCATGGCGTCCAGGGTTTCACGGTCAATCCGGCCCTGGTCAATCGGTTGGTGCAGGGCATCCTTACGCCCGCGATGCTCGTTCAGGGTGTTCACCCAGCCTTTCACACCGTTCAGGCAGGCTGCCAGCGGCTCCTTGAGCGATTCCCAAGCGGCCATTTCCGCTTCATAAGCCCGCTTCCGCACGGATTCATCCGGATGCGAATGCAGATTGATCAACGCCGGCATCGGCAGGGCCTGCGCTTTGCCGTCCAACTCAAAATCGACGGTCTTCTGTGAGGTCACCGTCCCCTGCAGTTTGCTCCAGGCCTTGGATCCGGCCAGACTCAGCTCACGGGAGAGAACTTCCTCCTTCTCGCTCATCAAATACTGGCTCTGTTCGGCGAGTTCCATCACCGGGAAAGCGTGCTCGCCTGCGCTATTCCCCAGCTTCAGCGCTTCCGGCAACACATCCCTGAATTGCCCAACCCAGGTTTCCAGTAAGACATTAACCTTCTGGACGTCAACCATCACCCGGTCATACTGCGACTCCAACTGCCTGGCCTCCTCGTTGAAGGAATCCGTGCTGATGAACCCGTGGATATAGGCCGTGATCGTCATGGCCTTGAGCATCAAGGCATTCACCTGGTCCACCATTTTGCTGATAGCTGTGTTGATCGCTTCAACCGGGCTGTCTCGCGTGATTATTGAAAGTTCCTCCTGATACAGAGAGCGGAGCTCATCCGTTGCTTTTTTAACCCATGCAATATCGGCACTCAATTCTGCCGAGTCCAATCCCGGATAGACATTCGAGAGGTCCCATCTGGGGGGTGCAGTTCCCATCTATAACTCCTTTTTTATCAACTAGAAAATCAATGCGAATTCACAACGCTCATATTATAAGATAAATATCTAACACCTGCCTAACAGGTGCCATGCGCCAGGAAGGCAGGGAACTCTCCCTCGCTGACCAGCCGGTTATAGATCGCGCAGGCATCCGGCGTCTTCTCAATGATCAATGTTTTAATCCCCCCGTCCTCTAGCTTTTTCTTCGTCTTCTTTAGAACTTTCACGCGCCCATAAACGCCGTTGCCGATCACGAGTGTTGAAACGCCCTGATCCAAAACGATCTCGACCATTTTTGGCTTAAGCCGGTGCCCTTTCCTGGTTTTCCAGGGCAGCACCTCCCCTCTGAGGATGCAAATATCCTTGCCTGCTCCCTGCCCATCCTCGGCGTGGATCACACCCTTGATTTGAAAACGTCCCCAGCTAAACTTTTCTATCGGTCCTGCCGGATTGTCATACATACGCGGCCTCACCTTCTCAGACTGCCTGTGATCGCACAGGTATAATACGCTTATCTTGATTATAATGTGAGAGCCAGAGACACAACAATAGGCGTCTGGCATAGAAAGGCACTTATGGCATTTCGCGTTACCCCTGAATGGATGATTGACCTATCCGACGATTTCGAAAGCCGCGTCGAGGATGAAAAGCTCATCTTCTGGAAACCGGGCATAACCGTCGTCATAGCTGCCTTTAGCATTCCCGAAGATATCGGAAAGCTTGAGCTGCTCAACAGAATCCAGGAAAAAATGCCGGATGAACCCCTGGAAACCCTGGTGTCAACAAAGGGCGAGATCGTTGGGCTGGGTTATTCGCAGGTCCAGAACGATCTGATTGAAAAGACACGCCTCTCCCTGTACACGTTCACGGTCAGCGACACCTCCTGCCTGCAAACCGCCTTCTATCTGGATGATCCTGCGGATCTGGAGTGGGCGAAGGCAATTTGGAAGGGCATCCTCTACCTCCCGGAGTCCGAGGATCAGACAGGACCACAGACTGAATCAATCTAAGTTTAATATTCTTAATACTATCATATGTTTTACTGATATTCTATCGTGATTTCCTTAGTTTTATGATATACTATTTCTCAAAAGTTAAACATGATAAGCATAAAAGAAAGGAAATCCGATGAAAAAGGAAGAACGCAGGATCGAGAGCTTTGACAAGATCAAATTTAAGGATTTTGGCACCCTGATCCTCACCCAGGGCGATCAGGCATCTCTGACGATTGAAGCTGATGAAGAACTCCTTGATCAATTGATCTCTGAGGTGCGAAGGGGAACCCTCGTGCTGGGGGTTGATGACGACTGGCTCAACCGGATCGGCACGGTAATTTCCTCCCTATTTTCAAATGGGAACCACAAAGTGGTTTATCACCTGACCTTTGTTGACCTGAAAAAGATCGGTGTCTCAGGCCAATGCAACCTGGAATGTGCTTCTCTGCAAACCGACACGCTGGATGTGAGCATCTCCGGTCTGGGCGATCTCAATTTCGACCACCTGAACTGCGACCGGCTGGATGTCAGCATCAGCGGCCGGGGTGAATTCAACGCTGCCGGGCGGGTGAAACACCAGCAGATCCGCATTTCCGGCTCTGGAGAATATCGTGCGCCTGAACTGGCAAGCGATTCCCTGCGGATTGTCGTCTCAGGGCAGGGGAACGCCACCGTCCGGGTTGAAAACGACCTCGATATCACTATTTCCGGCCTGGGCCATGTTGAATACTATGGCCGGCCAAAGCTGCGCCAGGTGATCAGCGGGTTGGGAAAAACCAAACGCTTGAATGCGGATTGATTCTCCTGTAGAATCAGACTGAAAGGAGCGTTGATATGTCGAGTGAGATAAAAATCGAAAAGAAAGCTTCTGATGTCATCCAGCCCGAAACGCCTGAAGCTGCCAGGGAAGCCATCCGCTCCCGGCAGGATCTCTCCGGTGCAGACCTGCGTGACATGAACCTTCAAAACATGAACGCAGTGAGTGGTGTCCTGCGGAAAACCGACCTGACCCATGCCGATCTTTCACACAGCCTCCTGATTAAGCCCAATTTCTTCCGGGCAAAGGTCCATGAGGCCGCAGTCCACCATACCGTTTTCCTCGGTGGTGATCTGGTCCGCACTAGTTTCAAAGGGTCTGATCTGAGTGATTGCGCACTCATAGGGGTGGACGCTGAAGAGGCAGATTTCGAAGACGCGATCCTCCGCAATGCAGGGCTGGTCAGCTCGGATCTGCAAAATGCCAGCTTCAGGAATGCCAACCTGGAAAACACCCGGCTGGCAGCCCTCGATGTTTCCGGGGCGGATTTCACGGATGCGAAAACCACCGGCGCCCGGGCCTATCACGTCAACTGGAAAGATGCCCGGGTTCCACCTCAACTCATCCCCGCGCCGTTCATCGAATTGCCAAAATGGGCCTGGTCGGCGTTGATTGGCGGCTTTATCGGCGTCCTCAGTATTTTGATCTATGCGCTGATCCGCCGGAAAAAACAGCCTGATTCCTGACCCTGCCGGAACAGCCATCGCCGGGATTTCCACAAATAAACCCCATACCAAAGACGTCTCATTGGGACGTCTTTATTGTTGAAAATGCGTGGTGTACCCTCATCTTCCTTTAAATAAAAACAGGACGCACCCGTCCTGTCATTATTCCAAACAGGCAAAAACCCTTAGCCCGCGTCCACAGCCTTTTTCAATTTCAGGGCAGTCTCATTGAGCTGTTCTCTGCTGGGCGGTTTGCGGGACAACTGACCTATCGAAAACTCAAATCCGTCTCCCTCAAAGCGCGGGAAGACATGCAAATGGACATGCTCCACATCCTGCCCGGCCGCGCGCCCATCCGCCAGGAAAAGATTAACGCCCTCACATCGCAATTCGCTTTTTCTCAAAGCCCTGTCAATAATCTGCGCGACCCGCAACATGTGCATCGCATCTTCCGGATCAAGGTCGGCCAGGGAAGAGGCATGGGTTTTGGGTATCACCAGGACATGCCCCGGATTAACGGGCTGGATATCGAGAAAGGCCATTGCATGTTCATCATCATAGACAATGCTCGCCGGCAGCTCCCCCGTTGTAATTCTGCAAAAGATACACATATGGCTAATTCACCTCTATCTCAATAATAACCAATAATAAACCAAAGTTCAACAAAGATTAAATTAATCTTTACAGATTTTATCCATTAATCCCAGCAGCAGTTAAAAAATAGCACACCCAAGTCTTCAAATCAGTATAAGTAACCGGGCCAAACCATGAGAATGAGATTAAATGCCATGATAAAGTATTTTACAGATCGTGGCCGATTTT
>CAZXRL010000130.1:0-7717 GCA_964643275.1 uncultured Candidatus Brevefilum sp.
TTGTTGTTGTATTGGACATTCCCTTTTTGATAGTCACGGAATCCGGAACGACACTGTTGTATTACACGCCACTCCTGTTGTTTTGGTAGCGAGCGTGTTGCATCATGGTCATCGTCTTCTTTATCGTCGTACGAATCCGCATCGACACTGTTGACCGTCATGGTCATCCATGTTTGTTTTACATCGCCATGGTTCCATGCTGGCATTCAACCCGATCACTGCCAGCTTCTTAATTTTGGCTGCGTCCAGAGGCAGGCGCTGGCTATCGTTCTTCAACAAAACGATGGACTCTTCCGCCACCTGCCGGGCCAAAGCCCGGTGTTCAGGGGTATCCCCGCTTCCCTCAGGCAGCGTCTCATCCGTCATCACCCCGGACCGGAAGAGCAGCCGCAGCATCCGCCGGGCAGCATCATCCACCCACTTCTCATCGATCTGCCAGTTCTCCACTGCCGCTTCCAGCAGCGACCCGAAATAACGCGCCGGCCCGGGCATTTCCAGATCCAATCCAGCCCTTACGGGTTCGTAGATATCATGCACGGCAGCCCAATCCGAGACAACCACACCTTCAAATCCCCATTCTTCTTTCAGGGTCTTGCGGAGCAGTTTCTCATGCACGCTGGCATAGGTCCCGTTGATCCGGTTGTAAGCGCACATCACCGTCCAGGGATCCGCCTCCTTGACGATGGTTTCAAAAGCTGGCAGATAGATCTCCCACAGGGTGCGCTCATCCACCACGGAGTTTCCCCGATGGCGCTGGTACTCCTGGTTGTTTGCGGCAAAATGCTTGACCGATGCGCCAATCTTTTGATTTTGCAGACCGCGCACATATGCAACCCCGATTTGCCCGGTGAGGTAGGGGTCTTCTGAGTAGGTCTCAAAATTCCGTCCGCCCAAAGGCGAACGTACAATATTCACGCACGGCCCCAGCAGCACATGACAACCCAGGTGGCGGGTCTCTTCTCCAAGGGCCGCGCCGACCTGCTCGATCAGGTCCCGGTTCCAGGTGGAGGCCATTGATATCCCGGTGGGATAAGCTGTCCCGGTCCCGACGATCCGGCCCTGTCCATGCCCGCCGGTGCGGACGCCATGCGGTCCATCCGTCATGACAATGGACCTGATCCCCAACCGCTCGTTCGGCATTGTGAACCAGGCATTTTTTCCCGAAAGCAGGGCGATCTTTTCGGACAAGTTCATTTCCCCGAGTAGTGATTCAATCTTCTGATGGTGAGAGTCTGATTTCATGTTCCTCGATCCTGTCATAAATAGTGGTCGCTTCTTATGATTATAAACGCAACCGGAACAGGTAAAATTAGAATACCAATCCAGATTAGTCAACCTGATTATGAAAACTGACAAACTCGTACACATCCCGCTTTTTTCAGGGCTCTCCGACCGCACTCTTCAGGCCGTTGCGTTACGGTCCTTTGAGCGCACCTTGCCTGCCGGCCAGGTGCTGTTCATTGAAGGAGAACAGGCGGAATCCTGCTATTTCATTCTGGAGGGGGTTGTCCGGGTCTATCGAATGAACACCGCCGGCCGGATGCAGATTCTGGCCAGGCTTTCCACCGGCGCGCCGGTCAATGTGGTTTCATTGCTGACGGAAGCCAGGAAAAACCGGGCCAATGTTGAATCGCTGACAGATGTGAAAGCTGCCGTTCTCCGGTCAGCGGACTTCGAATGGCTGATGGCGCATTGTCCCGACTTTTCAACCGCCCTCCTGCGCACTTTTGCCCGGCGGATTGCCAGGATGACCGACCTGGCAGCAGGGCTTTCCCTCAACTCCGTCAGAGTCCGTCTGGCGAGCTTCCTGATCGACCTTGCCGGGAGTCCTCAGACCGCCGGCGGTTGGACTCAGGATGAGATTGCCGCAGAGATCGGGACCGTTCGGGATGTGGTCGGCCGGCTCCTGCGGGATTTTGAGAACCGCGACCTGATCCGCCGCGACCGGCAGCAGATCATCCTCCTCGACAGGGAAGGATTATATCGGGAGGCCGAACGCTCCTCTGACGAAATTTCTGACGCTAACAAACCTGCACTCATGTGACTTAAGTCGTATCCAAAACCCGGTTCTGCAGATAGGATGGAGTCAACAAACATCAGGAGACACGATGACGGAACAAAAACGACCTCAAATCAACCTGGCACTCTGCGACCGCTGCGGGGCGTGTGTTGAAGGCTGTCCGGTTGATGCACTGGTCATGACGGAGCATGGGCCTGAATTCAGCAGCCCCCTTACCTGCACCTACTGCACGGATTGCGAAGGTCTCTGCCCAGTCGGCGCGATCCGGGCGCCGTTGAATGTCGTTTGGGAAACCTGATCCTGACCGAATATATCCCCACCAACAAACTTTGGAGGATCACATGAGTGAACATATCAACAATGTCAGCAAACGCAAGGAAGCTTTCAAAGAAGTGATCAGGCGTTTACATGACGGGGAAACCGTTGAACACCTGCAGGAACAATTCGGCGAGGTCATCCGTGGTGCGACCGCCGGCGAAATCGCAGAAGCCGAGCGCGCCATGATCAGCGAAGGTATAAGCGTCAGCGAGATCCAACGCCTCTGTGACCTGCATGTTGCGGTTTTTCGTGACTCGCTGGATGAGGAACCAGCCCCTTCAGCCCTTCCCGGCCACCCGGTCTTCACCTTTCGGATGGAAAACGAGGTCACAATGCGCCTGCTTGAAGCGATGACGGAGGCCATCAATGCCTGGGATGACCAGCAGGGTGGCGCATTGGAAACCCTCCGGCGGCAGGCCACAAACCTCAAGACGATTGAGAAACATTACTCCCGCAAAGAGAACCTGCTATTCCCCTACCTTGAGAAAAAGGGATTTGAAGGGCCCTCTTCTGTCATGTGGGGAGTGGATAATGAAATCCGGGACCAGATCCGCCAATTCCTGGCCCACATCAACAGCCCCGAACCCGACCAGCCGGAAGCAGCCAGGCAGTTCGTAGGCCTGGCCCGCAGCATCCGTGAGATGATCTACAAAGAGGAAAAGATCCTTTTTCCTGAAGCCATCGCGCGGTTGACGGAAGAAGAGTGGGCCGAGATCCGTTCACAGGAAGAGGACATCGGCTTTTTTAATGTCACCCCGGAAAACGCCTGGCAGCCCCAGGACACGCCGGAAACAGAAACCCAACAGCAATTGGAGGAACAAAAAGCAATGAATACTATTGAGGGATTGATTTCACTGGATACCGGCGCTTTGACTCAGGAACAAATCAACCTGATGCTGACCCATCTGCCCATTGATGTGACCATGGTGGATGAGAAGGATGAGGTCCGCTATTTCTCCCAGGGACGAGAGCGCATCTTCGACCGCTCACCTGCCATTATCGGCCGCGCGGTATCCAAATGCCATCCGCCCCAGTCCGTTCATAAAGTGGAGATCATCCTCGATGACTTCCGCTCCGGGAAACGGGATGTCGCGGAATTCTGGATTCAGGCCAGTGAGGCCTTTGTCCACATCCGCTACTTCGCCCTGCGCGATAAGGCCGGCGAATACAAAGGCTGCATTGAAGTCAGCCAGGAAGTCTCCCAGATCCGGGCTTTGGAAGGCGAAAATCGCCTGCTTGACGACGCTCCGGGTTATGCCGATTGATCTAAAACTCAAGGCTTTAATAATAGACGGGCTGCCTCACCTTATGAAGCAGCCCGTTTTTTTATAGATAGGATTTCAGGTCAATGGCTCTCCCGCCACCAGCCTGAGGGTTTTGATCTCAAAGGGGCGGAATTCCAACTCCAACCTTCCATCCTGCATTTCCACCGGGGCAAGGACATTTTCGAGCATATCCGTCCGGTAGGCATGGTCAAAGGCGAGGCTTGTAGAAAGGGTCGCGCGCGAGTGGGTCCCAAGCGCTTCATATAACCTCAGGACCAGATCCCCTGCGCGCCCCTCCTCTGCAGGCTTGACCGTCTCCAAAATGATATTGGGGCGGTCAATCTGGAACAGTGAGCGGACTTCCGCACAGCCTTTTGCCATCCTGCAGGGGACGTTCAACTCGTATCCCTGCCGGATCAGGTCGCATTCTGCGAAGGGGGTATCCCAGAAGGTAAAGGCATAGGTGAAGGTCTGCACCCCCAGGTCCGCCCTCATATCCGGCGCAAGGGAGGATTTCAGCAGAGTCAGATTGATGCTGTTATCCAGCACATCCACCCCATACTTGGAGTCGTTCAACACCGCAAAGCCCCGGTCAGGCTCAACCAGCGCCGTCCATTTGTGATTACAGACTTCATAACGGTCACGGTCGAAAACCCGGGAACGATGGGTCGGACGCGCGATATGACCAAATTGAATCTCGTGCAGGGCTTCCCGGGCGTGGATGTTGACCGGGAAGTTCACCTTCAGCAGTTTATGCCGCTCCTGCCAGTCAATCTCGGTCTGGAAATCGACCCGCCGTGACCCGCGCCGCAGGGTGATGGTCTGGGTCAGGGTGGAATTGTGCAGTTTCCGCCTGACAATCCACCGTCCAAACAGGGGCCCTTCCGCCGTCACGGTGATATCCGCTTTTTCGGTCATGGCTACCGGGTGTTGCTTATACATGCTGTCAATATCCCAGGCGTCATAGGCGCTGGGAATGTCCTGATAGAGTTTAAGGCTGTTACATGGGCCTGCTGCCAACTCGAATTGGTTTATTTTATCGAATATACTTTTTATTTCCCCGAATTCATTTATTTCCAACCTCATTAGGTCGTTTTCCATTGACTTTTGGGTCATCAGGATGGTATTTCCCGGTATTTCATGTTTCCCGGGCGTAAAGGAGGTCCAGCCTGCGGATGGCAGGGTGACCTCAGCAAAGACCTTATCGTCCTCAGGCTGCACCGGCACAGGATTTCCCTGAACGTCCATTAACCCCGTTATCCCATCAGGCAAAGGCAGCAGCTCATTTCGCTCCCAGGACAGGGAATTAAAGACGGTGATCGCATCATCGCCTTCTGTCACCAGGGCCTTTTGCGATTCGGATGCCATTTCCTGCGCAGTCCTGACCACCCCACTCAATTGCGCTTCCGCCTCTTCATAGACTCGCTGGATGGAGGAACCGGGCAGGATATCGTGGAACTGGTTGAGTAGGACCGTCTTCCAGGCTGCATCCCATGTATCATACGGGAAGCCGGCACCAGCCAGCATCACCGCCGCAGCACCCCACAATTCAGCATCTCTCAGCGCGAACTCACTCTTCCGGTTGAGGGCTTTGGTGCGGGCCTGCGAAGTGTACGTCCCGCGGTGCGCCTGAAAATACAGTTCGCCCACATATCTTGCCTCAGGCCAGCCGGCCTCATCCTGGGCTTTGAACCAGGCCAGTGGTGAATCCATCCTGAACTTCGGCACGCCTTCCAGGTCCTTCTGCCGTCGGACAAATTCCAGATGCTCACGGGTCGGGCCTCCGCCGCCATCCCCCCAGCCAAAGGGGAACAAACGGGAAGAAAAACCGTCCTTCTGGACTCGTTCCTTCCAGCGCTGGATCAGGTCTGAAGGTTTGGTTTCGCTGTTGTAATCATTGTGGAAATGGGCTTTCACCTGCGAGCCGTCTATCCCCTCCCAGATAAAGGTGTTGTAGGGAAAAGGCGCGCCGCCGTGATAAGCCCAGAAGATCTTCTGGGTTGAGAAATAATTTACCCCGCACCCCCGCATGATCTGCGGGAGCGCGCCTGAATAGCCAAACACATCCGGCAGCCAAAGGAGCTCGCTTTCAACGCCGAACACCTCCTTGAAAAACCGTTTTCCATGCAGCAGTTGACGGATCAGGCTTTCGCCGCCTGCGAGGTTCGTGTCGGGTTCCACCCAGGCCGCGCCATCCGCAATCCATTGGCCGCGTTCCACCGCTGCCAGGATCTTTTGATAAAGGTCCGGATATTTGTCCCTAACCATCACATAAAGCGCCGGCTGGCTTTGCAGGAACTTATACGCCGGGTAGCGGTCCATCAGGTCCAACTGGGTGCTGAAGGTGCGCACACACTTCCGCTCCGTCTCCTGCAACGGCCAAAGCCAGGCGACATCAAGATGGGCATGTCCAAACCCGCTCATCTCCGGGGTGGTATCGCCATTGTGCTTCTCCAGCAGGGGCCGCAGGCGTTCACGCGCGCTTTGCATGCTGGCGAGCATCTCAGCCCTCGGAACCTCGAAATCAACGATCAGGCTGAAATCCTTCAACCCTTCATCAATCTCCATCACCCGCAACGAATCAGGGTCGAGATTCTCCCTGAGTTCCCACAGTGTCTCTACATCCATCATCAGCTGGTAAGCCGTTTCAAACCAGATCCCGAAATGGCTCTGGCCCACCGTGCATTGCTGGGCTGGGGGTTCCGGGACGGTTTCCCGGTCAGGCGGGGTTGGGCCGGTGCGCCACTCACGGGGGCCATGTCCGGCATAAGCTTCCAGCACCACAGAGAAAGTCTCGCCCGGTTTGCCGGAGTCCGTGGGGAAGATCACTTTATGCTGCTGATCCACAGCGCCGGCATAGTCGCCATTGACATAAACCACCGCTTCGGCAACGGTTTCCTCCATGGCCTGAGAAATCTGTTCTCCAGCGATCTGCAGGACAACCGTGGCTTCCCGCCCCACATCCGGCATCAGCGCGATCATCTGGCCGTCCGCAAGATCAGGCAGGGTGAACTCCCCTTTAAACCAACCATACTCCCATTTCGACCCCCATCGCGTTCCCGGGGCGATTGGGGAATAATCGAGATCACTCAGAGCCTGTTCAAGCCGGTACTGCTCCTTGGTAAAAGCTGCTTCAAACGACACCGGACCGAGGGGTTGGTAAAATTGCTTTGACAATTCGTTTCGCCAGGCCATTACCCTGTGCCGCCATTCTGAGCTTAGGCTCATGGTTTTTCCTTTCTCAGAAAATATCTGCTCAATTAGCTGGTTTATTCTTGAATTTGATTCACACCATTACGTCCACCAAATTCTACTCGATAACCACAGCCTAAGCTGATCGATCTGAAGCTTTGGTCATGGACTCGTCTGCAAGCCCATGTGTAAAGGTAAGTTGGTGTGGTGTTGATGGAGATCTTTATTAATTTTATTTATGGAAATTATTAGTCCGCACCAAATTTTCGTCTTTTCATGCCATAATATGAGGAAATGAACAAAACTATGGTAATAATGATAGGTAATTCTGAATGAGGAAAAAGGAAACCGAAAAACGATGACCACCTTTATCCCCGGGCTTGAACTCAGTCAATACTTTTTTTCTGAATTAATCCAACCTTTGATGATGCAGGCATTTCCGGGTTTACGCTATTCAGCCGCACGGCTTGATTATGGATCTGATGTGCTGGGATTTGACACACCCATGTCAATGGATCATGGTTGGGGTCCAAAGATGACCCTGTTTCTGACAGAAGCAGACTTTGACCATTATCACGATATCCTCAATGATTATTTTGCCTATCACCTGCCCTTCGAGTGTCACGGTTTTCCCACTCACTTTGGCGAGCCATTAGCTGATGGTGGTGTCATGTCTCATAAAGAAACCCATCCCATCCATCATGGGATTATCATCACTACACCAAAAAAGTTCATCCTCGAGTACCTGGGTGTGGATATTCACAAATCGTTGACACCCGCAATCTGGCTGACCATCCCTCAACAGCGTTTGCGCTCCTTACAAGCTGGGCGATTATTTTATGATGGTCTCGAAAAACTCTCCTATCTCCGTAAGCAGTTTCAGTGGTATCCTCATGATCTTTGGCTCTACCTGATGGCAAGC
>CAZXRL010000131.1:0-7713 GCA_964643275.1 uncultured Candidatus Brevefilum sp.
GGGCCAGTGGCGAAGGGCGGATTTGAACCGCCAACCAATGGCTTATGAGTCCACTGCTCTACCATTGAGCTACTTCGCCAGAACACCTTGAATGGTGTTCGATATCTTACTATGGTCTCCCGTAATTGTCAATAATTTTTCCCTGACCTCACCGCCGGCTTGAACCGGACGCCTTATACGAGCGATACGCAACGTCGGATTGCATGGGGATATAAGTCGGTTCGGGACGGTGCCCGCCCTTCTTCCCACTCGGCTTCCGCGTTGAAGGGGTTTTTAACTCAGCAGTGGTCGCGCGGGTTGCAGGCGCGGCATGGGCTGCCCGGCTCTGTGCCTGGCGATACTCCCGCCGGGATAACCCCTGGGGGGCATCATCCTCGGTTTCATGGAGCAGTTTGTCCCCCTTCCGGGACAGCGTCGCGATCAACAGGATCCGGATAACCCATACCATCAACGCGATAAAAATCGGGACCACCCGGCTGACAAAGGTCGAATCGACCATGGTTGCGCTCAAGACCGGATGGAGCTGCATCGCCATGACAACCCCCCACCAGGTCAGGATCGCGTTCATCGTAGCTGCCAGGATCCAGGCGCCGAACATGTACCAGATCGTGCGCGGCTCATCGCTGTCAGCTTGCGGGGTGAACAACCGGGCAATACCGGCAAAGTCAATCCCACAGAATGCAATGGATAAGAGAGTCGCCCAGCGAACGCCGGCAAAACGGAGATCACCCAGCAGGTCTGAAAGGGCAAAATCCGTGGTGCTGAAATTGAAAGCTTCAAAAGCGACGAGCGCCAGGACAAAAATGATGACATGGATCATCCCGCGGCGGTTTTTCAGGTCCAGTAAGGATTTGGAAAACGAACGTTTGATGGATTGGCTGAGATTCATTGCGACCTCCAGAGCTAAGGAATATATGTATTCCAATAATAGAACTAATGTTCTATTTTGTCAAGAGGCATTCCCGAATCCATCAAATAGATTTTTGATTAAGGATGCTGGCAGGGTGAAGGCTGCCCTGCGCCGGAGCGGCCCCCGCACCAGCCAAAGATTTCTATCCCATTATCACCATTGCCTTTGAACTGATTCACACCCAAACCATAAAATTCAAAAGTGCCATTCCATCCTGCGTTTGACCAGGTACCGCTGACAGACAAGTAATCGTCTTTGATGGTTCCTGATAGAATAAGCTGTACTCCGCCACCCGGCTCAATCAGACCTGTAAAGTCCTTAGCATCAACCGTGACCACCATGGTGTAGACCTCATAAGGGCCGCCTTCCGGCCCTGCATAGGTCGTCCAGGTCCCCGCCCAATTGAAAACGGGCGTCGGCGTCGGCGGCGGTGTGTAAACAGGCAGGCTCGAGAATGGGCCAGTCACGGACGCATAGTTTCCCCACAACCAGCATTCACCGGCGCGATCCGGGTTCTTAATCACCCAATACTGGCCGTCCGCGGCCCTTCCAACGACTTCAGCTTTTTCTCCGGTCAGCAACGCCCCGATCCAGTCATAGATCTTGCCCGGCCCCGTTCGGCAGTTCGTGTCCACGCTCACACTGACCATAGGAACGTCAGTTGTTGGCGATGAAGTAACCGTTGGTGTCAGCGTCTCGCTCGGTTGAACCGTTTCCGTTACCGTTGCGACTGCGGCCTCCGCAGTTCGCGTCAAATCCTCAGCGATCTGCGTCTGCTCCTGGTAGGTCGCCAGCAATTCCTCGACTGAAAGGTCAGAACCACTGCCTTGCGAAGGCAAATTACATCCGGCGACACTGATCATTAATAACACCATCACACCAAAAAACAACCATTTCTTTTTCATCAGGGGGTCCTCCTGATTCCGGGTTATGCCGGTGAGGGCTAATAACCTGCTTAATAGAGAATGAGACAGCTTAGATAATTGAGCTAAGAATTAGTCGACGTTAATATAATTCAACTTAAATTATACAAATCCATCTGGAAATAATCAAATCTGGAAAATCGCTATACCAATGCCACGGCTTCAGCGATCATCCTGAACAGGATCACAAACCCAATCGCCAGCCCGAATTGGCCAAGATGATACGTGATCCTGACCCATAATTGCCCTAACCTAATCCGGCGGACAAATCGATTGTAAGCCAGCAAACCATCAGAAACCAAAAACAGTAATCCGCCCAATGGAAAAACAATCATGACCCTGGGAACATCCGGCAGGAGAAGAAAAAGCGCAAAAGAGAACAGCATTACGATCAATAGAAAACTGACATAAGTTGTCGTTGAAATCCATAACTTGCGCTCTTTTCCATCGCCCCGCAGATGTGGTGAAAATATAAAATAGTACCCTGCCATTAGTAACGCCCAAAGAAATACGCCGACCCCAAAACCCCATACCGGGAGATGATTAAGGACCGCCGCGCTGACCCCCTGCACGAACAGCAGGATCATCAATCCAATATAGAATAGGTGTCCCACAAAGAACGCGCGTAAACCCCAAAGGAAATATCGGTTGGGGAGCAGCAGGAAGAAATCACCCAGCAGCCCTGAGATTTGAGCCAGAAGCAGCAATCCAAAAGCAACCCTGAAATTCATCCCAACAGCCACCAGAGTCCAGACCACGACCAATGTCATGGCCAGGATCTTGGTAAAAGGTTTCAATTTCAACCATGCACATCCAATTGCGAGCCAGTCAAGAACAAATCCGGCGCCAACGGCAATCGTCAACCACAGCGGCGTCCCCAAAAATTCAGTCATGGCTCAATCCATAGCGCCTCAGGAATTCGGGGTTGTTGCGCCAATTCTTTTCAACCTTCACTTTCAATTCGAGGTAGACCTTGTTGCCACTCATCGCTTCAATCTCCTGGCGGGCTGTCGTGCTGATCTGTTTGATCATACTCCCCCGCTGACCGATCACAATGCCTTTATGGGACTCGCGCTCGACGAAGATGGTCGCATGAATATAAAGCAGATCATTTTCCCGCAGCTTATACTCATCCACCCGAACGAGAATCCCATAAGGAACCTCATCTCTGAGATACTGCAAGGCCGCCGCCCGGATCAATTCCTCCGAGATATCGCGTTCGTAAGTATCCGTGATCTGATCCTCAGGGAAATATTTCGGGCCTGCGGGCAGATGTTCAATCACCCGTTCCAGGAGCAGGTCGCGTCCCGTCGCAGTGATCGCTGAAATCAGGACCTGGTCCTCAACATCCAGCAAATCCCGATACAGGAGCAATCTCGACTCCAGAACCGCAGGTTCAACCAGATCAATTTTGTTCAGCACAAGCAGCACCGGCGTCTGATTAGCTCTTCTTTGGATCTCATCAGCCATTTTGCCGTCTTCGTCATCCGGATCCTGGTCGGCGTCAACAAGAAAGAGGATCAAATCCGCATCCATCAGGGCGAATTGGGCCTCTTCATTGATGTAGTCACTCAATTTGTAATCACCGGAATGAAAACCGGGCGTATCCACAAAAAGGATCTGAGCGTTAGCAAGTGTCAGGATGCCCAGTTGGCGGCGGCGCGTGGTTTGGGGTTTAAAGGAAACCGCGGCAATTTTCTGCCCGATATAATGGTTGAGTAAGGTGGACTTTCCGACGTTGGGTTTCCCCACCAGCGCGACATACCCCGACTTATACCCGCCGAAATCCATTTCACCCATTTCAGTCATGCTAACGATGTCCTCATCCGGATCGGTGGGTCAACGGATCAACCGATCCTGGTCCAGTGAATGACCTTCCAAATTCAATAAAAAGGCTTTAGTTTCAACACCATTGGGCGCGGCGTACCCCCGCAGCCGCAGATCGGAACCGATCACGCGATGGCAGGGGATCAGGATGGGGACCGGATTATTCGCAAGCGCAGTCCCGACGGCGCGAGCAGCACCCGTTTTTCCCAGATCCGTGGCAAGGGACTGATAAGTCCTCACCTCCCCATAAGGTATTGAAGCTGCATGCTCCAGAACCGCTCTCTGAAAATCTGACATCTCCGCCCAATCAATGTCAACCGTGAATATTTTCCGGATTCCAAAGAAGTACTCATTCAGTTCTGCCAACAAAGTGCCGATGGTCTCCAAACCCTTCAGGGAGGGCGCGTCATCCACGAAAGGCTGCCGTTCTTTAAGAACTATCAAAGAAGCATAAGCCAGTTTTCTGATCCCTCTGTCACCTGCAATAAAACTGACCGGCCCGACGGGTGTTTCAGTCAATTCACCATAAGTTAAGCCCAAGTTACACCTCTTGATGTGTTGATCCTCTATCACAATCTTACCTTAAGAATGAATGAAAACAGCTGAAAGTTTATTTGGAGTAAAAATGACATTCTCAGATTAATGATCGATTGTAGGGCAATCGTAGGGTAAACGTCAAGCAGGATTCACCCAGATCCTGTAATATAAAGACAAGTAAGAGCGACTTCTCTTCTTCTCCTCCTTAAAATGAGTGCCGGGGTCGGCGTCCCCGGCACTCAATTATTTAAATCCCACGATCTTACAATATAATTCAATCTGAGGACTACTTATAATAAATCGATTTTCATTAATCTTACGGTTGAGGGAAAAAATGATTGATTCATCTTTAGAATTACTTGACTATCAAGAAATTACAATCAAACCATTACCTCCTTTTTCATTTACAGGCACATTTTGCAAACCTTCCCATTTTCCAACTCCTGATATTAATTATGGAGAAAAGCACTATTGGCAAACGCTATTATTTAAAGATGAAATTTATGGACTGAAGATTATTAATTCAGGAACTATTTATGATCCTCAACTGAGTGTAAAAGTTTATTTTGATTCATCGAAAAATACAAACCCTGATTTTTCTTCGATCATTGACGAATTAAGTTTTCGTTATGATCTTTTCTCCGATTTATCAGAATTCAATGAAATATTTTCCGATGCAGACCAGATCCTAAGTCCTGTTATTGACCGATGGATCGGAATGAGAATAAGTACACCCTATTCCTTATATGAGTTCACTGTGGTTACTACTGTTTTGCAAAATACAACCGTACATCGCACAGTGCAGATGATGAACAATCTATTTAATAATTATGGTAAAAAAATCATATTTGATGGAAAAGAATTGTTCACTTTTTGGAGCAATGAAAAAATAACCACTGTTTCTGAGGAAGAATTGCGTTCGATAAAATTAGGATACAGGGCAAAAACACTCCATCGGCAAGCAAATGAATTTCAAGAAATTAATGAAAATAACCTACGAAAAATCGTTGACTCTAATATATTAATGACAAAACTGCTTGAGATTTATGGTATTGGGCCGGCTACAGTCCAATACATCTTGTCTGAAGTCTTTCACAAGTACGATTTGTTGACCCATATTTCACCCTGGGAACAAAAGATATATTCTCAATTAATTCATAATGAAACATTAACTGAGAAAAATAAATTGATAAACGAAATTGACAAAAGGTGGGGTGAATGGAAAATGTTAGCAATCCACTACATCTTTGAAGACTTGTTCTGGAAACGAAAAGAAGAAAAGATTGAATGGCTAGAAGATTTGATTAATTATTAACTTATTTTTGGAATTTCTCATTGCAATGATTATCAAATCAAATGTATTTCTTTCTTAAGCACCCCGTTCTGCCATTTTTAGCGTGGCATGAATTATAATAGGTGAAGCACAATTACTGGAATCGAGGCAGAGAAATGAGTGATGAACGGGACACCTACGGCATTGACATTGCCGGACTCCATCGCGAACTGGAATTGTTTGAGATCAAACCCGGCCTGAGAATTGCGATCCTTAACATCCTTGGAGACACGGAGCTGGTGGATGCCTGCGCCAAAGCCATGGCAGAGAAACTCAGCGCTATAGATTATGATGCGCTGGTGACCGCAGAAGCAAAGAGTATCCCAATTGCTCATATGCTATCAGTCGTCACCCAAAAGCCTTATGTCGTGCTTCGTAAAGCCTATAAACCCTATATGGGCGATGCCATCGAATCCGAAACCCTCTCCATTACAACGGGCAAACCGCAATCCCTCTACCTGGATGAAAAAGACCATGAACTTGTCAAAGGCAAAAAAGTCGTGATCGTCGATGATGTCATCAGCACCGGTTCAACCCTGCAGGGGATGCGGCTGATCCTTGAAAAAGCCGGCGCCGAAATTGCAGCCGAAGCTGCCATCCTGACAGAGGGCGAACGGGCAAAATGGTCGGATGTTATTTCTCTAGGCCACCTGCCCGTCTTCTCTGATTGACCCTCACCCACACCCGTTATTATCAACAACCGGCCACACCCAACCTGGCCGGTTGTCCTGGTTAAACTGACCATCCGGCCGACCCCGCCCTCTTTGTATAAAACTAAAATAGAAACGTGACGATTTCACTTTTCCGGTGTTATATAGGCAAGAACAGGAATCAGGAACTTATTCAATCGTTCCTACGTCTGTAATTTTATTGAAACTGGTATTCGACAATTAATTCGGGTAAATTTAAAAGAAAGGAGTAGGTCCATGAGCGCTGTCGTTTATTTTGCTGTCGGTTTTATCGGTTTTGTATTCGCCTTGATAAGCTTCGCTGGACTGGAGCATGGCGATAATGACTGATCCAGCCGAAATTTTAAAAGATCACCCCAACAGCGGCTCTGGGCACCTTCTGTTGGGGTGAACGCCCCATATTGGGGTGTATGCCCCATATTGGGGTGTATGCCCCATATTGGGGTGTATGCCCCATCTAATTAATTTCTCCGAACATCAACCGTCAGGCAATCTGACGGTTTTTTGATTTATAATCACCTCAAACCAAAGCAACCCAACAAGACACAAGGTGTGATGAGAGAAAATGCTGATTCGAATTGGATTAGAGAATAATATTGAGGGGCGGACGCTTGCCTGGGCATTGGATCATCCCGGCTGTTTTGCTTATGGCGCGGATGAAGCGGAAGCGTTGATCCGCCTCCCCCGCGAGCTGCTCCGTTATGAGATCTGGATCAAGGACCACACCCCCAACTCCTGGGTGGATTTCGAGGACCTTGACATGCGGGTGGTCGAACGCTACGACACATTCCGATTAGGCGATGATTACCGGCCGGCGGCTGCGGGGGCGGGTTATGAGATTAACGCCTGGTTTAGGGATGACTGGCGCCCGCTCTCCGTGGAAGTAATCGAACAGGCGCTGAAAATTTTCCAGTGGCAACGGGATGAACTGCTGGCCGGGCTCTCGACGCTCGACCCTGACCTGCTCACAAAGGAACATCCCGGCCAGCGCTGGAACATACTGGGGATCGCCCGGCATATCGCAAATGCGGAACTCTGGTACCTCTCAAGGCTGGGGCTGACCTCACTTTCCCATAAAGACCTGAACCCCGAGACCGAAGCCCGGCTGGCACAGACAGCCGAACTGGTCCAACAGCACTTTCCAGCCTTCGCAGACCAGGTTGAGGTGAGGGGGATTGACGGGGAATTCTGGTCCTGTCGCAAGATCATAAGGCGGACCCTCTGGCACCAACGGGATCATATTGAGCATATTAAGGAGCTGGCTTTTGAAGAGGGCTGAGTAAGAGGGTAATACCATTGAGCAGGACCCTGTAAGGAGGAAAAATGACTTTGCAGAAATTATTCTCACATAAAAAGCTTGGACTGGTTGTTCTGATGGTATCGGTTGCTGGAGCCCTTTTTCACTGCCGGGCTGCACGCCGCCAGCCCTTATTTAGATAATCGGTAACCAGCCCCTAAAATAGTACCAGAAGAAAGTGGAGACTCCAGTAAAAT
>CAZXRL010000132.1:0-7500 GCA_964643275.1 uncultured Candidatus Brevefilum sp.
TCCGCGAAGGCGGCCTGACGGTTGGCGCCGGTACAATCTCTCAGATTATTGAGTAAGAACTAAAGGAAGGATAGCATGGCTGTCCCGGTTCACGGGGCAGCCATGGTAAAATACATATGGCAAAGAAGAAAGGTGTCCGCCCGGTTATCACCCTGGAATGTACGGAGTGCCAGGAACGGAACTACACGACAGAAAAAAACCGTCGTAATGATCCCAGCCGGATGGAGTTGAAAAAATATTGTCCGCGGTGCAAGGTACATGTCCTGCATCGTGAGGTTAAGTAGCGTTGCTGAGGTAAACCTATCGAAACTATGGGACTTTTCCTCACAACTAGCACAGGCCAGTAGCTCAATTTGGCAGAGCACCGCTCTCCAAAAGCGGGGGTTGTGGGTTCGATTCCTACCTGGCCTGCCTGGAATTTTTCAACGCCGTCTTATAGGGGCGGCGTTTTAGACGTAAGCAAGGAGTGACTTGTGGCGGCTAAGAAAAAGAAATTGAACATTATTCAAAAGATCCAGCGTTTCTGGCGTGAGACCGTCGGTGAACTTCGTAAAGTCACCTGGCCCACCCCGGAGGAAGCCTGGAAAATGACCCGCCTTGTGATGATCGTGATGATTCTCATGGCGCTGATTCTGGGCGCATTGGATTTCACTTTCTCGCAACTAATCGGACTCCTGGTTGCCCTTTAATCATTCAGGTCAACATCCGGAGAGGCAGATAAGATAATATGGCAGCAACAGAAAACCCGCAAGAACAAAACCCCGAAGAAGAACGGGAAGTCTTGGTGTCCGATGCGGAAGAGAATCCCGCGCCGGTGGATGATGCTGTCGAAGAACCTTCAGAAATCATTACAGCGGACTCCGAAACGGTTGAGGAAGTGGAAGAAACAGCTTTGGCTGATGATGAGGATGCGACCGAGACCGAGACCGTGGAAGACACTAAGGTATCGACCGGAGAGGACTTTGTCGAGGAGGCCGACGAAGAAGCTGACGAAGACGTGGATGATGACCGCGGCTGGTTTGTGATCCATTGTTATTCCGGGTATGAGAATAAAGTGCGCCACAACCTCGAGCAGCGGATCGAATCCATGGGCATGAAAGACCAGATCTTTGATGTGGTCATCCCCACCCAGGAAGAGATTGAAGTCAGAGATGGGAAACGCCGCTCCATTGAAAGGCATGTATTCCCCGGCTATGTGCTGGTGAACATGATTATGAGCGAGGAATCCTGGTATGTGGTCAGAAATACACCCGGTGTAACAGGCTTTGTCGGGATGGGGAACGATCCAACCCCTCTGCGCCCGGAAGAAGTCTCCCAAATTCTTCGCCGGATGGAAGCGGACGCCCCGACGATCATGGTCACCTATAAGGCCGGTGAAAATGTCCGGATCATCGATGGGCCTTTCAATGATTTTCACGGCACTGTAGATGAAATTGATATGGATCGGTCCAAGGTCCGGGTCATGGTTAATTTTTTCGGGCGGTCCACGCCCGTCGAGTTGGACTTTTTACAAGTCGAGAAGGTTTAATAAACATATCGTATTAGAGAGTTGTGGGAGGGTCATTCGAACCCGTTTGAACCACAAAGGAGTATTAACGTGGCAAAGAAAGTAAAAGCAATTATCACACTGCAGATCGAAGCTGGCAAGGCAAACCCGGCCCCCCCAATTGGTCCGGCCCTGGCCCAGCACGGCGTCAATATTATGGCCTTCTGCAAGGACTATAACGGGCGCACTGCTTCCCAGGCAGGCGAAATTATCCCTGCGGAGATCACGATCTATCAGGACGGGTCGTTCCGTTTTACGCTGAAATCACCGCCTGCGGCGATTTTACTATGCAAGGCGGCCGGGATCGAAAAGGGTTCTGGTGAACCCAATCGTGAGAAGGTCGGCACGGTGACCCGTGCTCAGGTACGTGAAATCGCGGAACAAAAATTCAAGGATATGAATGCCATTGACATTGAAGGTGCCATGCGCCAGATCGAAGGCACTGCCAATAATATGGGCATTATTATCGTCGAGGATTAATGATTTAGTCGTGGGAGGGTTTTCAAGCCCGTTTGAACCACAAAGGAGTTATTATGGCAAGTCATGGTAAGAAATATCTGGAAGCACGTGAAAAAATTGATCGCGAGAAGCTTTATGAGCCGCTCGAAGCGATCAAATTGCTGAAAGAAGTCAGTTACGCAAAATTTGATGAGACGGTTGAAGTCCATGTGCGC
The DNA here is from genome assembly GCA_964643275.1 of uncultured Candidatus Brevefilum sp. GTDB lineage: Bacteria > Chloroflexota > Anaerolineae > Anaerolineales > Anaerolineaceae > Brevifilum. The sequence continues at coordinate 2,221 of CAZXRL010000132.1, forward strand.
ACTGCGCTGGACCCCCGCCAGGCCGATCAGCAGATTCGGGATGTCGTCGCGATGCCCAATGGACTCGGCAAAACGGTGGTCGTGGTTGTTTTTGCTCAGGGTGAAGCCGCAGAGGCTGCCCGAAAAGCCGGGGCGGATTATGTCGCTGATTCTGACGAGCTTGTTGAAAAGATCCAGGGCGGCTGGACGGAATTTGACGTGGCTATCGCAACCCCGGACCAGATGGGTACGGTAGGTCGCCTTGGCCGTGTACTAGGTCCCCGGAGTTTGATGCCGAACCCGAAAGCAGGCACAGTTGTCCAGCCGGATAATATTACCGATGCGATCAATGAAGCAAAAGCTGGCCGGATCGAGTTCCGCCTTGATAAGACCGCCAATATCCATGTTCCGATTGGCAAGATATCTTTTACGGCCGAACAATTGCATGAGAACCTGGTGGCTTTTATCATTGCGGTACGCCAGGCCCGCCCCGCAGGCGCCAGCGGCAATTTCATTCGCCGTGTGACCATTACTTCCTCAATGACCCCGGGGTTAAAAGTTGACCCTTATGCTTCATCGCTAACATTATAGAAAAGAATGTGTTATAATACCTGGCGTTGATTTAACAATTCAATAATTCATATTTCTTCGCTGAAGAAAGCAGGTGCTCCGTATGGAGCTTAATATCCCGCCGAGGTGAAGGCAGACAGAACGAAACCCGGATACCATAGGTGTCCTGAACCGAAGTCTTTGCCTCAGCGGAAAATTGAGGCAAAGACTTCAATGCTTAACATACCAAAACTGGAAGGAGGTGAACACATTGGCGTTTACTCGTAAAGAAAAAGAAGCAATGATAGCCCAGTATAAAAGCTGGGTTGAGGACAGCAGGGCCTTTTTTGTAATGTCTTTTCAAAACATGGAAATGTCGGCTGTTGATGAAGCGCGCGCTCAGCTGCGTGAAGTTAATGGCGAGATCCATGTTGTCAAGAACCGGCTCTTCAGACTTGTGCTGGATGAGATCGGACTGGACTATGGTGAGGGGTTTTGGCAGGAAAACAACATGATCGGCTTCGCATTCAGCGATGCTCCAACGGTTGCAAAAGTACTCAGCGATATGTCAAAGACCCAGGTCTTTGATATTCGTCAGGGTTATATGGACCAGAAACTGCTCACGGCTGAGCAGGTGAAAGCACTGGCTGATCTCCCAACGCTGCCCGTTATGCGCGGGATGCTGCTTGGAACGATCGTGGCTTCCGCTACCAAACTTGTCCGTACTTTGGCAGAGCCTGCTCGATCAATGGCTGCTGTTGTCAAGGCCTTCTCTGATGAAGGAAAGGCAGTTGAAAACGCTGCCTGAATAGTTTGATATATTTGATCAGTGCTCCGGTGCTGAACCCTGGTTAGAAAAATTTAAGGAGAATTAAGAAAATGGCTGAATTAGAAAAATTAATGGATCAATTGAGCGAGCTGACCGTTCTCGAAGCGGCAGAACTTGTGAAAATGCTGGAAGAAAAATGGGGCGTTTCTGCAGCTGCCCCTGTGGCTGCTATGGTTGCTGCTCCCGCTGGCGCTGAGGAAGAAGCTGAGGAAAAGACTGAATATGATGTCGTCCTCAAAGATGCCGGCCCAAAGAAGATTGAAACGATTAAGGTTATCCGCCAGCTCACGAACCTCGGGCTGGTTGACGCTAAAAACATGGCAGAAACTGCTGATACCAAGATTCTTGAAGCTGTTGGTAAAGATGTTGCCAACGATGCCAAAGAGAAACTTGAAGCGGCTGGCGCTGTCGTGGAACTCTTATAAACACAAGCCGGTTTTGGTAAAAAAGCCCTCCCCACACCGTTTACAGCGTGTGATGGAGGGCTTTTATTGGTTAAATAGTTGGGTAAGCTGGCTACAGTAAGGTTATGCTTCAAGTTTACGGATCACCAGGACTACCTTGCCTTGTACCTGCACCTGGGCAGGGTTGTCGATGATGATCGGTTTCATTGAGGGATTTGCGGGTTGTAACCGGACCCGCCCGTTTTCCAGATAGAAATATTTAAGAGTTGTTTCATCGCGGTCTGCAAGCCAGACAGCCACCATCTCGCCATTTTCAGCTTGTGTGATGGGACGCATCACGACGATATCGCCGTCGTTGACCATCGCGTCGATCATGGAATCCCCTTCTACCTCGAGTGCAAAAAGGTCTGTTGTCTTCTCGCGGGGTGGGAGCAGGCTGCGGGCGATGTCAATGCCTGTCTCCTGATCGAAATAGTTGAAATCAGAAGAGGGAACCGGAACCGGCTCGCCGGCAACGATCCTGCCAACCACGGGCACGGTGAACATTTCCGAGATGGTTTGGGCGGCCTGCTGGAGGTTGCCTTCAAGATTGCGGATCATCCTGATCCCGCGGGAGACATTGCTTTCACGTTCGATATAGTCCATCTCTTCAAGCTGATTGAGATAATAGTTCACAACGGAAGTTGAACTGATATTCGTGTTCTCGCCGATCTCCCGGATGGAGGGGGGGTAACCGTTCTCCGCCTGGAACTTCTCCAGAAACTTCAGGATCCGTTTATGCCGTTCGCCTAAACCTGCTTTTTTCCGTGCCATCATTTCAGGCTCCTTAATCTAAATACGATCAAAATCTAAAGAAAGAGTCGCTCATTTGTGCTATTTATTATAATTATCATACACGAACATCCGTTCAGTGTCAAGCCATTGGGGAAAAATCTTTGAATAGATTGAAAAGAAGACTGTTGGTAAGTCCTTCGGGTAAAGGGCAGGCATGAGGCCTTTAAATTTCAATGTCCTGCTCGTAAGTTGGCACTTAAAAAACGAATCACCTTGGCCGAATCTGGCGTTATAATCAAATTCTTATTTTTGAGTACCGATAAGGAAAAAGCGATGACGATGATATCCTATCTTCAAGCCATGCCCAAAGTGGAGCTTCATGTGCACCTGGAGGGTTCAATCCATCCGGAGACCTTCCTGAAGCTCGCCCGGCGGCACGGCATTCAACTCCCAGCAGATGACCTGGCCGGACTGCGGCGTTGGTATGCGTTTACAGATTTCGATCATTTCATTGAAGTCTACCTGAAAATTGCTGCCTCCCTGAAGACGCCGGAGGATATTGAACTGATTGCCAGGGAATTTCTGCAAGGGCAGGCTGACCAGAATGTCCAGTATTGTGAGGTGATTTACACCCCTTATAACCAGTACCTGGCTAACAGGATCCCTTTTGACGAACAATTGGATGCGCTCAACCGGGCGCGGACATGGGCGGCGGAATCGCTGGGTGTGACCTGCCAGTTCATCATGGACATCTCTCGCGAGACGGAACCCGAAGAAGGCAGGCTGGTGGTGGAATGGGCGGTCTCAGCGATGGAGAGGGGAGTCAGCGGGCTTGGGCTGGGCGGCCCGGAGGCGGGGAACCCGCCGGAGAAATTTGCGGATGCCTTTGCCCTGGCACATGAAGCCGGGCTGGCTGCTATCCCGCATGCGGGCGAGATGGCAGGCCCTGAGTCGGTTTGGGGCGCGCTGGAATGGCTGCACCCGGCCCGGATTGAACATGGTGTCCGGGCAATGGAGGACCCTGATCTGGTTGAAGTGTTACGCGAGAGACAAATGCCGTTGGATGTCTGCCCAACCAGCAATATCTGTTTGAGGGTCTATCCCGCATTGGAGAAGCACCCTCTGTCTGAGATGATGGATCTTGGGTTGAACGTCACCCTAAATTCGGATGACCCGCCGTTGTTCAATACCACGCTGACGGATGAATTCGTGAAAGCCCACCAGGTGATGGGCATGGGCCTGGCGCAGATCGGGCGTCTGGTTGAGAATGGGATCCGGGCTGCCATCCTTTCGGAAGAACAGAAGCATGCTCTGGCAGCGGCTTTTGCGGAAGAGAACGCCTATTTAATTAAACAACATCTTTGATCGCTGCGATTTTGGGGCTGTTCTTCGATTATGCAAATAAGGTGTCCTTGTTGAAGCCTTGTCTGGCGAGTACATTATTGAGAGGGGGGGATTAATCTTATAAGATCTCATAGCTGGTGATGATCTTTGCTGCGCTGCGCAGGGTGGCAGCCACCGAACAGTACTTCTCTTCAGAAAGCTCGATAGCCTGTTCAACGTTTTTCTCCGTCAGACCTTCACCTTTCAGCAGAAATTTCATATAGATTTTTCGGAAGGTCCAGGGCGGGTCGGGGTCCTGCTCGGCGCTGACCTGCACCTCAAGATGCGAGAGAGGGGTGCGTTTTTTGGCGAGGATGTCAACCACGTCCACCGACGCGCAGCCCGCCAGGGCGGAAAGGATTAATTCCGAAGGTTTCATCCCTGCGTTCTCATCGGGAGTGGACATCACCACCGAGTGTCCGGTCGAATCCGTGGACACAAACCGTTTTCCGTCCGGGATCCATCGTAAAACTGTATTGGATGCCATATAATCTCCTTGTTTATTTTCTGCTTATGATACTTTACCCAGCATTTTGATCAGGTCGTTCATCAATTCACGCTGGGCAGCCGGGTTCTCCTGTGTTTCGGAATTTAAGAGACAGTCGCTGGCGACATCCTGCATGAAACTCAGGCTGGCAGCCTGGACGGCAGAACGGATGGCGATGAGCTGCTGGACGATCTCCCGGCAGTCGCGGTCCTCATCGACCATCTTCTGTACGCCGCGCAGTTGCCCTTCAATGCGGGCAAGCCGCCGTTTGATCTGGTCTTTGACTTCCGGGTTTTGAGTCCTGATCATCATAACCTCAATTTTTCTGGTATCAGACCGCCGGTCTGAGGGTTATCCCGCTCAACGGAACCCACCCGATGAGCCACAGTTTGAGCTGCTGGGTCCGCTGGTGCTGGTACTGAAGGCTGCAACCTTTGAGAGCCGCCGCTGCGTTTCGTGTGATTGACAATCCGGGCATTCGGGCGAATTCAGGTTGGGGTCTGAAAATCCCATCAGCTTTTCAAATTCTTTGCCGCAATCCCTGCACTGGTATTCATAAATCGGCATCGTTAAGAACAAGCTCCATAATGCTATACTGGGGTATAGTATATGATAATTTATGGGTTTTGTCAACCTAAAGGAAATTGTTATTCAGGGCAATCGCAAAGTCAATCATTTCAGTTTTTCCTATCTTTCACACTCAAGAATCGCCCCTTCCCGCAGGGCGGTCGGGGTGAGCGCTGATCAAACCCAATATTCTCCCCTGGGCCAGGTCAACTGGGCATTGCACGAGTTGGTTGCCACTGCTTATGCCTGGCTGGAGGTCGTCACGGGCAGGTGAGGCGGATTGGGATTTATTAGAAAAACCCCATTGC
>CAZXRL010000133.1:0-7369 GCA_964643275.1 uncultured Candidatus Brevefilum sp.
CAGGGCGAGATTGTCCCATGAGGGGTTTTAAAATACTTTTATAAATTTCAAATTTTTATGCTATAATATTCTCAGGAATTGTTCCAGAGTGAAAGTCCGCAGCAGCCTGCCATGAATTGTTGGCACAGGAAGTCCGCAGCGGTTTTTTTATTTTCTACTTAATTTTGGAGGAAGAACTTATGGAACCCCAAGAAGACACCAAAGCACCAGAAATCCAGGAAATTGTGCCGACACCGGTAAACCAGCACTGCCGGCGCTACCTGAGGAGCTTGTCTCCAAAAAGCCAACCCACACGGGCATCTGCCCCGGGAGAGCCAAGGTATTGATGTTTCTGGTTGCTCTGCCAATCAGCCTGGTGGTTGGGATGGTGGCTCATTTTGTTGGGATCGCCGTCGCGTTTGTCGGCACCTGGATCGCCGTTTTGCCGACCCTGCTGACCTCAATATGCGGTTTTATCTCCTGGCTGTTTGTCCTTGCCGGGTTGGCGATCATTTTAGGCGTGTTTGTGGGCTACCCATTCCTGGTTGGGATGGGGAATGGCACGCTGGTGGCGGTCCTTGGGAAGAAAGGCCTTTGCCGCAATCCGACAACCGCTGCCTGGGCCGGTTTATTGAATGCTTTCCCGCTGTATGTCGGTCATGCCTTGATGTCCGTTCTGGTTGCCAGACGGATGGGCATTCTGACCTTCACCCCCGGACAGATTGAATCGACCCTGGGGATCAATTTGGGAAGCCGCGGCGGAAGTATTTTCATCATGATCCTCTGCGTTATTGAATTTGCTTTCCTCCTTTGGGGCAGTTTTTCAGGCGCAAAATTAGAGATCAAGGATTCGACCTTCTGCGAGGAGCACCAGGCCTGGTATGGAAAGTGGGTTAATGGACGTTATCCCGTATCGCTCATTGAGGGGCTGGAGCAACGGCTGACTCAGGGGATTACTCTCAATCCTGGGGTGAAGGTTAAAGACGATACTTATCCTGCGCTGGTGCTGAGTTACCGCCGCTGCCCGGCCTCTGAGGCGTGTGACATGGAGATGAAAGCGACCCTCTGGTGGCAGGAGACGACCACGGACAAGAAAGGGAAGACCACCACTAACAACAAATCCGAGTTGTGGTTTGACGCCCTGCTGCCCGCGGACCTGGGCTGTGCAATCGCCGCTGAGCTGGACCTGAAGCCGGAAGAGAAGAAAAAGAAGAAATAAGGATTACTAGAAAAAACATGGGACTGGGCGCTTTCACTACCCAGTCCCTTGATATTAAATGGATAATGCTTTGTGGATACGCTACCAGCGTGACAAAATTCCAGCATACGTTAATTTACACCATTTTCATTAATGGCGCTTTTGGAGGGCGATGGCAATCCAGTCTTCTTCGGCATGCGTTTCGAGGAGGTTAAAGCCCAGGGTTTGAGCGCTTGCGAGCACTGCATCCACCTGATGGTCAAGGATGCCGGAGAGGAGAAGGATGCCTTTAGGGCTGACAAGGTCCGCCAGCCCCTGCTCAAAGAGGTGAAGAATAACTGGCGCAAGGATATTTGCCAGCACCAGGGGCGCCTGGACCAGTGAGAACCTCTCGGTGAGGATCTCTTCAACTGAGCCCTTACCGGTTTCCAGCATTCCCGGTGGGATTGTATTGATGCCGGCGTTTTCGAGGGTGGATTGGACGGCCTGGCTGTCAATATCCACGGCCAGAGCATGGATTGCACCCTTTTTTAAGGCGGCTATGGAGAGGATCCCGGAACCGCAGCCAATATCGATCACGGCTTTGCCAGGTTCAAAATGTCTCTCCAGCAGGGACAGGATCAGGCTCGTGGTGGGGTGGGAGCCGGTGCCGAAAGCCATTGCCGGGTTGATCCGGATGGCGGTACGGGTATCATTCGGGTCAGGCTCGATCCAGGCAGGCAGGATCAGCAGACTTTCTCCAATGGGGATAGGCGTGTAATGTTGTTTCCATGCCGCCATCCAGTCCTGATCCATGACAGGGGTGTATTCGGGCTCGGGGATATCCGCGATCTGGCCCAGATGCCAGAGGGCTTCTTCCAGCTTCTGGCGGTTGTCTTCCAGATGCTCATCCACCGGCAGGTAACCGGAGACAATAATCTCACCTGTGGGTACCTGGTCGTGGGTTTGCGGATCGAACTGCATGATGCTTTCCATCACTGTCCCCTGAGAAACAAAACGCCCCAGCACTTCAGCCAGGGCTTCGGCAATTTCGCCGTTGGTTCGGATCTTGATTTCAATCCAGTGGACTTTGTCTGTTAATTCAGCCACCAAAGACCTCCTTTAATTTATCGAAGAAGCTTTGATCCTGAATTTTGATATCCGAATCCATGGTCTCAGCCAGCTTCTCGAACAACTCTCGCTGTTCAGCCGTCAGCCGGTTGGGGATCTGGACGGAAACGGTGACGAGCTGGTCCCCGGTCCCGGAACCGCGTAGATGAGGGATTCCCTGGCTGCGCAGCCTGAAGACCTTGCCTGGCTGGGTGCCCGGCGGAACACGGAGATCCACATCGCCGTTGAGGGTTGGAACCTGGATTTCATCGCCGAGGACGGCCTGGGCGACATTGATATCCAAATCAAGGAGGACATCATCGCCACGGCGGCGGAAGTAATCGTGTTTTCTGACATCGACTTCAAGATAGAAGTTGCCGTGCGGGCCGCCCTGTGTGCCCGGCTGGCCTTCGCCCGCCAGACGGATCTGCACGCCCGGTGAAACGCCGGCGGGGATGGAAACGACCTTGGTGATGGTTTTGCGTTCGAGTCCGCGGCCATTACAGGTCGGGCAGGGAGTATCAATGACCTCACCCCTGCCGTTACAGCGCGGACAGGTGGCGACCTGGACCATTGACCCCAACAGGGTTTGATGCACCTGGCGTACTTCGCCCTGACCATTGCATTGCGGGCAGGAACGGGGCGACGTGCCCGGCTTGGCACCTGACCCGTTGCAGGTCTCGCATTTCTCATCGCGGGTGATCTCAATCTCTTTTTCGACCCCAAACGCCGCTTCCTCAAAGGTGAGTGAGATCCGGCTGGAGAGGTCGGCACCCCGGCGCGGCGCATTGCGCGAGCGGCGGCCGCCGCCCATCCCACCGAACCCGCCAAAGCCGAAGATTCCCTCCAGAATGTCTGAGAGGTCGATGTTGGTGAAGTCAGGCATCCCCTGGGTATTGACGCCGGCATGGCCGTAACGGTCATAGGCCGCGCGTTTTTCGCCGTCCGAAAGGACCGCATATGCTTCATTGATCTCTTTGAATTTTTCTTCGGCATCCGGATCCTGGCTCACATCCGGGTGGTACTGGCGCGCCAGCTTCCGGAAGGCGGATTTCAGATCGTCTTCGCTTGCGTTACGGGATACGCCCAGAACTTCATAATAATCACGTTTTGCCATAATTAATTTCTTGATGATCCTGATTGGAATATGCTATGCTGTTTACAAATCCGGATAAGTTTACTCAGGAATAAAAGGCATGTCAAATATTCGGGTATGAGATTGTGTCAGGTGCCCGAACTTTCTCGGGCACCTGGCTGGTTATCGTCTAATGATTTTCAGGGTCAGACCTGTTTGAACTCGCCGTCAACGACATCCTCATCGTTGCTACCCGAGTCATCTTCGGGGGCTTTGCCGCCTTGTGCATCAGGGGCTTCACCCGCAGGCTGCTCACTCTGGTAGGCAGCCTGCCCCAGCTGCTGAAGGATTTCAGCAAGCTCATCGGTTGTTGTTTTGATGGCATTCAAGTCTTCGCCGTCTTTGACCTCACGCACTTTGGAAGCCGCATCTTCAACTTTACCTTTGAGATCACCGGGGACTTTATCCCCTAAATCTTTGAGGGTTTTCTCGGCTGTATAAACCATGTTGTCCGCACGGTTCCTGGATTCGATCAGTTCTTTATTCTTGAGGTCTTCCTCCGCGTGTTGTTCAGCTTCGCGGCGCATTTTTTCGACTTCTTCTTCACTCAATCCGGAGGAAGCTGTGATGGTGATATTCTGGCTGCGGCCGGTGGCTTTGTCTTCGGCTGTCACTTCAAGGATGCCGTTGGCGTTGATATCGAAAGTCACTTCAATTTGTGGGACGCCGCGGGGCGCAGGCGGGATGCCGTCCAGGATAAACTTACCCAGTGTTTTGTTATTGGCAGCCATCGGGCGTTCACCTTGAAGAACGTGGATCTCAACCTGAGTCTGGCTGTCGCTGGCCGTTGAGAAGACCTGACTTTCCCGGGTGGGAATGGTGGTATTGCGCTTGATCAGGGGGGTTGCAACACCGCCCAGAGTCTCAATGGACAATGTCAGAGGGGTGACATCCAGCAGGAGGATATCCTTGACCTCACCGCCGAGGACGCCGGCCTGGATGGCCGCGCCGATTGCTACGACCTCGTCCGGGTTAACACCTTTGTGAGGTTCTTTCTTGAATAATTTCTCGACTTCGGACTGAATTTTGGGCATCCGGGTCATACCACCGACCAGGACGATTTCATCAATATCCTTTGTGGAGAGGTTTGCATCGTCCAGCGCTTGCTTGACCGGCGTGAGGCTGCGGTCGACAAGGTCTTCCGTCAGTTGTTCCAGCTTCGAACGGGTCAGGGTCATGACCAGGTGTTTTGGCCCTGAAGCGTCCGCCGTGATATAAGGCAGGTTGATCTCCGCCTGCATGGTGGAGGACAGCTCGATTTTGGCTTTTTCCGCAGCTTCCTTGAGTCGTTGGAGGGATTGACGATCCTTTCTCAAGTCGATGCCCTGTTCCTTTTGGAATTCATCCGCGATGAAGTCGATGATGCGTTGATCGAAGTCGTCACCGCCCAGGAAGGTGTCGCCGCTGGTGGAGCGAACCTGGAAAACGCCTTCGCCGACATCGAGGATGGAGATATCAAATGTGCCGCCGCCGAGGTCGTAGACGCCGATGACTTCGTTTTTCTTCTTGTCCAGGCCATATGCAAGGGAAGAGGCCGTCGGCTCGTTGATGATGCGCATCACTTCCAGGCCGGCAATCTTGCCGGCGTCCTTGGTGGCGTTGCGTTGGGCGTCGTTAAAATAAGCGGGGACGGTGATCACAGCCTGGGTAACCGGTTCACCAAGGTAGGCTTCCGCATCGCGCTTGATTTTGGAGAGGATCATCGCCGAGACTTCCGGAGGGGAATATTCCTTGCCTGCCAGCTTCACCCGGATATCCCCGTTAGGCGCTTTTGCGACTTCATAAGGGACAAGTTTGAGAGCACGCTGCACTTCAGGGTCGTCAAATTTTCGGCCCATGAAGCGCTTGATGGAGAAGATCGTGTTCTCCGGGTTTGTGACGGCCTGGTTTCGGGCAACGCGCCCCACCAACCGTTCGCCGTTTTTGTTGACGGCGACCACTGAGGGGACCAGACGTTCACCTTCTGCAGACGGGATGACGACAGGTTCGCCACCGACCATTACTGCGGCGACGGAGTTTGTTGTACCAAGATCAATACCAATGATTTTTCCCATTTTCTTTTTTTACCTCCTGTAGATTAGCGAGCGACACGCACCATGGCGGGGCGGATAACACGGTCTGAAATACGATATCCCGGCTGGAGGACGTCAATGATCTGTCCTTCTTCATAGTCCGGGCTGTCTTCCTGGGTGAGGGCTTCATGGATGTTCGGGTCAAATTCATCTCCGGGATTCACATCCATCCGCGCTACACCCTGGTTTTCCATCTGGCGATGCAGTTTCTGAAGGATCAATTCAATCCCTTCCACCCAGCTCTCGACTTCATTCCCCTCAGGTCTGTTCTTCAGGGCTCGTTCGAGATCATCGGTTGCAGAGAGGAAGATCTTGACGATTGAGGCCATGGCATCCTGATAGGACCTGGCGGCATCGCGCTGGACGCGTTTTTTATAGTTATCAAAATCAGCGCTGGTGCGAAGCCAGGAATCATGGGTTTCGTCAAGCTCCTTCTGAAGGGATTCGATCCGGTTCTCCAGTTCGGCATATTCGTCATAGGTCAGGGCGACCATCGTCTGGTCTTCACCCTCACCGGCGTTTTCCGGTTCGGGATGATGCCCATCCTTCTTTTTTGATTGTCTCTTTTGTTCTTTTTCTTCTTTTTCTTTGTCCATATAGTTCTCCAAATCGTCAAAATTACAGTGCAGAAATAATGCCAGAGGGTCAGACAGCCAAAGTCTCTGAGACCAGGTCACTGAGGACGTTGGCGACAAACCGGACGGTTGAAATCGTGCGGTCGTAAGGCATCCGGATGGGGCCCAGGACGCCGACCGAGCCGGTCAGGGTGTTGGGGTCGCCATAGCGGGCGAGGACGACTGAACACTGGCGCAGCTCTTCCCAGGTGCCTTCGCCGCCGATCAGGACCTGGATACCGCCGACATCGGTGTTCGTCATGGTTGTGGCGAGCAGATTCTCCAGCAGGGAGCGTTCTTCCAGCACATGGAGCGCCTGGCGGGCTTCGTCCGATTCGGCGAATTCCGGCTCGGAGAGCACATTGGACATGCCGTCAAGATAGATTTCACCGGTGGCGGAATCTTCGATCAGGGCCATCTCGACGAGCAGAATGTCGAGGATGTCCTGGCTGAGGGTGTCAAGCTGCCCGCGGATGCGGGACATCTGGTCAGCATCGCACCGGACGCAGAGCTGGGAAAGCAGGTTTGCGATCTCGGACAGGCGTTCCTGCGGGACGGATTCGGCCAGGGAGATGAATTGCTGGCGGATCTCGCCGCCCATCAAAACCAGCACCATCAGGACCTGTCTGCCGCGGGTGGCGATCAGTTCAAGATGTTTGAAGATTGCTTTATCCGAATGGGGCGCGGTCACTAGAGACGCTGCCTGGGACTGGTTGGCGAGCACTGAGGCTGCCAGCCGGAGCCATTGTTCCACATCCTGGCGGGACTGGTAAAACTGGTGCGTGATCGTGCGGCGGGTGTTGGTCGGGAGGCCCGTCTTCTGGATCAGGTTGCCGACAAAAAAGCGGTACCCTTCTTCCGTGGGGATACGCCCCGCGGAAGTGTGCGGCTGCCGCAGCAGGCCGTAATCTGTCAGGTCAGCCATTTCATTGCGGATTGTGGCCGAACTCATCGTTAGGTTGTATTTTTCCACAAGAGTCTTGGACCCCACCGGCTGTGCGGTGCGGATATGCTCGTGGATGATCAGGGTGAGGATGAGTTTTTGCCGATCGGATAGTCTCATGATTGCCTTAGATAAATTTTAGCACTCTCACACTGAGAGTGCTAAATCAGTACAAATTTAATCGTACCATGAGGAAAAAAGTGCGTCAAGAAATTTTGACGTGCAGGGATGTTAGAAATTTGTTAGAAATGAAAGAGAATGGGGAGTGGTGAATGGGGCGTGGTTGAACTGCGGTGGTTTTTTGGACACTTTTTAAGGGTTTTAAATGGGGGATTCCAA
>CAZXRL010000134.1:0-7325 GCA_964643275.1 uncultured Candidatus Brevefilum sp.
TTTTGACACCTTTATGGAAGCACAAGATGACTATTTCGTCAACCTTTTTACACCATTTTATAAGATATTATCTAAGTACAATAAACAGAAAGAATAATTTTCGAGGTTTTTAAAGAACCTAAACTAATCATCCCCCAAGGCTTTTTAGATTTTGCCATTAGTAAAGAAGGATGGATGAATTTGACGTTTTTCTCTCGGCTTTGAACCCCCTTCTTCCCCCTCCGTCAATTCCGCGTTATTATTAACCCCGCACACCACACAACAAGGAGCACGACCGCTTATGCCATCCGGAATCTACACCTTTCCCGAGGGGTTCCTCTGGGGAACCGCCACAGCCGCCCATCAGGTGGAGGGGCGCAACACGAACGACACCTGGTACGCCTGGGAGCAGGAGACGGGCCGGATCGTTGACGGCGCGACGGCGGCGGTGGCCTGTGACTGGTGGGGCGGACGGTGGCAGGAGGACTTTGACCGCGCACAGGCGACCCATCAGAACGCCCACAGGCTGTCCGTTGCCTGGAGCAGGATCCAGCCTGCCCCTGACCGCTGGGATGAAAGCGCCCTGGATCGTTACCGTGAGATGTTGATCGGGCTGCAGTCCCGCAAGATCACACCCATGGTGACCCTGCACCATTTCAGCGAGCCGCTCTGGGTGGCTGAGCTGGGGGGGTGGGAGAATGAGGATCTGGTTGCGTTATTTGCGGCCTTCGTCCGGAAGACGGTCGAAGCCCTCAGGCCCTATTGCAATCTGTGGGTGACGATCAATGAGCCGGATGTGTTTGTCTACAGTGCCTATATCGAAGGCGTCTTCCCTCCCGGGAAGAAGGACCTTAAAGCCGCGCTGAAAGTGATGCATACCATGGTCCGGGCGCATGCCCGCGCCTATGCCGTGATCCATGAGTTGCAGCCGGAAGCGCGAGTCGGGTCCGCCTTTCATTACCGGGGATTCAGGCCCGCCACCTGGCTCCCGGTGGACCGCTGGGCGGCGAAGGTCTTCCATACCCTGTTCAACGACCTTTTCCCCAGGACGTTGCAGGATGGGGTGTTCAACGCGGTTGTGAAAAAGGCCCGCATCCCGGAAGCGGCTGGCACCCAGGACTTTGTGGGAATTAATTATTATTCGTGCAACACCGTCCGGTTTGATCTGCTGGCGCCCGGGAAGATGTTCGCGCACCTCGGCTATCCCAAGGGCGCGGTTCTGAGTGAGTCGGGCTTCATCGCCAATATTCCGGAGGGACTGGTGGAAGCGGTCAAGTGGGGGAACCAGTTTGGACTGCCGATGATCATCACTGAAAACGGCGTGGAGGATTCGCAGGACGTGCTCCGGCCGCGTTATTTGCTCGAACACCTTCACGCCCTCTGGTCGATCATCAACCACAATTACCCCGTGGAAGGCTATTTCCACTGGTCGCTGGTGGATAATTTTGAGTGGGAGCGGGGCTGGACCCAGCGCTTCGGCCTTTGGGGGCTGGACCTTGAAAACCAGGCCCGGATCCGCCGGCCGAGCGTTGATCTGTATGCTGAGATCTGCCGGACCAATGGCATCTCATCAGAGACCGTGGAGAAATACGCGCCGGCGGCAATGCCGGCTCTGTTCCCACCCCTGTGAGAACATCGCGCTGGTTGGCCTGGGCCCTTATCAAGATGGATGTCCATTCTGACATCCATCTTGATGATTAATCCCCCAAAATTGCGCTCATTTACGCTTGATCTTCCCTTCGCCAAAAACCCTTAACTGAATCTCATGGAGTTGTAATCTGGGATTAAGGTAAACCCTGGATAGAATGAGTAAAATGTAATCATAACAATTCTGAAACGGTTTGATGACAAGTATTGCGAAAACATAAAGAAAAACGACTCATTATTGGTAAAACATAACATTTTCATTACTGCGATACTCAGACCTCATCCTTGTTACGGCTCAAGATTATCCGTAGTTTATTTAAGGCGGGCAGTGTTTTAGGAGGTAGACATGCAATCCAGGGAATCCGTGCTCATTATTGATGATGATCGTTCGGCCTGCAAGTTGTGGTCAGAGGCTCTGAAGGCTCAGGGCTACGAGACACTCCAGGCGGCTTCGCTCCATGATGCCAGAGACCTCTTTGAAACGCATGATTTCGGATTGGCGCTGGTGAATGTGAAATCGAATGGACACGTCAGAGGGTTGGATGCCCTTGATTGGATTCAGGAAAATGCACCGGCAATTGATGTGATCGTTGTTTCCGCCAATCCGACGCTTGAATCTTCCATTGGCGCTCTGCGGAAAGGCGTCTATGATTATCTGGTGAAACCGGTCACACCTGTTGAGGTTGTATCGCGGGTGGAACGGTGCCTGACCAGGCGCGAGGAAAAAGCCGAACGTCTGCAGATGATCAGCCAGATTGAGTTGATGCTTAATCAATTAAAGGCCCAGCTCACGCCGGAAGGTGAAGATGGGGTGTCTCATGACGATATTCTGGAGACTACTGACATCATCGTGGACCGGCGGAAACGACTGGTGGTGCAGGAAGGCGAACCCGTGCAGCTCAGCCCGACGGAATTTGATATTCTGGATTACCTGGTCGCCAATTCGGACCGCGTGGTGAGCGCGAGTGAGATCATCCAGGCGGTACAGGGTTATGAAATGGAAGAGATGGAAGCCCGCCCGATTGTCCGGGTCAATATCCGCCGTCTGCGCCAGAAGATTGAGGATGACACCTCAAACCCGCGTCATATCGTCACCGTGCGCTCCAGAGGATATCGTTTCTCAGCCTGACCTTTTCAGGTCTGACCCACTTACCTCAATCATCAAACATCTCAGGTGCCCTGTAACCCGAACAGGACATTGTTCTCCCATTAATCTCAACGAATAATTCTCCCTGTTTTTCAATGACAGGAAAGTCTGCCAGAGATTCCGTGCTGTTCTGGAGTAGTTCAACCGCGCGGGTTTGGGAGGCATGCCATGATGACCAGGGGATATCCTGCGGTGAATCCAGGGCCGCCAGCCGGCAGGCGAGGATCCCGCCAAGCTCGTCTTTCAAGGGATCAGGCGTTTCTGCACGGTTATAGAATGAGATTAAAGGCGGGATGGAATCATACGACAACGAGTGCAGGTACCCGGTATCCAATTCCGTTTCGACCTCATCTGAAGTGGTTTCCAGTGAGCGGGCGATGTTTTGAGTGACGATGAAGCGGTCGAGATTCAGGATATTAAGAGTCACGCCAAAACCGATGATAAAGAGGATCAGGACGAGAGGGACTCGCTTTAATGATCGTGTGAGCTCAAGGACTGCGACCGCCAGCAGGAGCAGGCCTGTTCAGATGATGAAGACGTGGGTCAGGGTCCGCAGGCGGGTGAAACCATAGGCGGCTTCGTAGAGGGTGAGCCGGGTGTAGGCCGATGCCAGGATGAGACCCACGAGACCAACGAGGAGGAGGCCCAATCCGGAGAAGAGCCGGCGCTGTGCGGAGGTCTCACGCCGGGTGATGTTGCTCAGCGCATAGAACAGGGTCAGGCTGATCACCCCCACCGCAAGCAGTTCAAAGAATCCCCGCCTTGCATATTCGGCATAGGTGAATCCTTCAAGATGGATGTTCGTCGTCCCGCCGAAGAGATAGGTAAATTGCAGTGACACGAAGAGGGCAAAGAGGAGATTGACCGCACTGAGGATGATGCCGGATTCAACCAGGCCCAGGAACGGGTGGATCAAAGGCTTTTCCGGACTTTCAGGCCCCCCGGCTTTGGATTCAACCGAGCCGAAGAAATAAGCACCCAGCAGGAGGTAAGCCAGGACCACGATATACACCAGCCGGAATAGGGTTTCTCCCAGACGGTCGAGATCAAATATGGAAAAAAGATTTCGAAGGCGGTTGCTAAAAACGGGGTCTGCGGACGCAAGAAGCAGGGTGAGAACCACGAGGATCGGCAGAGCCAGCAGGGTTCCTCGTAAAATGGGGAGGAATTTGTGTTTATTGCGTGCCGGTTTTGAGGCATCCGCCATTTGGGCTTCATCCGGGTCAACAGAGGGGTCATCGCCCTCCTTTTTTGCCCTGAGGAAGAACAGGATCCCCCCCGCGAAACAATTCAAGATAAATTTGCAAATGTTAACCAGATGATCACGGACATTGAAGCGGAACCAGGCCCCGTTGAGCAGCGTTATGGTGAAAAGAACGACAACGCCAAGTGTGATCAGCGCGTTGATTAAGCTGGTGAAAGGATCGGCCCGGAAAGCCGTCATCACAGCGAAGTATCCAATGGGCGCTAACAGCACATAAGAGGTCCATGGTATCGGGATCCTCTCCAGCCAGATCGGGATCAAGCCTCCCAGCAAAGCCAGCAGGATAAAGATGAAAAAGTTGATCCCCCCCGGTTTTTCCCAGAACAACTGATCAAAGCTGAGTGCGGCCAGTAAGGCAAATATCCAGAAGAGAGTCTTGGAACGTGAACCCATGGGTATACTCCTGAAAAAAAGGGATTAGCCTAATGCTTTTGGAATATGCATCTTGTGGCAGGTTAATTTTGTCTCGTGTGCATTATTTACTTAGCGTAGGGCGTAAATCCTATCAAAAACTATCCATCATGCTGCTAATTTCATGCAATTCATCCGAACTTTCATGTATACTATTAGGACGATGGTTCAAGATGTCTCTTTAGTTTACAGGAGAAATGATGAAAAAAGTTGCCATAATCACTGACAGCAGTGCCTATCTCCCACCGGAGATCGTCAAAGAATTGGGACTCCATGTGGTCCCCCTCACCCTGCATTGGGAAGGTGAATCCTACCGCGATGGTGAAGATATCCAGGCAGAGGAATTTTATGAACGTCTGGCTGAAGCTGACACCATCCCGACCACCAGCCAGACAACCGTTGGTGAATTCCATAAATTATTTGCAGACCTGCTGGAAAAGGATTATGCCGTTCTGGCAATATTGATCTCCAGCGGGATTTCCGGCACGGTCGAATCCGCACTGCAGGCGCAGGCAGAATTTAAGGATGCGCCGATCGAAGTGATCGATTCACAACTAGTCTCGATGGCACTGGGATTTATGGTGATGCGTGTGGCTCGGGCTGCGAATGACGGCGCCAGCCTGGCGGAATGCAAGGCGCTGGCAGAAGAAATTTACCCAAAGATTGGTGTTTATTTCACAGTGGATACCCTGAAATATCTCAATAAAGGTGGGCGGATCAATACCGCCAAACGCTTGATGGGGGCGGCGCTGAACATCAAGCCGATGATGGAAATCCGGGAGGGTAAGATCGAACTGGTGGAATCCGTTATATCGCGCAAGAAAGCGATGCGCCGGATGCTGGAACTGGTGGAAGGGGATATCGCCGGGAAAGGGAAAGTCTGGATTTCAACTTTCCATGCGGCCGCGGAGGAGGATAACAGGACGCTGATGGCTGAAGCGGTTGAACGGTTTAAACCCGTGGAGACGGTGACGACCTTTGTCAGCCCGGTTGTCGGGGCGCATACCGGCCCCGGCACATTGAGTCTGGCTTATATGGTCGAGTGAGGTCAGATCCAGCCGCGCAGGCTGTAGACCCATAACCCTAAATATTCTTTCAGTACCGTCGTTGTCAGCCCCAGAGCGCTCTGGTTGGGCAGGAGGTGAATCAAAAATTCACCGGGAGTCGGGCGAAAAACGCTTTGCCAGTTTTGTTCTGTGATCGTGAAATCCACAGGCGCGGGGATGACGGAAATACCCTGTTTTTCGAAAAGAGCTTTTGCCCGGGGCATATGCATCGCCGAGGTCACGAGAATGACCTCGGTGATTTCTTTTTCGTTGAGCAGTTCAGCAGAAAACACGGCATCTTCATAAGTATTCTGGGATTGGGGTTGCAGCCAGACCGCCTCCTCCGGCACGCCGACCAGGGCGAGCAGATCAGCCATTTCCCCGGCAGGCGTATCACCGCGGGCTGAACTGTAATCAAGGTTGCCGCCGCTGAGGAGAATATAAGGCGCTGCACCCTCCTGAAAGAGTTTGGCGGCATAAAGCACCCGATCACCGGCGCTGTTGATTTCGGTCATGGGACGGGGATAATCAGCCGATTCGGTGCCGCCGCCCAGCAGGACGATCACTTCAGCCTGGGGAGTGGTGTTCGGAGGCAGGTCCCGCCATTCGAGAGAGCGGGCCAGACCGAAGCTGACCCAGCGGTTGCTCCCCAGCCAGAGCAGAGCCAGGGCGGCGATCAGAAGTCCTCTGCGCCATTTTTTGTGTTGTTCAAGGATCAGGACCAGGATCAGAATAAGGCAGGCCAGACCGAGGGGGTAGACCAGGAGGGGTAAGAGCTTGCTGAGGTATACAAACATTGAGGTTTGTCCTTTTATTGACTGTCAGGGAGAAAACTGTGTGATCTCATTGTTCAAAAGCTGGAAGGCGAAACCTTCCACCAGGTAGACACCTTCCGGGCAATTGCCGTGTTCAGTTCTTGTCAGGATTGCTTCTTTGACCTGAATCAGGTCGAGGTGAGGGTTGAGGCTGAACTTTCCCAGGTCGCAAACGGTCGCTGTGGGGAGGTCTTCCGCCATCGCAATCACGGTTTCAATGGCATCTCTGGTGGCATTGACCCGGGGAACGCGCAGGGGGTCAAAATCCGGCGAGAATGGTGAGGGGAAGGGGCGGGCAAAAGGTGCTTCACTGGCTTCGAGGATTGCAGCCACCGGTGCGCCTTCCGGTGAGACGTAATCCAACAGCACCTGTTTACCTGCGTCTGTTTTTGGCCAGATAACATAGGGAAGCGCCAAAATATTGGGGAGGTCTTTTGCCAGGTCTTCCCGGCCTGCAATCGCCAGAGCTTCCCTGAGGGCGCGATCATTTTCGGTAAGCTGCCATTCAATTTCATCCGGTTCAAGGGTGTCCAGATAAGGGTGGTCGTAAAAATGGTTCATGGGGATCGCTCCATGTTCGATGGCCCAGACGATGGCCTCAGCGCGGGCCTGCCGCCAGCCATCCTCGACGCTGAAAACGCCATTCGCATAGCTGTTACCATAGGGTTTATCGCCAAAGTTATAAAATAACGCCGCAGAGAAACCGAAATCAGGATGATCCTGAGAAAACTGCCACAAGCGGCCAATGCCGGAATAATCGGTGGGCTGGCCGTCATCACCCAGCGAGAGCTGATCTCCATAAAAGAGGTCATCCATCGTAAGGATCAGGGGACGCCGGCCGGGGGGGACTTCAATTTCGCCTCGCAGCCAGGCTTCAAGAGCGACCAGCGAAAAACCCGCCTCGTAAAGCGCCTGGAGATGGGCGTCAAACTCAATCAGCGGGATCCTGTATTTTTCTGACCTGGCGTCCGGTTGGGGGAAAAACCGGTGATACATTAATATCGGCGCCTGGGGCA
>CAZXRL010000135.1:0-7301 GCA_964643275.1 uncultured Candidatus Brevefilum sp.
CATCAATAATTCAACAGGAATTAAGGTATACTAATATCATCCCATCTGATGAAATTCGTCCTGATCTTGATCGTAAAGGATGTTGTATGTCTGAATCGACCAACCCAAAACCTGACAAACAGAAGATGCTAATCACCGTCATTCAGGGACAGGATGCGGATATGGCGATCCAGTCTTTGGGCGACAAGGGATTCCGCGTCACGCGGTTGCCCAGCGCAGGCGGGTTTCTCGGAAGAAAAAATGCAACGCTCATGATCGGTGTGAAAGAAAATAAAGCTCAGGAAGCGATTGAAATCCTGGAACAGACCTGCCGCCAGCGGGTCGCTTTTATTGCCGTCCCGATGGAAAATGCGCCTTTGCCGATGCCCGCGCCCACACCTGTGTCAATAGGCGGGGCCAATGTTTTTTCTCTTGACGTGGAGCATTACGAGGAGATCTAGCGATGAAATTGATCATTGCCATTATTAAGGATGAAGATAACGATAAAGTCTCCAAAGCACTGACCAAACAGGACTTCCGGGTCACGTTTATTGCATCAACAGGCGGATTCCTGCGGAGCGGGAGGAGCACCCTGCTGGTTGGTGTGGATGACGAACAGGTTTCGACCGCTTTGGATATTATTCGCAAAAGTTGCAAGCAACCCAAACCGGAGGATCAGAGCCGGGCGACGGTCTTTGTTTTGAAGGTGGATCAATTCACCCAGTTATAAGCGGACTGGATGGGCTTGTGCGTTCCGGGTTACTGAAATGGCTTGAAATTGCGAAATAAGTATTGTATAGTTGTTTTTGTGCGAATCATTTCACATTATTAATAGAAGAGGAGATTATTATGAACTTTGGGCTTTCATTCGGTTATGTTTTCAAGGACCCGGACTGGTTTAAAAAGGTGGCCATTCCAGCATTGTGCGCCCTTATCCCCGTCGTTGGGCAGTTCGTTGTCAGTGGCTGGGCGTTTCAGGCTACCAAGAACGTTATCGAAGGCAGGGAAGAGAATGCCCTTCCTGAATTGAACTTTGGCAAGGACCTCGGTCGGGGTTTCATGATCTTCCTGATCACCCTGATCTACTCCCTTCCGGTCATGATCATTTCCGGGATCGCTGGTGCGGTTTTTGGTTTTGCACCTGAAGCGGATCAGACCGTGCAGGTGATCCTCTTCATCGTCGGTGGCTGTTTTGGTCTGGTCGGTCTGCTTCTGGGGCTGCTGATCATGTTCCTCAGCGTTGTCGGTGTTGCGAACTATGTTGCAAAAGAAGAATTTGGCGCGGCTTTCCGGGTCAAAGAGTTATTCGGTATGCTCAAAAAGTCCTTTGGCTCCTGGCTGCTGGTCATCCTTGGCCAAATCCTGGCGATGGGAATCATTGCACCTTTGGGTGCAATTGCCTGCGGTATCGGTGCTCTGCTGACTGCCACTTATGGTGCAGCTGTTTATGCACACCTGCTGGGGCAGGCCTATAACAAGGCTTCAACACCTTCCTTTGCAGAGGTTGAATCGGTCTAAACGCTTTTATTCAAGTATTAAGAGAGCTGCCGGACAGGCAGCTCTTTTTTGCTTAAGAAAACAGCGTTGCAGCCTTCATTCATGAAAATTCTGAACTTGATAAATAAAAACCTGGAGTGGTTTTGTGCGCCAAAGATCAGCTGGCGCGCTCATTTTCAGGCAAAGTTGGGCGAGGAACTCTTCTGGGTCCGGGAGTTTTTCCCAAACCTGGGGCAGGAAGGTCGCTTTGCGGTACCCGTCTTGTAAGACGACCCCATCAACACCAGGCCTCAGTTTATGGGCAAGATCTTCCGGATTGTCATAATGAAGCGGCGTCCTCGGGGTTAGCACCGAGATTTCGATGTTGATCGCGGACAATTCACGAGGTTGGACCTTGGGAAAACGGAAATCCTGCAGGGCAGCAGCAACAGCATGTTCCTGAACATCCCCAGCCAGGGGCTGATATGCTTCCAGCGTACCGATGCACCCTCTCAGGCGTTCAGCAATCGTCAGAGTGACGAATGAAGCCCCGTTTTCCCTAAGGCGGTTAGGTAATTGTTCAAGCTTGAGACTGGTTAATGGATCTCCTCTGACGCAATCCTCCAAGGCCTCTCGCGCAATCTTTAGGAGGATCTTCTGTTCCGTTTCATTCAATTGATGGCTCATAACCCCTCCAAACCACGCCACTGCCGATTGAAATACAAAAGTGGATGATGCCCCTCATTCTTATTCAGTTTTGAGGCAATGACCTCACCTAAAAAGACCGTCGTATTACCCACATCAAAACGCTTGATGACTTTACAATCAAGAAATGCAATCGCGCCAGCAATCAGAGGAGCGCCAGTTTCGAGTTCAAAGGTGGCTACGTTCTCAAAGCGTGAGATATTGGGGTCAATTTGCCCGGCGAAACGTCTGGCAAGACCGACCTGGGCTGAGTCCAGGATACTTACACCAAAGCAACCCCCTTCGATGACCAGGTTCCGGGTGCGTGTGTGCTGCTGGAGCGCAACGAGGACTGTGGGAGGTTCCAGAGCGATGGAATTGAAGCTGTTTACCGTCATCCCATGGATAAGATTCTCGTGTCGTCCGGTAACAATTGCGACTCCCGTGGCCCAGGCGCGCATGACTTCTTTTAATGATTCAGGGTTGATCATCTTCAGTATTTCTGCCTTTCGATGAGTTTTGTTATACTTTGTTGGCACTTACCCGTCAAGTCAACTTCATCAGCCTGGTCGCTAATATGAAGATGGAACAGGTATTAATCTGTCAAAAACCGGAGAATTAAGGTAATATTTTAACCAATGGACCAGCCTTCTGATTTTCAGGAAACACCCTTGGAACCGCAAGTCCCCCTTCAGGAAGAACAAGATGGGGAATTTTCTGCTGGGCGCGAACCCGCGCCGCGGCCCTTTACCATCTGGCGGGGACTGCAGACCGTCCTGGCTGCTGCCTTTGTTGTCGCAACCCTGTTCACGCTCTGGACGCCGGGAAGTCTGGTGGAAAGCAGCCTGGAAGCCCGGATGGCGCAGGCTCTTGGCCCTTCGTCAGTTGGCGATTCCAGCTCAGCCGAAACGGTATTGGGGGATTCACAGCAGGTTCGACCTACAAATATTGGTATCGTTGCAGGACATTACGGTTCTGATTCCGGCACTGTCTGCGCAAATGGGACAACAGAGGTTGAGTGGAATTTGACCATTGCGACCCTTGTTCAAAAGATGTTAACAGACATGGGGCATGAGGTCGATCTGCTGGAAGAATTCGATAACCGTCTGGATGGTTATCTGGGAAGCGTACTGGTGTCAATTCATCTCGATTCCTGTGAATATATCAACGACCAGGCAACGGGCTATAAAGTTGCCGCTGCGCTGGCTGGTCAAAATACTGTATCCAGTCAGAAGCTGACCTCCTGTTTGTCGGAGAAGTACGGAGAGATAACGGGGTTGCCTTATCATGCCGGTTCGGTGACGGATGATATGAGTTATTATCACGCGTTCAATGAGATTCATTCGGAAACGACTGCAGCCATCATCGAAGCTGGATTTATGAATATGGATTATCGGTTTATTACTGAAGAGACGGACCTGATTGCCGAGGGTATCGTCGCTGGCATCCTTTGCTTTCTGAATGACTGACAGGTCAGGCCGTCTGAAAGTTGGTCCGCATGATGACTGAAAATGAAGATTCCTTGTTGCAGCAGGCCAAAGCGGCACTTCGCCGCGGTGACCGGATGCGTGCCAGGAGGCTGGCGCAACAATTAATTTCCGAGGATCCTGATAATGTTGAAGGGTGGCTGATACTGGGTGGGCTTTCCAGTCCAAAGGCCAGCTATGCCTATTTAAGCCAGGCGTATGAAATTGCGCCGGAAGATGAACGAGTCAGGCAGGCCTTGCGATGGGCTGGTGAGCGGATTGGGCAGGAGACGCAACGGTTGGATTCGGGCCGAACCAGAGAAATTAAACTTGCACAGCTCAGTCAAGCCCTTCAAATACCAATACCGGTCGCTTTTGAGAAGACCAGTTGGCTCTGGGTCGTGGCATTGGTTGTCCTGATTTTGACGGCATCAATTATTGTTGGCATGAACCTGGTTCCGGGTAGGCCGGTTGAGGCCGCTGTACACGGCGGGCCGATCAGCCAGTCCGAGTACGAAAAGCCAAGTCTGACCCCCACGGTCACAAATACACCCACACCAACAAACACACCAACCCCGACTGCGACCCCCACTTCCACACCGACGGCCACACCCACGGCAACCAATACTGCGACGAGAGTCCCGACCGCGACCTCAACCTTCCCCCCAATTGTTGACGTCGGTCAGGATGAGCGCTGGATCGATATTGACCTTTCCGCCCAGCGGCTCTATGCTTATCAGGGTGACACGCTGGTCAGGTCGTTTGTTGTCTCTACGGGGACCTGGCAGTATCCTACGCCGGTCGGTAAGTTTGCCGTCTGGATCAAACTCAGATATGATGATATGTCCGGCCCCGGATATTACCTGCCGGATGTTCCCTATACAATGTATTTTTACCGGGATTATGGGATTCACGGGACATACTGGCACAATAATTTTGGGACACCCATGAGCCATGGTTGTGTGAATATGATCACCGAAGACGCCGGGTGGTTGTTTAACTGGTCACATGTGGGTATCCTTGTAAACGTTCATGATTAAGCAAAATCCCCGTTCAGATCCGGACAAGACCTTATCCCGCCGCCAGTTTCTGCAGCTTTGCGGGTTTGGTGCCGTTGGTCTGATGTTGCCGAGAAAACTTCTCACAATATCCAACTGGGTAAATAAAGAGAAAAGCGACCTGTTGGGCCGGGTAACCCTGGGGGGACATCCCTTACATCTGAGGCCCGATTCCACGTCCAGAGTCCTGGAGGAAATGGATCAGGACTGGGTCCGGAGCATCACACAGGTGACCGTCGGTGAGGATCCCAGCAAAATAAACCGGATCTGGTATGAACTTGATGGAGAAGGCTATGCCCATTCCGGCCGGATCCAACCTGTTAGACATCTCTTGAATGGTGTGAGAACTGCCATTCCAGACGGGGGCTGCCTGGGGGAGATCACGGTACCTTTTGTGGATGCTTACAATACGATGAGAGCCAACAGAGCCATCATTTATCGCTTTTATTACGCCTCGACCTTTTGGGTGCTGGACAGTGTCCTGGATGAGTTGGGCAAGGTCTGGTATGAATTGCTGGATGACCGATATTATCGCACTTTTTTTATTCCGGCAGAGACAATGCGCCTGGTGCCCGATTCTGAATTGACTGTGATTTCTCCTGATGTGCCCGAAGAAGAGAAAAAGATCGTTATTGATCTGGCGGGTCAGACCCTGACAGCTTATGAGGGAGAGCAGGTTGCCCTGATGTCCCGGATTTCGAGCGGCACAAGGCAGCCTGAGGGGGGCTTCTCGACGCCAACCGGGTATTACCGCACCACCCGCAAGCGTCCCTGCCGGCATATGGCAAGCCCGCCGAGTGAGTTTGGCTCCGGCTTTGATCTGCCGGGTGTTCCCTGGGTGAGTTATTTCACAGGCTCCGGGATTGCAATCCATGGCTCCTACTGGCATAATGATTTTGGCATCCCTTACAGTCATGGCTGCATTAACATGACACCGCAGGCAGCGAAGTGGGTTTATCTCTGGACGACGCCTACTGTTCCCCCAGAGAATTACTTCTATGCCGGCGATCACGGTACGCGGGTGATCGTACAATAAACATCTTATTTACCGTTTTGTTAATCCTTTTCTTATATCCAGTGGATACACTGTGGTTCACCTGTTGATATAATAGGATTTGGAGGTAGGATTGCCAAAACAAGCCGTATTTAAAGACCTGGTTTACGATGAATATGACAATCCCGTTTCAACGGGCTGGATTGGCAGTGAACCGGCCTATATTGTCGATGATGAGGGGTTTAAGCGCCATATTCCTGCCGACGAAGTCGACCGGCAGGTCTGGCAGCACATGCAGCAGCAAATTGAAGGTCAGGAGGACGTTATCTCGGAGAAAGCTGCGGAGATGATGGGCGAGGCGGATATCTTTACCAAAGCCGCCATCGAACAACAACTCAAGAATCTTGATGCTCAATTCGATCAGCTGGCAGAGATCGGCATCCCTGAGGAAAGCCGGATGTATCTGGGTATGATGGGCTTCCGCATAATTATCTCTATTCACGGTGAGGTTTTGGATATTGTCCAGCCTGGGATCGTGGATGATTCTGGTGAGCCGTAATGCTCGTCTATCCTGAAATTTGCAGTAAAATGAAACCTTAGGAGAGGATCATGGTTTCTGACTTCATTGTACATGTTGACGAATCCGATTTTGAATATGAAGTGCTTCAATATTCGACCCGGACGCCTGTTGTTGTGGATTTCTGGGCGGAGTGGTGCGTTCCGTGCCGGGTATTGGGTCCCAGGCTTGAGGAACTTGCCCGGGAAGGCGCAGGGAGTTTCAGGTTAGCGAAAGTCAATGTGGATGAGAACGTCAAGCTCGCCCGGCAATACAAAGTCCGCAATATCCCGGCTGTCAAAGCCTTTATGGACGGTCAGGTCTTCTCGGAGTTTACGGGTGTCCTGGGTGATGATGGATTGCGGGAATTTGTCCGTCGGCTTGCTCCCGCGCCCGAAGATTTGATGTTTGCCAAAGGCAGGAATCTGATGCAGCTTGGGGATTATTATGAAGCGGAAGATGCTTTTCGTGAATTCCTCACCGTGCATGCCGATCATCCGGATGCCCTGCTAGGGCTGGTCCGGGCGCTTCTCATGCAGGGCAAGGGTTCTGAACCGGACGTGTTGTTGCGAAATTTCCCCCCCAGTTCAGCATATAACACCGCCCAGCTCCTCAGACCGGTTGCGGAAGCCTATAAGGAAATCTCGGATGGTGACATTGACAGCAATGACCCACTGGAGGCCGCGTTCCGGAACGGGATCCGGCTTGCCAAACGCGGGAATATCTTGGCAGCGATGGATGGTTTCCTCGATATTTTGAGGAAAAACAAACACTTCCGGGAGGGGCAGGTGAAGGATGTCTTCGTCGGCTGGCTGGCATTGATCGGCGAAGATCATCCGGAGGCCCGGCAATACCGCAAGGATCTGTCGATGGTGCTCTTTTAGCTGTTAAATTGGTGGTTGTGATTGGGGGATGTGAGCGAATTCACCAGAACATATCTCGTTTCAGCATAATGAAAAGCTCCTGGATCATCAAAGGTTCCGGGGCTTTTGTTTTGTTTCGCCGAGCTTTAAAAAATTTATTGATATTTGATCTTGGATTCAAGGATTTAGTGCAACGGATGAGGAGATACAATCATTCGTATGCAA
>CAZXRL010000136.1:0-7285 GCA_964643275.1 uncultured Candidatus Brevefilum sp.
CCAGTTCGACCCAAATTTGCCACGTGGCAAATGAAGGGCTCCCACTTAACCAAAAAACGACCCGGACAGGCCGGGTCGTTTTTTGCCACGTGGCAAATCTAGCTTGATGACCGGTTTTTATTGCGTTGGTTGATCTGCTTGATCAACGTTTCCAAAAGGCCTACCACCTTTTCTACCTCAGACTTATCCAGGGTACCAACAATTTCCGTAGCGGTTTTATCCAGAAATTGTGGATCGGCTTCGAGTTCCTCTCTTATATTGTCAAGTGAGCGGGTGAAGCTGCGGGCTATTTTTACGACGGGCGGTTTGGGGGAGCGCGGCTTACGCTTCTTAGTGGTAGAGCTCTCTAATACACCTTCTTTTAGAAGCTGCTCAAATTCACGAACGCTGGGAGGCTCTTCCTGTTCAAGATAAAAATTGATAGCCTGTTCCTGCTCTTTTGCTGACATCGAATTGACCTGACGCAAGATGCCTTCCGGAATATCTGCCTGATCCACCAAATATTGAAGACTCAAAGGCAGTTCCAGTAACTTTCTGAATCGGTAATATTGATACTGGCTGATGCCCAGCGTTTCTTCAATGAGCTGGGCGGTTTCTGCTGTGGTCTTGACATCAAACATTTTCTGGAAGTATGTATCTTCCGCCTCACCGGTGTCAGGATAAACATCCGCTTCCTCCAGAATAATTCTGGCGATAGCTCTTGCTTTTCCGATAGCTGTGAGCGGCTTGTGAGTGATGTTCTCTAAAATTTGTTTTCGTACTGTCGGGTCCTCATCAACCAGCGCCAGGATGTGCGGTTCCTCTTCGTCCTCCGTCATCACAGATCGGAGCGCTGTTGCCCAAAAACGACGTTCACCCGTCAGGATTTTAAATATTTGCTGTCCGGTTTCATCCTTCGCAAACGTCCCTGTGATTGGTTTGATCTGACCGTCCTGATCAAGCGATCGGCCAAGCTGCATCAACTCATCCAGCTCAGTACGGACCATCTTTTCTTTTCTTGCCAACGCGATCCATTTTTTCGCTGTCTCACGCCAATCGCTCTTGCCATCAAAATAGTCGTCTCTGAGCTTGCGTGGCAGGACATGCCGGGCTTGATAGCGATCCGGCCAAACTGCGCTGATTTGGATCGAGTAGGTCGACTGGCGATTAACCTGGATCCGTCCCGCGGGTTGGCGTTCCGAGGTGTGATTTTTTACGGGATCACTTTCCTCTCCCACCTGTGTAAAAACATTGGTGAGATCCATTCCGGAAAAAGTTGGGCGCTTTGCCATAGGTCACTTCTTTCTCTAAAGCTTAAGCTTGCTGCAGATAATGCTAATGCCAATTAATTATGCTTCAATCCGTTCAACCACCGATCGCACTACTTTTAGAAATTGCCGGTAAGGTTGAGATTGGGGAGTCGTGTGGGAGAAAATATCTGATCCTGACATATTGGCGTCTTCTACCTCCACCAGGTCTTTGATATACGGGAGCACAAGATCAGGGTATCCCTGATTGATCTCTTCAATCGCCTCCATATACCGTTTGCGCGCCACCCGCACCCTGGAAGGCACAACCCCAATGATTTTCAAATTGGGATTTGTTTCTCGCTTTACACGGTTGATTGTGGCAAAAATGGAAGATAAACCGATAATAGAAAGAGGATCAGGTTCAATCGGTACCAGCGTGTACTCGCTGGCCACCAGCGATGCGATAGGAATGATATTCAGAGAAGGGGGGTTATCAATAACGATATGGCTATAATAATCAACGATGGGCTGCAAGAACCGGTAAAGCTGGGATACTCCATCTTTAAGGTTGTGTAAAAGGAATGGCAACTCAATCATCATTTCGTGATTCGTTTTGAAGACATGCACTTTCTTTTCAGAATCTCGCGGGATCATGGATTCAACAATCAGGTCATCATAATCGCCAAAACCGTCCAGAACAGCCTGAGGAAAAGAGTTCGGGACAGTAATCAATGGCATATAAGATGCGCTATTATGCGGGCCGCCGCAAGCGATCATGGTCGCATTAAGCTGATCATCCAGATCCATCAGCAGCACTGGTTTAGAATCTTTGTGCTTCCGCTCCTCATGGATGGAAAGACCAGCTGCCAGGTTGACACTGACAGTCGTTTTACCCACACCCCCCTTATGGTTCAAAACAGAAATGATAGCCATAAATTTTTCTCCGATAAATATTTTTAGATTACCCCCATAATAGCATAAGAACCTTAATTTCACAAGTATTTTTTGCCGATTTCGGCGAATTGCTATAGTTTTTCAACCGATTTTGACGTATTGACATAAGGTTGAGGGTATGATAGATTCAGGTTATGAGTGAGACCCTGTCCTTCACCGACCTGAACAAGACCCTCGGCATTAACGATAATCCTTTTCTCAATTACCCGGATCATCGCTTTTTTGTGCCTGTTGTTCAGGAGCAAATGGAGGCGATCCGAATCGTCAATAATTTCCTCCTCAGGGACACTGAGAACGGGTTGATCGTGTTCACAGTCCCAGGCGGCTGGGGTAAAACAACCATTGCCAAACAGATCGTCAATTCCTTTACGCCAGGCATTGAACGCGGCGCTGACCGCGGGGTCTACATGGACGGTAATCTTCTGCTTAACAATCGCCAATTCCTGATTGACCTGCTGGAATTACTGGATGTGGAAGGCCACCGCTCAAACGCACAGCGCTTATCCAATTTTTACAGGTATGTGGATTCTTTGTCAAGGGGCCTTCTTCTGATAATTGATAACGAACCCCCTGATTTTGAGTTGATTGGGCCTGCACTTTATGAATTTCTGGACTGGTCAAAAAGCCATAACAACAAGATCAAGATCGGACTCTTTACCCGTGACCTGATCGAACCTGCCGAATACCTTGGAAAGCTTCGCGAACATCTGGCCCATTACCAGCGCTTCAGCGGGGGCACGATTCCCGAACTTGTCCGTCTCCTGGTAGGACGATGTAAAATGGCTGGCGTTAATGATCCCGCCAAACTGCTCTTCAGCGAGAACCAGTGGATCGAATTTGCCGAAAAGGGGAGTCCCTCTATCGCTTCAGTGTTACGTTATGCAAATACCGCTTTCGAGCAAATTATCCACGAGATGAAAGAAAGTCAGCGTCATGAATTTAATTTTTAATCCGATTCTTGCCACGTGGCAAATTCTGGGTCGAGGGCAAAGATTGACAAAAGGAAAACTTGCCCCAAACCAAAGCTACGCGCAGGAAACGAAAACTATCATGAAAGGAAAACGATTTGAGGTCAGCCAAACGCTAAACCTGTGTCTTTAAGGCGAAAAGCCCGCTGCAACGGGCTTTCCCTGGATTTCCCTACATTTTACTAGTGGTTGTAGGAGATGGGTGTGTTTTTAATTTCACACAATCAAATTGTACAGTATGAAACCCCGGCTGTCAAGTATTTAGGACAGATTCTGGATCGATTCACTGGTGTTTCGTATAGATTAACTGATGGGTGTATTCTCCTAAGGTTGATCCGGGGGGTGGGGGAGGATCAATGGCTTTAGCCCGCTCGGACGGGCTGCTTGATTACGAGGTCTTTGAGGCCTTGAAGGTCCGGCTTTCCAGGTCCAGTGATCAATCTGATTTTAATTTCTTAGAAGCAATCCTTGGCTATGGATTCCGGGCCAGCGATCATAAAGAACCTGCCGCCGCTTTTATTCTCCTCTGCCGCCCCCAATCCAAAAATGCCATCCAAAACGCGCTCAGCCAGGCACTACCGGATGGCGTTCTCCAGATCGACTCAATCAATTTGGCGGTTGAGGTTTTGGATTCTACGAGTGATTATGACCTTCAGCATGTTTTACCAAATTTGGCAGGTGAGGATACTTCTATCCATCAAGATGACCTTGCTGATTGGGTACAAGTCTCTTTAGGACAGACCCTCCGGCAGGTGGTCCTGCAAGATCATAGAAAGGTCATCCTGCCAACCTATCTCCTCCGGTATACGCCTTTCACATCGCCAAATCTGGTCATTCTCCGTGCTGCGCTCAGTCAGATCCACTTTCTGCACCAAACAAGTTCATCTAACGGAGATGATTTTGAACAACGGTCAGTCTCCGCGCGGATGAGTGAGATTACACGCTGGAGCAGCTTTTCCCGAACCACCATTTACCGCTTTCTTCATGAGGATCCTCGCAGCCAATGGTTGATTGAGGTTGAGAATAAGGGCGCCTACCAGAACGATCAGGGGCAGCAAATCTCACTTCCGAATCAATACGTCTTACAACCCCTTCGACTCACACCGGGTGATGCAACAGATCTGGCGAATTACCTGAAAATTCACTTTTCCGAAGCCGCAGACCTTGATGACTGTCTTGTTGCCCTTGCCAAAATTGACCGGCGCGAAATAATGGATTATCCCTACCGTGTCCCGCAGGACGGGGACCGCAAGGAGCCTGCTTCCGTCCTTCAAATCTTCCAGGAACATTTCAACGGTTTTGAACTTAACCCGGAACGGCTGACCCTTTTAGACAAGGTTCGAGACAACTTGATTGGCGATGACTTTGTAGCCGTTCCCTGGTATGTATTACGTGAGCTGCTGCCGGTCTATGGCGCATCCATCATTACCCTTTATCTGATGTGCCAACCCCTGCTATATCGAAATGGTGGTGTTCGGCGGGATACATTCTGGCTGCCTGGCGGTGAACAGACCTTGACAGCCTGGACAAACGACCGATCGATCAGCAAGTATTTTCCAAAGTCCAACGCCAAGGGCAGGGGGCGCCCTGCCAGCAGGCAGGGGTGCTCCGATACCGAATGGCGCAAGAGTAAACGCGAAGCGCTTTCAGACTTCTTCCTCAGAGTGGATGTCCGTAAAGACGACAATGGCGCGCCAAGCTGGCAGGTTCTTGTCCACGATCATCCGGTCCTACCAAGAGACGAACAGCGGATGAAGTCCATCTATCAAACCCTGGCTGCGCTCTGGCAAAACGACCAACTCGAAGTCCTGCTCTCACTATTCGAGAAAATACCCTCATCGAGACCCCAGAACCAATCCGCCCAAATCCTGGATCAGATCTACCGACTCCCTCTCACTATCGAAGAAACGGAAACGCTTTCAATAACCGCCAGTGTACTTTTTTCCGATCTTGAAACACCGGATAATGTTGTAATTTCCGAATTTGATACGCCGGCAGACCGATTAATTTCCATTCTTGAAACCTCGGTTAGTGCATTAATTTCCAAATCTGCGACACCGGAAACGTTATTTATTTCCGAGCTTGAAACCCATTTAAAGATTCTATACAGAATTAAAGATTCAATTAAAGTTCTTAAAACTTCCACCTTCCTACCAGATTCACAAACCAACGCCCCCAAACCGCTGGATTTACGGTTGGAAGGATGGGACCTGAAAACTTTGCTACAGGATATTAATCCTGATTATCAAACTCAGATCCTCGAACATCCCAATATTTCGAAGTCTTTTATCGGCTGGATAATCCAGAATGCGCTTAATCCGCGCGTGAACCACCCCCTTAATCTTGCAATCACGCAGACTTTGCAAAACCAAGCTGTTCCTGAACCAGCAGCAGGCAGGTTGTCAGAACTTCCAGCTCATGAATTGCGTGAATTGCTTTTAACATTACGTGATCATCCGGAAAGTTTAACTTTCCAGAGTAACCCAAAGAATCGAGCTCATGCATCTGATATTAAATTGCTGATGATGGGGCAATCCCATCAAGAACAGCAGCTTCTTATTCAACGCTTAATCGATTTGTTGCAAAAAGGGGCATGAAATGAAAGGTCTGATTTAGCTGGGTATTTCTCGTTTATTAAAAACCTTCTTTTATATTGACAATTCCGTCGAATTTTGATAGACTGAATGTACCATAGAGAAAATAAAGCAACAAATATATGTTTCTTAATTATCTAATATAAACATTCGATAAATATGTTAGCTGAAGAGCGCAGGGCCCAAATTCTTAAATTGCTGAATGAAAACCGGTATGTTCAGGTCTCTGATCTTGCAAATGAATTTGATGTAACAACAGTTACAATCCGGCGAGACCTTGATGAGATGGAATCAGCTGGTCTTTGTGTCCGTAAACGAGGTGGAGCCATCCGGATCAATCCAGGGGTGACCCTGGAGATGCCCTATGACATCAAACGGTTGGAGATGGTGGATGAGAAAGACCGGATTGCCCGCCGGGCACTCGATTTTGTTGAGGATGGAGATACCTTGATCCTTGACTCCGGGTCCACCACTTATGCCCTTGCCCTGTTGCTGAACACACGCGTCCGTCTGACGGTGGTCACCAACGACTTGAAGATTGCTGGAGAACTGGCGGGGAATCCCAAAATCCAGTTGATATGCACGGGGGGTGTCGCTCGCAGATCTGTCTATTCACTGGAAGGTGCGATCACTGAATCATTCTTAAAGAATATCAAAGTGGATAAGACCTTCCTGGGAGCTGATGCCATCCATCCTGATGGGGTCATATCCAATGTCAATATTGATGAAGTTGCGATAAAGAAAGCCATGATCGAGGCGGCTGACCAGACCATCCTGCTTGCAGACTCGACGAAGTTCAGTAAATCCGGGTTCTTTAAGGTATGTGATTTGTCGGACCTGAATGTTCTCATTACAAATAAAAGTATTTCTGCGGATAAACTCGAGATGATTAATAATCAGGATATTGGAGTCAATATTGTCTAAGTTGTTACCTCTCAATTTGCCTGGATTAAGGTTGTACAAAAAGAGGTTGTTTAAGAATTGGCGAGTCGAAGTTTCAATGCGGAAAGGAGCTAAATATTGTAGTTTAACTGAGGTAGTCTCTGGTCGTCCCAAATTTTCAACCATAGGAGAATTGAAATGAGAAAACGTTTAGTAACCATTTTGTCAATTTTAGTTATTGCAGCTCTGTTCACTGCCTGCTCCCCATCAGCAAATGAGCCTGCTGCTGATCTGCCAGCGGTTGATGAACCAGTCGCTGAAGAACCAGCAGTTGAAGAACCGGCAGCCGATGAATCTTATGTAATCGGCACAGTTGTAAAATCAATTGCCTTTAATTGGTTCCTGAGGATGGAAGAAGGAGTCCTTCAGTATGGTGAGGACAGCGGTAATGAAACCTTTATGCAAGGCCCTTCCCAAGCCGACTCAGCTGCCCAGGTTCAGATTATTGAAAGTCTGATTGCCCAAGGTGTTGATGGTATTTGCAACGTTCCTTACGGCGTTCCCGAAAACGAACCCGCCCAGAAGAAGGCCATGGATGCTGGTATTTTTGTAGTAACTCACGAGGCTTCAACAGCCAAGGAAGGTACTGTAAACTATG
>CAZXRL010000137.1:0-7207 GCA_964643275.1 uncultured Candidatus Brevefilum sp.
ACCAATGGCTTAAAAGGCCACTGCTCTACCATTGAGCTACACGCCCATAATCAGGCAATTATTGTAGCACGTGACGGGATGAGCGTCAATGAAAAGCCGGTGGATTTTTGACCGCCTGGCCGGATCCGGCACGTCTATTCAGCGTGTATAATATCCAGAAGGCTGCGACGGCCGGCGTGAATAAAACCTGATGATCTTACGGCCATGAATATGGGCTTGATTTAGAGTTGATTAACAGTCTTTAGTTGAACAGGATGGGAACATGCAAGCACAACCTGAAGGTAAAAAAGTCAAACAGGCGTTCGGCGTTTGGAAGAGCCAGATCACCCCGGAGCTGATCGCGGCCGCAATCGGCCTGAATGATCCGATGTGGGATGCAGGCAGCGGGACGCTGGTCTGGCGGGAGTCACGCTCAGGCAAGGGGGTCCTCATGGCGCAGCCGGAAGGTGAAGCGCCTTGCGAGGTCAGCGGCGAGATTGACGTGCACGGCGGCGTGGGTTACGCCGGCGGGGATTACGTCGTCCATCAGGGTGTCCTGATCTTCGCCGGGAAGGACGGGCGGCTTTACCGGCGGGAGCTGGGTCACGGCTTCCCGAAACCCATCACGCCCGCGTTTGGCAGTGTGGCATCGCCGCAGCTTTCGCCTGATAACCACTGGGTCGTTTTCGTGCATACATGCGATGGGGTTGACGTGCTGGGGCTGGTGGATTCCGAGGGCCTGAGCTGGCCGGCCAAACTGGTGGAGGGCGCGGACTTCTACATGCAGCCGGTCTGGCATCCCTCTGGAGAAGCGCTGGCCTGGGTCGAGTGGGACCATCCCAATATGCCCTGGGATGGCACCCGGTTGATGATGGCCGAGGTGGCGGGCGACCCGCCGAGGCTTCAGAAGGCTGAAGTCCTGGCTGGGTCAGAGGATGTAGCCATCCTGCAGCCGGCTTTCTCGCCAGACGGACAATATCTCAGCTACGTACAGAATGAAGGCGAGTGGGACCAGTTGATGCTTCGGGACCTGAAGACCGGGGAGGCGAAGGTGCTGGTTGAAGATGCCTCGCTCCTCAAGCCTGCCTGGATCCAGGGTGTGGTGGTGCAGGCCTGGTCGCCGGACAGCGGAAAGATCGTCTATCTGGAAACCAAGGCCGGTGTGACAGGCCTGAACGAGGTGGACGTGCAGACGGGGAAGATCACTGCGATTGACCTTGCGCCTTACACATCCCTGAGCCAGCCAGCAATCAACGCTGACGGCGGGGTAGCGCTTGTCGCAAGCGCGCCGGCAGTCTCGCCGCGTGTGATCAGTAAACAGGGCGGTGAGGTGACGATCCACCAGCGCAGCACCAGCGAATCGGTGCCGCCTGAGGACCTGCCGATCCCCTACGAGATCAACTGGGGTTCCAGCGACGGTGAGACGGTTTATGGGATCTATTCTCCGCCGGCGAGCAGCCGGTATGAGGGAACCGGCCTGCCGCCTGTGATCGTGCTGATCCACGGCGGGCCGACGAGCAGCGTCGTGATCGGGTATGACCTGGAAGCCGCTTTCTTCACCAGCCGCGGCTACGGCTATCTGGAGGTCAATTACCGGGGAAGCACGGGCTACGGCCGGGCTTACCGGGAGGCCTTGCGCGGCAACTGGGGGAATCTGGATGTGATTGATGCGGTAGGCGGCGCGCAGGCGCTGATCGATCAGGGTCTGGCAGACCCGGGCAGGCTGGTGATCAAAGGCGGCAGCGCAGGCGGGTATACCGTCCTCAACGCCCTGATCCGCTATCCGGGATTCTTTAAAGCCGGGATCTGCTCCTATGGTGTAACGAATTTGTTCACGCTGGCGATGGACACGCATAAATTTGAGGAACGATACACCGATTCGCTGGTGGGGGCGCTGCCGGAAGCGGCGGAGAAGTACCGGGACTGGTCACCGATCTTCCATGCGGATAAGATCAAAGACCCGGTTGCGGTCTTTCAGGGCGAGGAAGACAAGGTCGTGCCGCCCAGCCAGTCGGAAGCGATTGTGCAGGCCTTGAAAGCGAATGGCGTGCCGCACGAATATCACCTCTATCCGGGTGAGGGGCACGGGTTCCGAAAATCCGAAACGCGCCAGGCGTATTATGAGGCGATTGAGCGGTTTTTGATCCAGTATGTGATTTATGGGTAGGATCAGGCGAATAAGCAAATAGCGATTAGGCGATTAGAGAAAAAGAAGCGCGGTGTTATAGGGACATCGCGCTTTTTTAGTTCTTGGGCAAAAGGATGTTTAGCTTCAAGACTGGTGTTTTCTTTCCCCCAAATCTGGTAGAGGATCCCTCCAATCAGGCGCGCCAGACTGATTTCGAGCGAGTGGGATAGCTGGATTGAGTTGACCTGAATTGCGGGATTTTCAGAAAGCGATGTGAATGCTATTTTTCTTGATCTTCCCTACCCTTATGATTTCATTCCATTAGTAAACGCTTCACTAAAAAACAGGTGGGTTTGTTGGGATGGTCCTGCCAACAATCAATCAGGTTAGCAAAACTTTAAGCGCATTGCGGGTAAATGACTTTGCCTTTTTGGAAGTTTGTGAAATCATGCTGAGATCTTAAAAACCGGATTGGGAGCGGCTACACCCAACCGGTAGGATGGTTGCCCATACCGGTTACCTGGTGTTTGCACTCTGTAATGGAAAACCCAGGCGAAGATTGAACGATTTATAATCTGCGACTTGAGTCTCTCAGTCTTGCAATGTGCCTTGGAATGAGCGGTAAATATCGCAGCCTTCAGCGTTTCCGCTGATGTCACCCATCATAAAGTCTGCATCTGTCGAATCACCAGCATTGTTCATGAAGAGTATCTCATAACGCATGGGGGAATTGGAACCTGGCGGAACAAAATCGGTCATATATCTAGAGCCACCGATACCAGACTCTAGCAGGATAAAAAACATTGATCCAGCCTCGCCGAAACTATTAACTTCAAAACCTGCAGCTTCGACGCCGACATTTAAAGTTATAGTTACATCTTCTGATCCCCAAATAGTGATTGTCTGTCCCGGGCATGTTGCAGTGCCCTCATTATGTGACACAAGCCATGTTGATAAACCTTCTCTAGGCAAAATGTGGCTATCATCTGTCGTGATTACTAGACCTTCATCATCATCAAAGTCAAATCCAGAATCATCGTTATCAGGTTCACCTCCAGGCAGGTTGGGATCAGAATTATTATTATCTGCAGATTCATCCTCTGTGAAGTCAAAACCCTGCGGTTCAGACGATTCCAGGCCTTCTTCATCACTGAAAACAAAACCTTCCTGTGATGCACCGGAATCACCTGATGTGCAAGCAGAGATGAATATTCCCATTATTAATAGGGTAACCAACAGGGTGAACCTTTTCATGATCAGTTCCTTTTTTATTATTAAAATAAGATATATAAGATATAATATATCATATTATAAAGATTGTCAATCACGAATGTTTCGAGACGTTAATCTTTATGCTCACCATGTTTCAGTTTATTGTTTGTCTGCATATGTGAAGAACACCACCTTTCATTATGAATAAAAACGACAATATTAAAATAACTGGCCCAAATATCAACCAGAAGAAGATCAATTTGAATGCCCACAGAGAAACCGACTGTCATATCAATTCACTAAAAAATATGTGACAAAACGGTTATGAAACAAGATGCCGGGTTTATGGTAGCGCAGCTCCTACGGCGTGGCTAACCTGTTCCCCCTGGCGATGGATACGCATAAATTTGAGGAACGTTATACGGATTCGCTGGTGGGGCAGCGGCCGGAGGCTGCCCAGAAATTCCGGGACTGGTCACCGATCTTCCATGTGGAGCCTTTCGTCCTCGAAAGGCTCCACATGGATATAAGCCCGGTCAATCTCCGGCATGGCTTCCAGGGTGGCGATCAGGCGGTCGGTGACGGCATGGACTTCATCAAGGCTGGTCTCGCCGGGCAGGTTGATGTGCATATCCACCACCAGCTTGGGGCCGACATAGTCGCTCATCATATGATGGACCTTTGCCACGCCTTCCACAGCGTTGGCGGTTTCGATGATCCTTTGGCGAAGCTCGTCATCTGCGCCAGCGCCGGTGAGGAAACCGAGGTTCTCGCGGCCTGCCTCAAAAGCCGCGCGGAAGATCCACAAAGCGACCAGCAGGCCGGCGATGGGGTCCAGCAGGGGATGGATGAAGTTCGATCCGAGGATGCCGACAAAGGCGGCCACGGAGGTGAGCACGTCGCTGAGGTTGTCCCTGGCGATCACCCGCAGGGAGGGACTCTTCACCTTCCGGGCGTATTTTGAAATGAGATAGAACATCCCGGCCTTGATGACTGCGCTGATGGTGAGGGCAAGCGTTGGCAGTCCCAGTTCAATGGCGCTGCCGCCCATCAGGAAACGTTCAAACGAGGACCTCAGGGCTTCATACCCTGCAATGCCCATCATCAAAGCGACGATCAACCCGACAATCGGCTCAAAACGTTCATGGCCCTGCGGGTGGGTGAGGTCCGGGGGGCGCAGTACAACCGAAAGCCCGATCATCATCGCGAGGGAATAAACCACATCTGAGATTGAGTTCGCGGTGTCCGCATAGAGGGCGATGGAACCTGAGTAATAGGAGACAAGGCCTTTACCAAGTGCAAGCAGGATATTGCCAATCAGGGTGATGATCAGGGCTGTGTGATAGACCTGGTTTTTTTCGGGGTTGGGCTGGTGATCACGGATCCACTGCATCTTGACTCATTTCATTGATCAATCTGACGGCTATCATAACACCTGTACGGCAGCTTTGGGGAGCGGCAGGCCTTTAAGTCCTGCGATCAGGTTATCCACTGCCAGCAGGGCGATATTGTTGCGGGCGGTGCGGGTGGCGCTGCCGATATGCGGCAGGACCATCGCATTGGGGAGCCGATAGAGCTCGTGCGAAGGCGGGAGGGGCTCCGGATCAGTGACATCAAGGGCGGCATAACCGATCTCTTCTGTTTTGAGGGCGGCCACCAGCGCGCCCGTATCCACCACTGCGCCCCGGGCGGTGTTGACCAGGATGGCGCAGGATTTCATCTTTTTGAACTGGGCGGTGCTGATAAGACCGGCGGTTTCTGCCGTCAGGGGGACATGCAGAGA
The DNA here is from genome assembly GCA_964643275.1 of uncultured Candidatus Brevefilum sp. Classification (GTDB taxonomy): domain Bacteria; phylum Chloroflexota; class Anaerolineae; order Anaerolineales; family Anaerolineaceae; genus Brevifilum. Next base: position 5,103 of record CAZXRL010000137.1, read on the forward strand.
AATGATGTCCGCTGTCTCAAGCAGGTCCGGCAGGCTTGCGAAGCTGATGCCAAGTTCGATTTCCGCTTCGGGTATCCTGGAACGGCTGTGATATAAGATTTGCATATCAAAACCTCGCGCCCGCCGGGCAACCGCCTGGCCGATCCGGCCCAGGCCGATTATGCCCAGCGTTGCCCTGTGAACGTCTTCGCCCAGCAGTGCGGTCAGCTCCCAGGTCTTCCAGCGCCCGGCTTTGGCGTAATCCAGGGCTTCACCCACTCGGCGGGCAGCAGCCAGGATCAGGGCAAATGTCAGATCAGCCGTGGCATCAGTCAGCAGGTCAGGGGTGTGCCCGACAGGGATATTCCGAGCCCGTGCGGCTTCCAGGTCAATATTGTCCACCCCGACGGCAACCTGGCTGATGACTTTGAGGTTCTCTGCCTGATTGATGATTTCCGCATCGATCGGGTCGGTCAGCAGACAGATCAGGCCGTCCGCAGTCCGCGTTTTTTCCAGTAGAACCTCATGCGGCGGGGGTGTCTCCCCCGGCCAGTATTCGGCATGACAGAATGAATCCAGTTTCTGTTCAGCGTCCGGGGTGAGGTGCCGGGTGACAAAGACGTTAAATGGCATGAGGTGTTCTCCAGATCACGATCATCCTTGGTGGGTTTTTATTGTAACCTGATTTTTAGATGAAAAATGCACTTTGGCTGGTTGCTGACCAAAATCCAGACGGGTAATAACGGTATAATAAGAGGAGGTGTCCAGCCGGGGCAAACAAGGAAACAAGCTGTAATGATGACCGGTGGAGATGATGTTTTATGACGATTGATGTTAATCCAGCCAGCAGAGAAGAAATTGTGGCCCTGTGGGAGGAGTCTCCCCACAGTTCTGTTTTTACCCATCCGGACGTGCTTTCAAGGTTATCCCAGGGGGTTGATTGGTGGATTGCTTGGAAGGGACAGGAGCCTCAGTGTTTCTGGCCGGTCTGCACGCCAGTGGGAACGAAGGTCGGCCTGCCTGACCTGACATACTATGTCGGTCCGATGTGGACAAGTGTCGCTTTTCCGATTGCCCCGCATCGTTGGTTGACCCGGACGAAGCGGGTGTATGAGGCTTTCATTCAACGGTTCCTTTCGGAGTACGGCTGCATCCATGCCTGCCTGCCCAAGGGACTGCTGGATGTCAGGGCATTTGACTGGTGGAATTACCACCAGGATGATAAACCCAGATTTTTATTGAAGCCCCGCTATACAGCCTGTATTCACGAGTTGGATCAGAAAGACGAAAAGAGTATCACCGGGGAATTCAGGCAACTGCGGCGAAGAGAACTGCGCAGCCTGAAAAAAGGCGGGCCGCCCCCAAGGACGGACCAATGGTCTGTGGATGATCTTCTGCGATTGTATTCCGATGTCATGGACTGCCAGGATGTGGGCCTCGAATCCGAAAACCGAAGTAAGATTCAGGCATTGGCAGACCTTGTCCGGAATGGCATTGGCGACGTTGTCGCATTCATCGATCCTGCAAATGAAGAGACGATTGCAGCCTGTTTGATTCTGTTTGGGAAAGGCGAAGCGAATATGGTTTTGAACCTGGTGGACAGCCATTGGCGGGAATCGGGTCTGCCGGCCTGGATGGTCACGGAAACCATTAAAGCCGCTCAGGAGAAAGGGATGCGAACCTTCGACTTCAATGGCGCAAACAGCCCGAACCGCGGTGACGATAAACACAGTTACGGCGCTGAACCGGTCTTATTCTTTGAAGTCCATTACTTTGAATGATTTAGAAGAGAAATGATTAAATCCATAAAATACGAATTTGAAGGGTTTAAGTTTTATCTTCGCAACATGGCTGCCTCACGCCGCCTTGGCACAATGCGGACTTCCAAGTATGAAGAATTTTTACTCTCAGGATTAACTAAAGATTTGATACCACAAATGGATGGCCTTCACAGACTATTGAGGGATGGAAGAAGTATCAATTTTTGGCGGAAATCGATCTTGCGGAGAAAGGGACCTGCTGTTTGTTGTGCTGCAATTGATGGAGAGAACGTATTGATCGGCTTCGATTATTATTATTTTCGCGAGGAAGAAGTCAGTTTGGACATTATCCATGAAGCCTTTATT
>CAZXRL010000138.1:0-7142 GCA_964643275.1 uncultured Candidatus Brevefilum sp.
AATTCGCGGGCTGTTATCTCGGCGTGGATATGAGCCGTGGACTTCTCTCAGCGGCGCGGGACCTGATCGAGGCACCGTCGCAGGGTGAATACGCCTTTCAGGAAGCGGACCTCACAGCGCCGGGCTGGGCGGAGGATCTCCCCTTCGGCCCGTATGACTGGCTGGTCAGCTTTGCAGTCCTGCATCATCTGCCTGGAGAGGATATGCGCAGGCAGACGGCCAAGGCTTTCTCTCAACTGATCCATCCCGAGGGCACCATCGCCGTCTCCGTCTGGCAATGGCAGAACAGCCCCCGCCTGAGGAAACGGGTTGTCCCCTGGGGGGAAGCGGGGATTGACCCCAGCGCACTGGATGAAGGTGACGTACTCCTGGACTGGCGCGCTGAGCAGCAGGCCGGGCTGCGTTATGTCCACACTTTCACGGATGTCAGCCTGACTGTCCTGGCCGAATCGGCCGGTTTCAGCGTCCGTGAATCCTTCTATTCAGATGGAAACACTGGAGACCTGGCTTTGTATCAAATCTGGCAGAAGGGCTCCTAATAAAAAACCGGTGACAGCGCCTGTCACCGGTTTGTTGTTTTTTGGGGGATTCTTTATTATCCCAGGGCCACATCAAGCAGCATCATCACGGCAAACCCGAGCATCACACCGATGGTGGGGATGTCAGAGTGACCTTCACGTTTGGATTCGGGGATCAGCTCTTCCGCGACGACATAGATCATTGCGCCGGCGGCGAAAGCGAGGGCATAAGGGAGGATCGGCCGCATCAGGAGTGTGGCGGCTGCGCCAAGCACGCCGGCAATCGGTTCAACCATGCCTGAGAACTGTCCATAGAGAAAGGCCTTACCCGATTTCCAGCCCTCTCTCTTCAGGGGAGCGGAGACCGCCAGCCCTTCGGGAAAGTTCTGGATACCGATCCCGATAGCCAGGGCAACCGCTGATGCGGTGTCAGCCCCTGGGACGCCGGCTGCGGCTGCGCCAAAGGCGACACCGACCGCCAGGCCTTCCGGGATATTGTGCAGGGTGATAGCCGTGATCAGCAGGATGCTGCGCTGCCAGGAGGTCTTCGGGCCCTCCGCCTCGGTGATATCTCTGCCGGGATGCAAATGGGGCAGGAGCTTGTCAACGGCAAAAAGAAAAATACCACCAAGCAGGAAACCTACGACTGCCGGAAACCAGGCAGGTACAGCGAGGCCTTCTGACATTTCAATTGCGGGCGCAAGCAGGGACCAGTAACTGGCGGCAATCATCACACCGGAGGCAAAGCCCAACATCCCATCGAGGACCTTGCGGCTGACATCTTTTGTAACAAATATCATTGCAGCACCGAGCGCTGTCACACCCCAGGTGAATAGCGTCCCCATCAAGGCCTGGATGATGGGATTGTATTGTTCAATAAAAGCAATCATAATTAACTCCTTTTTTATGTCATTGGAAAAGAGTATAGCATAAGATTAGGTAAAAGCAAATAGTAAATTATGTATAACTAAATATGAGTTCTCCCATCATCAAGTAAAATATGTTCATGCAAGATCCATCTTCAGCCCTGACCCTCATTATAAATGCTGTTGTTCAGCGTCAGTCCCTGAATCAGATAGGCGATGCCTGGCGCTTGTTCAACGGTTTTTATGAAGGCCTGCCAGGTCTGGTTTTTGACCGGTATGGGTCAGCCCTGGTTATTTTTAATCATACCCAAAATGACAACGTGGATGAAATCATTACTGAAGGGATGCGCTGGGTACTGGATACGATTGACGACCTGGAGTCTGCGCTCCTCAAGCACAGGGGGGCCCCGGAGGTGTGGAAGAAGAACGGGGTCCTGATCTCAGGCAGGGAACTCCCCCGATCCGTCTCTGAATACGGCGTGCATTATGCCCTCGACCTGCAACTGAACCAGGACGCCGGGTTTTATCTCGACACCCGTAACCTGCGCCGCTGGCTGCACGGCCAGCTGGGCGGGAAGCGGGTGCTGAACACCTTTGCCTACACCGGCAGCCTGGGGGTGGCGGCAGGCGCGGGCGGTGCAGCCCGCGTGGTGCAGACCGATTTAAGTGAAAAATTCCTCGAAATCGCAAAGAAATCATGGGAAATAAATGAATTAGATCCGCAAAGGTGTGAAATTCTGCCAGATGATTTCTTTCGGGTGGCGCGCCGGCTGCGCAATGAGAACCGGCTGTTCGATTGCGTGATCCTGGATCCACCGTTCTTTTCAGCCACAGACGCGGGAAGGGTGGACCTCACTCGGGGGATGACACCGCTGATCAACAAGGTCAGGCCGCTTGTGGCGCATGAAGGCTGGCTGGTGGTAATCAACAACGCGCTCTACCTGCCGGGTGCGGACTTTATGGCGGAATTGGCAGCGCTCTGTGAAAGCGAGTATCTCTCCCTGGCGGAATTAATCCCCGTCCCGCCGGATGTGACCGGTTATCCTGAAACGGTGGTGGACAGGCCGCCCGCAGACCCCGCGCCCTTCAACCACCCGACGAAGATCGCCATCCTGCGGGTGACGCGGAAGGATAAGAAAAAGTAAGGCGGTGTTTAGTGACTCCTGGGGGAGAAAACCGCTCCCTGCCAGGGCGGGATGGCCCCTTTGCGCAGGTGCCCTTCTTCCACGAATGCGCCCCCGCCGCCCAGCAGGTCTTCAACTTCCAGACCGTCTTTGAAGTGGTCCCCAACAGGGAGGTTCAAGGCCCACGGCTCCGCGCCGGCGTTGATGGCAACCAGCATTCGCTGGCCTTCCAGATGGCGCAGATAGGCGATCCGCCGCCCTTCGCCATAGAGGGGCACAAACTCGCCCGTCCGCAGGACAGGGTGGGCCAGCCGCAGGTGCGTCAGGCTCCTGACCGCGTTCCGCAGGTCATGGTCCCACACCGACTCATCCCATGGGAAGGACGCCCGGTTTTCCGGGTCCTGCCCGCCGGTAATCCCGATCTCGTTGCCATAGTAGATGCAGGGCGCGCCGGGGTAGGTCATCTGGAACAGCGTCGCCAGCCGGAAGGCGTCGGCGTTCTCGCTGACCATGCTGAGGAAGCGGGGTGTATCGTGGCTGTCCAGCAGGTTGAACTGGGTCAGGGTGTTCTGCCGGGGGTAAAGTTCCAGGAGGATCTTGACCCGCTGGAGGAAGTCGCCGGCCTCCAGTTCCGGCACTTCGGGCAGGCCCATCATGCCGGTGATCATCGCCTCATCGCGATGGCCCGCTCCGAAAAAGCCGACCACGGCAGCGGTGAACTGGTAGTTCATCACACCGTCGAACATATCGCCTTGCAGCCATTCCTGCGCCTCGGACGGGATCTCGCCCACCAGATAGGCTTCAGTGTTGGGGCGTTTAGTTACCCTGCGGAATTCGCGCCAGAAGGACTCGTCATTGATCTCGAAGGGTACATCCAGCCGCCAGCCATCCACACCCAGGTTGATCCAGTGTTCAGCGACCTCGAACAGGTAGCGCCGCACCTGCGGATTATCGGTGTTGAACTTGGGCAGGGCGGGCAGGTTCCACCAGCAGGCGTAATTGGGTTTGCCCTGATAGGCGTTCATCGGGAAGCCGTAGATGTGGAACCAGTCCAGGTAAGGGGATTTCTCGCCGTTTTCGAGGATGTGGTTGAACTGGAAGAAACCGCGGCTGGCGTGGTTGAAGACGCCGTCGAGGACGATGCGGATCTCCCGGCGGTGGGCTTCCGCCAGCAGTTTGGAGAAGACCTCGTTGCCGCCCAGGATTGGGTCCACATGATAATAGTCAAAGGGGTGATAGCGGTGGTTGGCGGCGGAGGCGAAGATCGGGTTGAAGTAGATGGCGTTGATCCCGAGGTCCTGGAGATAGTCCAGCTTCTCATGGACCCCCTGCAGGTCGCCGCCTTTGAAGCCGAAACGGGTGGGGGGCGTGTCCCACGGCTCGAGGTGGGTGGGTTTATCGAGGGAATCGGATTTGGCAAAACGGTCGGGGAAAATCTGGTAAAAAATGGCGTGCTTGACCCAGTCGGGGGTATGCGTCAGTTCCGTCATAAGTGGTCTGGTATCTCCTGAAGTTCGTTGTTGGTGGATGAATTTTACCATTGAAGGACGCGCGGGGGATGGGGCGGGGCGGACAGGGGATTTTTATGTGCGAGGGTATTCGGAGTCGTTTTTCCATTTTAGCGGGTTGGCTTGGGCGTAGTCCAAGATCCGCTGAAAATCCTTTTCATCACGGATCACGTGTTCATAATAATTACGATGCCAGATATTGTAATTTTCATGCCCCTTGATCCTTCGGACCTTTCTGGTGACTGTGGATTTGAGTGCGCCTGTTATCACGCCGAGGGCAGGTGGTTTCATTTCAAGCGGGTCGCCCTACGGGTAGTGGATGTTGATTGACATATGGGGGTGCTGTGGTTATGCTTAAGCGTGGGAATGGTCAGGTCCCGGTGGGCCTCCCGGTCTTCAAAATCGGTGTCGGGTCGCGTTGCGAGCCGTGGTGGGTTCGACTCCCATCCATTCCCGCCTTTTCTTTTTGGGGTGGATGCCTGATCCGAGCTTACCCATCCCGTTCACATCCCAAACCCAAACTAATTGAACAAAATAGACCTTAATGGTATTAATATAGTATCTTCATGATCAGGTTTCCTCACAGGGGCCTGATTGCTAACGATTAATCACCAGAAAAGGCAGGTTAAGATGATGAAGCTCCACTATTCAATTGAGATTGAGGCTCCCAGGGAAAAGGTGTGGCATACGATGCTGGACCCGGAGACTTATAAGCAATGGACATCGGCTTTTGGCGAGGGAAACTATTACGAAGGGTCCTGGGACGAGGGTGCGGAGATCAAATTCCTGATGGCTGACGAGCAGGGCGGCATGATCGCGGAGATCGCGGAAAACCGGCCCTTTGAATTTGTTTCCATCCGCCAGCTGGGGATGATCGGTGAGAGGAGCGAGGGCGGGGCCGAACCTGAAATCGTTCGTTTTGAACCGTTCTATGAAAATTACACCCTTGCTGACATCCCGGACGGCACCGAACTGCAGATTGATATGGATATTGAACCGGAATTCGCAGGCGATATGGAAGATGCCTGGCCGAGGGCCTTGGCCGCATTAAAGAGACTTTGCGAAGCGGGTTGATCTATGGGAAACGAGAAGGTGAATCGGGAAACCGGGTACGCGGTTGTGGGTGTATTGGCTAATTGGGGCATTCTACTTTCGCCGGCGATCGGTGCTTTATTTATGTCTGCAAGCACGATTGTCGTCGCGATTAATGCGCAGTTCTTACGAAGAACAAAAATATAGTAAAAGGAGACTTGATGATGATGGGTCTGGGATTGTTTTGGATGATATTTTTGATTGCCCTCCCTGTGGCTGGGGTCACTGCGCTGATTATTTGGTTATTTTTTGCCAGTAAGAAGAGTGACACAAATAAATCCTTACGGATAGGGTTAATTGTCACTATCCTGGTGGTGTTGATCGTTGGATTGGTGTTAGGGCTGATTTTCCTCAACCAGATTTTTCGATGGTTTAATTTTGGCCCAGGATGGATGATGGGTAACAGGTTGAGTTCATGGAGACACCCCCCATTCAGGATGCACCGAACCTGGCCTGGTGTAGGCATGCATGGTTTCTTGTCGGGCTGCGGCATATTTGTCCGACCAGCGTGCGCAATCCTTTCGGTTGAAGAAACAGAAAGTGCTGTGAACAATTTTCTTTCTGACTATGGTGATGATGACCTGACAATTTCTGAAATCATGATTTTTGACAACCAGGGTTATGCTGTTGTTTCTGAGAAAAGCACCGGGATAGGTGCGTTCGAATTACTGATAGATCCGGTGACCAAAAGGGTTTATCCAGAATACGGCCCCAATATGATGTGGAATTTGAAATATGGGGGGCAAGGCCATGCTGGGATGATGGGTGGATGGATGATGCCAGGTTGGGGACAAGAGAGGCAAACCATTCAGGACATCCCAGCCGAGATGCCGATTGGTTCTTCAGAAGCCCTGGGGATAGCCCAGGATTATCTGGATGAAAATTTCCCCGGTTCTTTGGTCAGCGATCATATCACCCCCTTTTACGGCTATTACACGATTGATCTTGCAAGGGATGCAGACATATTTGGGATGTTAAGCGTCAACAGCTACACAGGGCAGGTTTTTTACCATCATTGGCATGGGAACTTCGTTGAGATGGAGAGTTTCAGCGATGAATAATAATCAACTGGGCCAATGCTGTTTCGAGTTGGTGAGTTCAAACAGCGAGAATTAAAGCCATGATTTAAGGCGTTCGTGTTGTGAGTCTGTTTACTCCGGTTATCTATGGACGATTGTGAGTCCAGGAGAACGTTGAGTTTTCTTGATTTTGCTTGGGTCAACAACGGGCTAGTGAAGCCAAAAAGATATGATGATCCAGTTGCTGAGGTTTTCCAGTTCATACTATTGCCTTTGATAATGGAAAGAATCAATTACACAAGAGGAAATTGCAGGGATATTAAAGGCCGGTAGATTCCACGCGCATGGTCAACATGGACCAGCCGGAGACATTTTAAGTGGTGGTGGCAGGGTTTTTGGCTGGATTGTCCGCTTAGTAGGAGTCTTCTATCACAATATCCAGACTATGTAGCAGGCTGATCGCCTCCGGTAGGGAGAATTTGGTCTTGTGCAGGGTGTTTTCGGCGGCGTTGATCTGATAATTCTCCGCGCCCGCGAAATTCGTCTCTGTCAGATCGCAGCCCGCAAAGCGGGTTGATGCCAGGTCCGTGCCGGTGAAATCCGCACGGGAGAGGTCTGCGCCTTCAAAATCCAAATTGCGCGCCTGGCACCCGGTGAAGCGGGTGCCCGCCAGCTTGAGGCCCATAAAGATCGAGTGGTCCAGCAGGCAGCGCTCGAAGTCCACGTGCCTGGGCGCGAGCAGCCTCCCGGTGTCCCAGTCAGCGTCGCACCAGTTGACGCCCATCAGGCGGCAGTCCTTGAAGATCACGTCCTTGAAGCGTGTGCGCGGGAGCCGGGTCAGGCTGAGGTCGCAGCCTGTGAAGGTGCAGGTCTCAAAGACGCAGGCCTCGAAGGTGCATTCCGTCAGGGCACAATGGGTGAAGGCGCAGTCCTGAAAGGTGAGGGACTTAAAAGACTCCCCCTGGGCGGTCAGGTCGTTGATCCGGGCTTCTGCATTGTAGGATGTGTCGAAAAG
>CAZXRL010000139.1:0-7123 GCA_964643275.1 uncultured Candidatus Brevefilum sp.
AGGCAAGGATTATAACATCTCTGCCAAAAAGTGTAAGTCAGATGGGGTTTGGATGTCTGGCCCTTTAATTATATAATTATGTCCTCATGGTGAGCAAACGCTTTGTGAAACCGGTTTTTCTAAGGGTCCTGTCTGGGATGGTTTTCCTGGGGTTGGTTTTATTTTCCTCGGGTTGTGATATCCTGTTGCCGGCTGGGCCGCTCCCGCCAACGGCAACGGCAACCCAGACGCTGACCCCCACAGCAACAATCGACTGGTTCCCGGCCACACCTACCTCCACTCTCGAACCCACATCCACCCCCACACCGCAGCCCACGCTGGCAGACCGGCCCGCCGGGGTCACGGAAGTCCTGGTTGATGATAATTTTTCCGATCAGACCCTCTGGGGGACTCGCAGCGGTGAGATTGGGAATGTGGCCTTTGGGACGGATAACCTGACCCTGACGCCTGCGCGGCAGGGCATCACGCTGACCAGCCTCAGCCAGCATTCGCTTGCCCCCGATTTCTATCTGGAGCTCACAACCCAGATCACCCTTTGCGAACCGGATGACCAGTTTGGCGTGATGTTCTGGCAGCAATCCGCCGGGGACTATTACCGGCTTGTGCTGACCTGTTCGGGCCGTTATAGGCTGGAGCTTGCTCAGGGCGGCACGACGTCCGTGGTCATCGATTGGGATGTCGCCAGCCGGATGCAGCCCGGCGCACCGTCCACGAACCGGATCGGCCTGTGGGTCAGCGGCGGGCAGTTCAGGCTCTATATCAACGATACCTTCCAGTTTGAAAGCGGCGTGGCTCAGAACCGGGAGGGCGGCCTGGGCGTTTTCGCCCGGACGGTGAGCGGCGGCGCCATGACGGTCCGAGTTTCGGACCTGCAAATCTATCGGGTCAGCGAGGAATAACGGGGGCGTTTCAGGCTGGCTGTAACAGAGGTTCAATCTGGGGCCAGCGCAGCATCAGGTTTTCCAGCAGTAAACGGACATTCGCATTTGCGTTCAAGTGCTCCAGGGCTTCTTCGTGGAGGGTCACGAGTTCCCGGGCGGTTGGGAGGTCCAGGGCGGCTGCTGTCCTGCCCACCTGATCCGCGTAATCAATGTTGACCAGCGGCAGCTCCGCGCCGGAGGCCCTTCCGAAGACATCGCGCCAGAAGGTCAGCCAGGCCGGGATGACTTCACCGGCCTTGGTACGGGCCTGGTCATAGGGCCGGGAGAGTGACTCTGCCAGCTTGAAGCGTTCATAAAGCGGCGCGGAGAGCAGGGCGAGAAAGGTCTCGAGGATCTCCTGGCGGTGGGAAAGCGCATCCGGGTCATCGGCGAGGCGGTTTGCCGCACCGATTCGTCCGCCGGAGAGATGCGCCAGCAGGCGCGCTTTTTCAAGCGGCAGGCCTTTCTCGGTCTGGAGATAATCCTGTGTGGCTGCAAGGGATGCGGGGCGGAGGCGGATGACCTCGCAGCGTGAGACGATGGTCGGCAGGAGGCTTTCCACACCGTCCGCCGTCAGAAGGAGGACCACCTTGTCAGGAGGCTCTTCCAGGGTCTTGAGCAGGGCGTTGGAGGCCTGATTGGTGGCGCGCTGGTAATCGGGGAGCAGCGCGATCCGGCGGCGGGCGGTGTAGGGGGACAGGGCGAGGGTGTGCTGAAGCTCGCGCACCTGGTCGATCAGGATATCCTTGTGGCCGGCTTCGGGTTGCAGAAGGGACAGGTCGGGGTGCGCCATGGCCGCAATCTGGCGGCAGTCCCGGCAGTCGCTGCAGTAGTCGCCGGGAGCGGGCGGGTTGGTGCAGTTGAGTGCCATGGCGAAGCGCAGTGCGAGGGTGCGCCGCCCGACGCCCTCCGGGCCAGCGAGGAGGTAGGCATGGCGGAAGGTGCCGCCCGCGGCGTGCGTCCGCAGGAGGTTCACCGCCCAGTCGTGTCCGTGGATGTGCCAGGTCATAGGTGTAATTGTAATGTATTTCGAGATGGTGGATGGGGAATGGGGATCGGTGAATAGGATCTCGTCATAGCGACAATCTGAGCAGCATCATGTTGCATCTATGATGTGCCAGGTATCAGACCCTCGTAAGCTTTTTTAGATTGCTTCAACCCCGTGCGGGGTTGAAGCAATGACAGGAAATGGGCTGTTCCTCACGGTCTGCGCATACCAATCACTATTCTATATTCATCCTGCCCATCACAGCCATGGGATTTCACAATGACATGAATCAAAGAAGGCCGGCCCATTCGAGCCAGCCTCCTAATCACTAATTTCCTATTCCTCATCCCCCATTCACTATCTCTTACGCTTCGCGAAACTCGCCCTCCACAACATCCTCGTCATCGCCCGCGCCGTCCTCACCCTGTGGGGGCTGCGTTCCAGGCGTGCCGGGAGCTTCGCCGGTCTGCTGATAGGCGGCCTGGCCGATGGCCTGCAGGTCGCTTTGCAAGGCGTCGATCAGGTTCTGGATGCGGGCTTTGTCGTCGCCCTGCACCGCTTCGCGCAGGTCCTTGACCTTGCTTTCCACATTCTCACGCTGTTCGGTGCCCACTTTATCACCCCGGTCCTTGAGCAGTTTCTCCGCCTGATAGGCGAGGGTGTCACCCTGGTTTCGGAGTTCCACCAGCGCTTTGCGCTGTTCATCCGTGCTTCGGTTTTCCGCCGCTTCCTTCACCATCTTTTCAATGTCACTCTTGTCGAGGTTGGTGGAGGCGGTGATGGTCACGCTCTGCTCTTTGCCAGTTGCTTTGTCTTGCGCTTTCACGTTGAGGATGCCGTTCGCGTCGATGTCGAAGGTCACCTCAATCTGCGGGACGCCGCGCGGGGCGGGCGGGATGCCCTCCAGCCGGAAGCGGCCGAGGCTCATATTGTCCGCCGCCATGGGGCGTTCGCCCTGCAGGACGTGGACATCCACCGAGGTCTGGCTGTCTTCGGCTGTTGAGAAGGTCTCCGTCTTTTTGACGGGGATGGTTGTGTTGCGCTCGATCAGGGTCGTCATGACACTGCCGAGGGTTTCGACGCCCAGCGAAAGCGGGGTCACATCCAGCAGGAGTACGTCTTTCACATCACCTGCCAGGACGCCGGCCTGAATGGCCGCGCCGATGGAGACAACCTCATCGGGGTTCACGCCCTTGTTGGGCTCTTTGCCGCCGGTCAGGTCCCGTACCAGGTCCTGGATCATGGGCATGCGGGTGGCGCCGCCCACGAGGACCACTTCGTCAATTTTGTCAACGGTCAGGTCTGCATCCTTGATGGCCGCATTGAAGGGGCCTTTGGCGCGCTCGACCAGGTGGGCCGTCATCTGGTCAAATTTTGCCCGGTTCAGCTTGAGCAGCAGGTGTTTCGGCCCGCCGGCATCAGCAGTTACATAGGGCAGGTTGATCTCGGTCTCCATCACGGAGCTCAGTTCGATCTTGGCTTTTTCTGCGGCCTCACGCAGACGCTGGAGCGCCTGGCGGTCTTCCCGCAGGTCGATGCCCTGTTCCTTCTTGAACTCATCCGCTGCCCAGTTGACGATCACCTCGTCCCAGTCGTCGCCGCCCAGGTGGGTGTCGCCGTTGGTGGACTTCACCTCGATCACGCCTTCGCCGACCTCCAGCAGGCTGACATCAAATGTGCCGCCGCCCAGGTCGAATACGAGGATAATCTCGCTGTCCTGCTTGTCGAGGCCGTAGGCCAGAGCCGAAGCCGTCGGCTCGTTGATGATCCGCATGACTTCCAAACCGGCAATCTTTCCGGCATCCTTGGTCGCCTGGCGCTGGCTGTCATTGAAGTACGCCGGCACGGTGATCACCGCGCGGGTGACGCTCTCGCCGAGGTAGGCTTCCGCGTCCGCCTTGAGTTTCTCAAGGATCATGGCGGAGATCTCCTGCGGCGTGTAGGTCTTTTTGGTGATGGGGATCTGGACCCGTGCGTCACCGGAGGGGCCTTCAACCACGTTGAAAGGCACCATCTTTCGCTCTTCGCCGACTTCGTCATAGCGCCGGCCCATGAAACGTTTGATGGATGAGATGGTATTCTCTGAATTTACAACGGCCTGACGTTTGGCGGGGAGCCCCACCAGGCGTTCACCGTTCTTATTAAATGCAACAACAGAGGGAAGCAGGCGGGAGCCTTCCGCTGTTGGGATGATTGTCGCTGTGCCGCCCTCAACCACAGAAACAACGCTGTTGGTCGTCCCAAGGTCAATTCCAATAATTTTAGACATATTTCGATCTCCTTAAATAACAACTTATTGACACAGTATCAGGATACTGAGGCAGTCATAGAAGATCGTTAACAAAATATTGGATTTATGTAAAAGCGAGAGTGCTTTGGGGTGCTGTCAGTCCTTGTTCAGGTTCCGAAGGCGTTTCCTGGCGTTTTGGGTGCGCAGGATCAGGGTCAGGACATAGATCAGCAGGATCCCAAGGATGATGCCAAAACCGAGGATCATTTCAGAAAAAGTGTCAGTGGGCATCTCAGTTTTCTCCCATCTGGATTTTTGCCTGGGCGGCCGCCAGCCGGGTCCGGTTCCAGATCAGATCGATGAGGAGGACCGTGAAAACAGCCAGGCTGATGAAGAACGCGAGCTGCATCCGCGGGCTCATGTTAAAGCCCGCGCCGCCCTCGCTGGGGGCGATCACAACCGGGTGGATCGTGCGGAACAGGCGGATGGAGAAGAAGGTCAGCGGGACGGTGATCACGCTGACGATGGCATAGACCGCGCCCAGCCGCGCCCTGGCTTCCGGCGTGGCTAACCCGCTCCGCAGGATGAAATAAGCCAGGTAGATCAGCTCCATGATCGCCGTTGTGGTCAGGCGCGGGTCCCAGACCCACCAGGTGTTCCAGATCGGGCGGGCCCAGATCATGCCGCTGAGGATGGCAATCAGGCCGAAGACAACCCCGACTTCGATCGCGGAAAGCGAGAGCTGGTCCCACTTCAGGTCACGCCGGATCAGATATCCGGCGCCGGCCGCCGCGGCGATGATGAAGGACAACATCCCCGCCCAGGCCGCGGATACGTGGAAATAGAACACCTTTTGCACCGGCCCCATCACGGCTTCCACCGGCGTGAAGAACAGGATCAGGATCAGGGCTGCGGGGACCAGGACAATGGAAAGGAGATCCAGCAGGATCAGAATTGGGGGTTTCTTGAACAAGGTCATTCCTCCAGAATCGTTTCAAAGAACAGCAAACCGGCTGCCGTAAAAAGGATATCGCAGGCGAGCAGGAGGAAAATCCAGCTCCGTAACTCGCCCAAAGGTTGAGCGGACAGCACGCCCCGGCTGGCTTCCACCGCCGCGATCAGGACCGGCAGGGCCAGTGGGTAGAGCAGGACCGGCAGGAGGACATCCCGGGTGCGGGCCTGGATGCTCAGGGCGGCGAGCAGCGTCCCCAGGCTGGTGTATGCGCCGAGGCCCAGCAGGATCACCAGCAGCAATCCGGGCTTGAGCATGTTCTGACCATAAAACAGGCTGAAAACCGGCAGCAGCATCAGCGCGACCAGCAGGGTGAAGATCAGGTTGCTCCACGCTTTGCCGAAGAAGATGGCAGACCGATCCACGGGCGCCAGCAGGAGACCATCAAGCGCCAGGTTTTCCCGTTCCAAGCTCACGCTGCGGTTCAGCCCCAGGGTGGAGGCGAACGCCAGCGACACCCACAACAGTCCCGCTGCCAGGCCGGCCTGCAGGTCCGGCGATAGTTGCAGGGCGAAGTTGAACAGGAATGCCATAAGCAGTGCGAAGACCAGCATCACTGGGACGCCCTGCCGGCCGCGCCATTCCACCTGCACGTCCTTGCGGAAGACCTGCCAGACCGTTTGCAAATATGTCATGCGGTCTCCTGAAGATATTGGCGCAGTTCAGGCGCTTCGGAGAGGCGGTTGACCGGCAAATGCTGGACGATCTTTCCCTCCCTGAGCCAGGCGATATGGGTTGCAATTTGGAGAAGACGCTGGGGGCGGTGAGCGGCCAATAAGATTGCACGGCTGGGGCCTTGCAAACGCCTGAGCCGGTCATCCAGGAAAGCCGCGCCTTCCTGATCCAGCCCGGTGTAGGGTTCGTCAAAGAGCAGAATCGCCGGATCGTGGAGCAGCGCCCGCGCGATCGCCAGCCGTTGCCCCATCCCGCGGGAATAGGTGCGGAGCGGTTTGTGCTGGTGGGGTCCCAGCCCGGCCGAGCGGATACTCTCGATCACAGTGGATTCCAGGGGTTTGATGTGATAAAGCCTGGCGTAATGGGTCAGGTTCTCAAGTGCGTTAAGGTCGTTGTAGAACAGGGATGCGTGGCCGATGTAACCAATCTTCCGCCGGATTCCGGGGTCCGCCCCCAACGGAACGCCTCCCAGCAGAGTTTGTCCTGCGTTCGCTCTGACCAGGCCTGCCAGGATCCGAAGCAGGGTGGTCTTCCCTGCGCCGTTGGCACCGACTAGGACGCATAAGTCACCGTCCTCAACGGTCAGCGAGAGCTGGTCGAGAACGGACTGGTACTGATATTTTTTAACCAATCCGCTGACTTTGATCCTGGCGGACAGGGAATCCGCGTGGGTCTGTTTCATGGTTCAATTATATTGCATGGGAGAGAGAAAGGGTCAGTTTTTGAGGCTGTGGCCGCAGTTCGCGCAGAATTTATCGCTGACCAGGACCTGGTGACCGCAGCTAGGGCAGAGATCGTGAAAGTTCTCGGTTGGGGGCTGGTGCGAGCGGGCGAGCCTCTGGTCGTCCTCTTCGTTTGTCTGATAGAAGGAAAATCTGACATCCTGGGGTGGGTTGTTACCTTGAATTGGATTGGGAAACACCGGATGGGTGTCATCAGAGTGTTCAGAGGGGGGATTTAAGGAAAGACGGGGGGCACGCCCTATGCCCGTTCCCTGAGATTTCTGCAGCCGTGGCTTGAATTGTTGTTGAGCCTCGGCATAACTACCGTTTTTGGGCAGAAGACAGGTCATCGAATGAGGTTTGAAGATCAGTGTGATGACGCTGAGAAGAAAGATGATACCGATGAAGGATATTAATGCAATTTCCATGGGTGCGTGATGGGTATCCTTGGTGGAGTGAAGGTAACAGTATTAATATTATTTTAATGTATTTTGTGGATTCTGAACAGGGTAAAGTCAGGGATTGTCAAGGCAAAGTTAAAATGTCCTACTCGCTGGCAAAGTTAAAATGTCCTAC
>CAZXRL010000140.1:0-7106 GCA_964643275.1 uncultured Candidatus Brevefilum sp.
CTTAGTGGAAGAACAGAGGAAACCGTGCGATGATTGGGAAGGCATCCCGGTCCATGTAGATCACCAGTGCAAAATCCTGATCGGTCTCGTCGCCCAGGTTGGGGACACCATCGCCGGCAATGTTTGAAGCGGTCACGGTGAAGGTGTAAGTTGTGGCGGGCTGGTTTCCGGGGAAGATGCCCTCGGTGTTGTTCATGGAGTCGGCGGTACCGTCTGGGGTTGAAAGGCCGTCTACGCCAAAATTATTACCCCGATAGGTTGTCGCGCCGACTGTGAGGGTCAGGTCCAGGTCGTTGACCCAGGCCGCGGTGTAACCGCCATTTCCATGCCCGGGCGCATCGGTCCAGACCAGCATGGCGCGCAGGGTTTCGATGGTCTCCGGCGAGGTGAAGCTGAAGGACCAGGTCTCGCCGGTGTTGCCCAGGATGGTCCGCTGATCAAAATAGATCACCATCAGGTCCGGGCCGGGGTCCAGCACGGCGGCGGCATTCAGCCTTCCCCAGCCCTGCTTCGAATCGAAGGGATGGCCCAAAGGTTCCCCATTCGCATCCTTGTTCTCGAACAGGTCATGCGCGACCGGCAGAAAGGCGGCTTTGACCAGCGCCGGGCTGGGATTCCCGCCATAGGACCGCCGGTATTTTTCCACAAAGAGGGCGACAGCGCCTGACACATGCGGCGAGGCCATGCTGGTGCCACACTTCAAGTCGTACCCCCCGCTGAGGTCTGTGGAATCAACATAACAACCGGGGGCGACCAGATGGGGGAGATTACGCCCGTCGAGCGCAGGCCCATGCGCGGTGTTGAGGGAAAGGTCGTTGATATTTGATTGTTGAGACCCATCAGAGTTTTGCATTACTGTTGAGCCAACCGAGAAGATGTTCTTGGCTTCATCCGGCGTACCCTGAGTAGAGGTGCCGCCGTTCCCATTCATGATGGAAAGCACATAGGTGAGTTCCTGATTACCCGCCTGCCCGGGGACGGCATCCCGCACGCCGATATCCACCCAGCGGGTGTCAAGATCGTACCCCTGCGGGGAACTTGAAGGCCCCCAGCTGTTACCGGAGAGGACAGCACCATTGCGATAGGAATCGGTCATCAAATTTCGGATTTCATCAGCGGTAAAAGGGAGGTTGTAAACCTGTTCGATGAGATTAGCACCTGGGGCCATTCCCAAGCCCCGTAGAAAGCCGGAAAGCATTACCCCTGAGGACCCATCACCAGCCATGATCCCGGCCGTGTGCGTGCCATGATCGTCGTAAATTTCACCCCCACAGCTTGTCCCCGTGCAGGGCAGCATCCGGTTGATCAGGTCGGGGTGATTCTGGTCAATCCCGCTGTCCACGTTGGCGATGATCACGCCTGCGCCTGTCAGCCCGATCTTTGAGAGCCAGGCTAAATAGCCCGGAATGGCAAGGTTACCAGCGTCGTAATTCCCGGCATTGATCTGGTTGCTCATTTCACCGCGGTTGCCGCCGTCCAAGGGTACGGGCTGAACGGTGTACACTCCCGGGAGGGACGCTGCCGCCAGCAGCTGGTCGCCGGGCAGGAGAAAGGAGGCAAGGTCGAAGGCCGGGTCCACCCCGCTGGAGATTCCCTGCAGTTCACCGCCCAGGGCCTCGATCGCGCTGACCAATGCATTCAGCCCCGCCTGGGGGATGACCAGCGCTCTGACCAGGATCGGGTCGCTGCTCAGAGTTTGGTTCTGAGGAGCGACGGCATAGGCGGGCAGGAAGTCGCCGGCCCAGCGGACGGCGTCCGCCGAGCGTCCCCGGTCCAGTGCGTTTCTGTCGCCCCAGACCACATAGGTGAATGGGTGAATATACTGGATCACGTCCAACCCGGCGGCCCTCAGATCCGCCAGCCAGGCGTCTTTGGTGGGCCCGTGGAATTGCACCAGATGGATGCCCGGTTCTCCGCTGCCCCGGTTACCCCCCTCCCAGGCCGGGCCGAAGACGGGCTCTCCCGCCAGCGGGTCAAAGGACTGGCCGGCCAGGGTCAGAACGTAGGGGTTTTCAAAGACCTGATCCCCTTAGCCGGAAGCCGTGATCTCACCCAGGTCTTTGGGGTCCACGACAGCCCAAAGGAAACTGCCGTAATCAATCACGCGCTCTGCTTTGAGCTCGGACTGGACCGCCCGCGCGCCGGCTTCCACCGGGATCCGGACGGCAACCAGGCCGGTTTCGGATTGCGCCTGGGCGGGCGCGGCTGCCAGGCTGAGGAGAATCAGGATCAGGAGGAATTGAGGGAATTTACGCGCCACAACTTCTCCCGGAGGGATTTTTGTTCATAGCCCAATCATACATGCAGACCGGGCTTCCTGCAATATCTACCCCCCTTAGCCTTGTCGATCCGCCTGACTATCCCTAACTTGACGCACTCGCATACTTCCGCAATCCAAGCCTGAACAGCCAGCCTGACCCGAGCAGCGCGGCAAAGGTGAAGCCCAGAGTCAAAACAAGCATCAGAGGTGAGAGCGTCCCCGTCAGGGCCTGGGCCGGGATGGTCGTCATCAACCCGACCGGGATCACCCAGGTCAGGATCAGGCGCAGCCAGCCGGGGTAGAGCCCCACCGGATAGCGGGCCAGCTGGAACAGGTCGTTGATCACCCAGGTGAAGAGGAACCCCGGGTTGAGGAACACCAGGGCGGAAAACCCCAGCAGCGCGGCATAGAGCAGGGCTACACCCGCGCTAAGAGCGGTGATGAAGCTGAGCAGGCCCATCAGCGAGATTTGGGTCCCCATCATTCCGACCGCCGTACCAAGTACGCCCAGCGCCAGGGCCAGATCCACAAGGGCAAAGGCATGCCAGGTGCGCACGCTGACCAGGAACTGTTTGTCCACCGGACGAAGCAGGGTGAAATCGAAGGTACCTTTCCAGACCTCGCCATCCATCCCTGCCACGGGCTCCAGGCTGGGGCCGATGAAAAGGCCCCTAAGGGCGCCCAACAGGAGGTAAACCCCCAGCAGGGCGAGCGTCGCGGGCAGGTCCCAGCCGTTGATCGTCTCCACCTGGTTGAAGATCACCACCAGGCTGAGAACGCCTGTCCCCAGGTTAAGGGCGGCGTTCAATAGCTGGATGAAGAAGTTGGACCGGTAAGCCATATCCGCCTGGGTGGATGTTTTGAAGAATAAGCCGATCAATTTGATATAGTGCATGGTTACCCTCCTATCGCCTCGTAGTGGCGGACTCCCCGGGTCCAGATCAGGCGAGTGAGTAAAATTGCCAGCAGGGTCCAGCCCGCCTGAACCGCAAACCCGATCCCGATTTCCCCGCCTGAGAGCTGACCGGTGAGGATTTCAACTGGGAAGGCGGACATATACCGGAAGGGCAGGATGCGCGCCAGAGGCTGCATCCATGCAGGCAGGAGTGCCAGCGGTGCGAGATGGCCGCCCAGCAGGAAAATGAGCGAGTCCTGCAGGGCAAGGAGCGAATCCGCCCGGGCAGCCCAGAAGGCCAGCAGGGCCAGCCAGTAGCCCCAGAAGAAGCGCAGTGCCCAGGCTAGCAGCAATGCGGGGAGGAACAGCAGCGCCTGACCGGCGGTCAGGGATAATTCCGGACGGACGATCAGCGCCAGCAGCCCGGTGACCGGGATGGAGAAGAGCATGAAGACTACCTTGCCCGCGATCTCCTGCGAGAGGGCGTGGTAGAGGGGCGATATCGGCTGGAGCAGCCAGGCGCTGATCCCGCCATAGCGGATGTTGTCGCCCACGGTCCAGTTGGTCGTTGAATAGGTCATCTGGTTCACGAGGATCAGAGCCAGATAGTAGCCTGCCAGGTTCCCCCGGGTCAGCCCGGCGACCGCGCCGTCTCCGGCGGCCGCGGACCAGATAAACAAGTAGACCAGCATCGGCAGCATCCAGCCAAAGGCGAGCAGGAAGAAGAAGCCGCGGTGCTGGAGCCACGACTGCCAGGTGTTCCTGATCAGCGCCCAGCCGCCCCTGTGGTTGAATCTGTCGAGGGATCTCATACGGTTCCTTCCTCATAAATCTGGTCGATCACCGCTTCGATAGGCGGGTCTTCAACGGCGAGGTCAGCCACGGGGAGGTTCTCGAGGATCTGCGCGGTGACCGGCGCGACGAGCGCCCGCGGCACCCGCAGGGTAGGATGGCCGTTTTCCTGAGGGAGAATTTCGACCGTGTCGAACTTTGCGACAAAGCCCTCAAAATCCCTAACCGGGGCACTGAACTGGAGCCTTACCAGTTTGAAAGGCGCCAGCTTCTCCGCCAGGGCGTGCAAAGCGCCGTCATAGATGAGCTGGCCGTGGTGGATCAGCATGACCCGCTGACACAGGGCGGTCACATCAGCCATGTAATGGCTGGTGAGGATCACGGTGACGGTATGGTCCTGGTTGTACTTGTGCAGGAACTGGCGGAGGCGGCGCTGCATGGCGACATCCAGGCCGAGGGTGGGCTCGTCGAGGAACAGGACATCGGGTTGGTAGAGCAGTCCGCCCACCAGCTCGCACTTCATCCTTTCTCCCAAAGAGAGGTTGCGGACCGGCTTTCTGAGCAGTGCGTCCATCTCCAGCAGGGCGATCAATTCGTCGAGGGTGTTACGATAGGTCTGCGGGTCCACGCGGTAGATCTCGGCAAGGACCCGGAAGCTGTCCAGCGGGGGGATGTCCCAGTTCATGGCGCTGCGGTTGCCCATCACCATGCTGATCCGCTGGAGGTAGTCCGGTTTCCGTTCCCAGGGCGTGAAGCCTGCGACGGTCGCTGAGCCGCGGGTGGGGGTGAGCAGGCCGGACAGTATTTTAAGGGTTGTGGTCTTGCCTGCGCCGTTCGGGCCGATCAGGCCGACCATCTCGCCGGGGGCGATAGTGAAGCTGATGCCGGTCACTGCGGGGACATCGATGGTCTGGGGTTTGAACAGGCTCCGGATCGACGCCTTGAGTCCGGGCGCCCGCTCGGGCACGCGGTAAACCTTGGTCAGATCCTTCACCTCGATCATTGGTTGGGGCATGGTGTTTCCTTTCCTGATTGAGACGCGTTTTCATACCCGGGAGGCTGCCCGGTTATTTGAGGTTTGATGGGGATATCAGTGGTGTTGGAAGTTAATCCATTTACAGTATACAACCCTGGTGGAAAAATGGAGGGTTTAAGATTATTTTACAGGTGCACTATCAGATGCGGAGGTCACGCAGGGTGAGGCTGCGAAGGTGCCGGACCTGCGTTGCAATCTTCGTTTTTGCCAACCAACCTACTGAGTCGCGCAGGCGATGCAGGGGTCAAAGGCCCGCACCACCCGGCCGACGGCTTTCTCCAGTTCCAGGTTGATGCCCTCCGGAGAGACGTAGCGTTCCCCGGCCACCTTCAACGCTCGCTCGATGGCCAGCATGTTGTGCACGGTTGGGATGATGAATTCGACATCCTCGATCAAGCCATCTTTGACGGTATAGTGATGGATCAACGGCCCCCGGGGCGCTTCCACCAGCCCGAAACCCTCACCATCCTTCGGGCTGTAGGGCCGGTGGGTGTCCTCATACTTGAGGTCCTTTGAAAGGATTTCGATCGCGCGTTCGAAAGCGTAGACCAGTTCGATCCCGCGGCAGAGGTCAAAGAGCAGGATCGGGTGGGCAGGCTTGCCAAAGGTGTGGGTCAGCTTATCCAGGTAGTCATCCGCTTGGGGGGTCCCCATTGAAAGGGTCAGGTTAATGCGCGCCAGGCTGTTCGCCCGCATGACCTCTCCCTGATAACTGGTCTGCCCGGCATAGCTGTACTCAGTTTCCTCATACTCAAGGTATTCCCGGAAGAGCCTCGGCGGGAAGCTGGCGCGTTCTACGCCGTCCGGGCCCAGAATGCGGATGGTGTCGCTGTCCAGGGCCGGCCTGCTGCGCCCGGTGGAGGCAATATAGTAAGCGGGCTGGTCGTCGCCCCAGGTGCCGATCCGTTCTCTCATGGCTGTTGACATCTCCCAGTATTCATCAAACAGGGCACAGGCCATTGGCAGGAGATCGTTCACATCTTTCAGCATCAATTCCGCCGCCTCCGGCTCGATCCCGCTGGTCACGCCGCCGATGACGGCTTTGATCGGATGGATGAACTGGCCGCCGGCGAGGGTGATCAGGTTGGTGCCCACCTGGCGGACCTTCAGCGAACGCTGTGCGAGGCTGAACTGTTGCTCGACGTCCGCTTCGCTTTCGTCCATGTGGAACAGGCTTTTTGCGCCCACCCGGTCCGGCATCGTGAAGATGAACAGGGAGGTCGCCTGGTTCTGGATGAGCTGTCCGAGGAGCAGGAGTTCGCGGATCTCATTTGCGAGCTGCGGGGGTTCGACATCGTAAATATCTTCCAGGGCTTTGACCGATGCCACATGGTGGGCGGTGGAACAGACGCCGCAGATCCTTGGGACGATCACGGGCATCTGTTCGGCGGGCGTTCCCTGCATGAAATAGCGGAACCCGCGCATCTCAAGCGCCTGGAATTGGGCGGCAATCACCGCGCCGTCCTGGACTTCCATCTCAACGCGGGCATGGCCTTCGATCCGGCTGAGGGGGAATCTGAGGGTCGTCATCTTAGAGCACCTTTTCTTTCGAGCGGGCAGGGCGGCCGCTGTTGGTGTAATCCGTGAACTGGAACAGGAACAGGGAAAGCTGGGGAGAGTGCAGGGCTTGATGGATTTCGTCCGGGGGAATGTCCGTCATCCGCTCGAAGACCTGCTGGACCCGGTCAAACCAGACCTGCGATTCCTTTTCAATATAGGCGTCGGAGGGGCCCCGGCAGCCCACGCAGGGATGCCCGGGCCGGGTGCAGATCGCCCGGCAGCCGCCCCGTGTGGACGAGCCCACGCAGAGGTATCCCTGGTTGATCAGGCAGATCTCGGGCAGGACCTCGCCCTGCTGGAAGCCCAGCAGGTGTTTGGGGCGCATGTCCTTCAGTTTCTGCCGGCCGCATTCCTGACAGACAATGCTGCTGGCCTCAAAATTTTCCGGCCCCATCAGCGCGCCCATGAACAGCTCCGGGGTTGGCGGACAGCCGGGGAGGTAAAGGTCCACGTCCACGAAAGTGTCAATGGGATGGCTTTTTGGCAAGAGGTGGGGGAGGTGATGCCGGCTGGATTGCGCCATGAACATCTGGCGGACTTCGTCCCGGTCACCCAGGTTCGCC
>CAZXRL010000141.1:0-2289 GCA_964643275.1 uncultured Candidatus Brevefilum sp.
TCACCTGTGTTAGAATAAATCGGTTCAATTCACAACGATAAGGATGTTCTTAATCACAATGCTTGAAAAATCTACCCTTTTAATCTCTCCCTATGGCGGCCAACTCATTGACCTGATCGTCCAAGACGACGAACGGGAGGAGCTTCTGCAACTCGCCGGAGCTTACCCAACCATCCGGCTGACGCCGCGCCAGACGCATGATCTGGAACTGCTGGCGACAGGCGGGTTCTCCCCCCTCGACCGTTTCATGGGACAGGCTGACTATCAGGCTGTCCTGGAGCAGATGGAACTGGCTGACGGCACGGTTTGGCCGATTCCAATTACGCTGACCATTGATAAAACAGATCTTCCGCAGGATAGTGACTGGGTCACCCTGCGGGATGTTCACAATCAGATCCTGGCAGTGATGAACCTGGCGGAAGTCTTCCCCTTTGACTGGCAGGAAGAAGCCCAAAAGGTCTACGGCACAACTGACCTCAAACACCCCATTGTCTCCGAGATGGCAGGCTGGGGTGAGGTGTGCCTATCCGGCGAATTGAAGGTTTTGAACCTCCCAACCTATGATGATTTTGCTGAGCTGCGGCTGACCCCGGCAGAAACCCGCGCCCGGCTGGAAGCGATGGGGAACGCCAATGTGGTCGCTTTCCAGACTCGCAATCCCATGCACCGGGTACATGAGGAGCTGACCAAGCTCGCCAGCAAACAAATCGGCGGCAGCCTTCTGATCCACCCGGTTGTTGGGATGACCAAGCCCGGTGATGTGGATCATTTCACCCGCGTTCGGATCTATAAGGCACTGGTTGAAAATTATTATAATGACAACACCCTGCTAAGTTTACTGCCCTTGGCTATGCGGATGGGCGGTCCTCGGGAAGCGGTTTGGCACGCCATCATCCGGCGAAACTACGGCGCGAACCACTTCATCGTGGGACGCGATCACGCAGGGCCCGGTGTGGACAGCAGCGGCAAACCTTTTTATGGCCCCTATGACGCTCAGGAATTGTTGACGAGTGTCGCAGAAGCGGTCGGCGTGAAGATGGTGCCCTTTGAACTGATGGTTTATCTGCCGGACGAGGACCGTTACGAGCTGGCTTCCCAGGTGCCTGACGGTGCAAAGATCGCTTCGATCTCCGGCACCCAGGTTCGGGAGGATTACCTTGCCAAGGGTATCCCCCTGCCCGAGTGGTTTACCCGGCCGGAATCTGCGCAGATCCTGCTGGAAGCATATCCACCCCGCTATAAACAGGGCTTCTGTATCTGGTTCACGGGGTTGAGCGGCGCTGGAAAATCAACCATTGCCAAACAGCTTACAAATATGCTGCAGGAATACGGCCGCAACCCGACTGTTCTTGACGGCGACGTGGTGCGCACGCATTTGTCGAAAGGCCTCGGCTTCAGCAAAGATGACCGCGATACCAACATCCTGCGAATCAGCTTTGTGGCTGGCGAGATCGTCCGGCATACCGGTACGGTGATTTGCGCGGCGATCAGCCCCTACCGCCAGGCCCGGCGGGAGGCGCGGAAAATGGTCCCCGAAGGCCATTTCATTGAAGTCTTCGTGGATACGCCTTTGGCGGTCTGCGAACAGCGCGATATCAAAGGGTTATATGCCCGGGCGAGGGCGGGAGAACTCAAGAACTTCACCGGCATTGACGATCCTTATGAAGAGCCGGTGGATGCGGAAGTGGTTGTGAAAACCATTGACCGGACACCCAAGCAAAATGCGCGTCAGATCATTGAACACTTAATCAACGCCGGTTTCTTACTGGAATTCAATGGGAACGGGAGAGGGTAGGGGAAAAATTCCCGAAACGTTTTATTTTTGTGAACTGGGGAGTTAAAAGAAAAAAATCACCGGTAAGGGGGGGCCAGGTTGTAATGCTATGAGGTATTGCCCTGGATACCACCCTTAATGATGTCCATGAGGTTTGTGACAATGGCGTTAATTGAATCGTTCTCAAAACCAGCGGATGGATCGTCTTCGGATAAATCAAGACCCAATCTCTTGACCAGATAAGGCCCCACCTGGTAGTAAACCGTTTCCAGGATAAACGCTGCAAGATCAACATCGGTCTCAGAGGCGATGTCGCCATGAATGACACCCTGTGTGAGGAGTTGTTTAAAGAATTGGGTGGTGCCCCGCCGGCGGAGTTCCGTCACCATGTTCGGGAAGGGCACTTCCTCAACAAATGCCCGGTAGGCGATCCGGGCGAGTTCCGGTTGTCTGATCTCAAAATGTACCGCTGACCTGAACATCGACTCAAAGGAGTCAAAAAGCTCGCTGGAAGG
>CAZXRL010000141.1:2389-7066 GCA_964643275.1 uncultured Candidatus Brevefilum sp.
GTTTCCTTGGGCATGCTGACATCTCCTTGACCTATTGTACTCGCAAGGAGGGATTGTTGGAATCATCGAACCTCGGTAGACGATGTCTTTACTGATGCCTTGGGCGATGGCTTTTCCCTGGCTTTAGGCCAGTGGTGGATAAGGTCGGTTTTCATGTAAAATTAGGGCATTGGTTCCCTCTCGCCTGAAAGGACAATCATGACGGCGCAACCCATCCCCAAAAACCGGTTGACCTTATCCACAAAAATCATCTATGGTTTGGCTTCCCTGGGCACGTCCACAGTTGCGAGTATTTACGGTGCCCTTCTTCCCATCTTTTATCAGGATTACCTCGGACTGTCCTCGCGATGGATCGGGATCGCCTCGGCGATCTATGCCGTTTGGAATGCGTTTAACGATCCCATCTTCGGATTTATCACCGATAACACCCGGTCAAAGCTGGGAAGGCGGATTCCATACATGCGCTTCACCGCACCGTTCCTGGCGCTGACTTTTATCCTGGTCTGGTTTGCACCGGAGGGGGTGGGGGAGATTGCGCAGTTCTGGTGGATGCTGGTGACGATGCTTCTGTATGACACTGCTTATACCATCATCGGGTTGGTGCATGGCGCGCTGATGCCGGAATTAACGGAGTCAGTTGTGGAACGAAACCAGCTCTCAATCTCATCCACACTCTTTGGCATGGTTGGCTATATTCTCGGCTTCCTTCTGCCGGATATGTTTCGTCCGCGGCCTGGGGCCGAATCTTCCACAATGTTAAGCTTACAGCTTTCGATGGTGGCTGTGGGGATCATCAGCGCGTTTTTCATCATCTTAATGACCTACAAGGTAAAAGAACGGCGCGCGTTTGCCATTGTGGATGAACCCCTGAAATTCTGGGAATCCCTCAGATACACCCTCACCAACCGATCATTTTGGGCTTTCGTCACCATGAACTTCCTGTTGACATTTATGTTTTCACTTTCGACGGGGTCAATCTATTATCTGGCGGATTATGTGACTCAATCGAGTACGATGGTTTTGATGATCTATCTCTTTATCCCGCTCGCAATCGGGATCCCTTTGACGAACCTGGCCGTCAAAAAGCTGGGCCTGGTTTGGGCGCAGCTGCTCTACATGATCGTTGCGGGGGTTGGGCTGGTCTCAGTGGCCTTTATCCCCACCGCGCTGATAGTCCTCAGTCTGGCCGTCACCGGGTTTGGCATGTCCGGCCAGCAGACCATCACCTATAATATCCTCGCTCTGGTTATTGATGAAGATGAGGTGCGAACGGGCAGGCGGCGGGAAGGTGCCTTTTTCGGCGCAAATGCTCTGCTGACGAAACCAGCCCAGTCGCTGGCGCTCTTTCTGACGGCATTTATTCTCGAGCGTTCCGGTTTCATCACCCGCGCAATGAACGCCGGTCTGATCTTTCTGAACCAGTCAGCATCAGCCCTGTTTGGGATCCGTGCTATTGTCGGCCTGATCCCGGGTATTGCCATGTTCCTCGGCGCTGCGATCCTGTTGTTTTTCCCGCTCAAGGGCAAGCGGCTTGCCGCACTGAAAGAAAAGATCCTCGTCATGCACGCGGAAAAGGAAGCCCGTCTGGCGGAGATGGAAAGCGGCTCGTGAGGCTGTTGACCTGAACATTGGTGGATCAATGAGGTGTCTGGGTGTCTAAGAGGCAGGACCGGAATGAGATGAGAAAACCTGAAGTTGCAGCCGGGGCCAGGTTGGGTCAAATCGCCGGGGCGTTCATCAAATTGGGATTTACAGCTTTTGGTGGCCCGGCTGCGGCCTATGCCATGATGCGGCAGGAATTCGTCGTCCGAAAGCGCTGGCTGACCGAGGATGAATTCCTCGATTTTCTGGGGATTGCGAACATTGTGCCGGGTCCTAATGCGACGGAACTGGCTATTTTAATCGGTTTCAAACAGGGGGGCTGGGCGGGGATGATCGTGGCTGGCGCTGCCTATATCCTGCCTGCAATGGTGATTGTTCTGGGTCTGGCTTGGGGATATGTCCGCTTTGGTGCGCTGCCGGAACTCACGGGGATCCTCAATGGGGTCAAACCTGTGGTTATTGCAATTCTGCTGGCAGCCCTGGCCGGGATGCTGAAACCCCGGCTGAAGCAGCCGGCGGGGCTGGTTCTGGTAGGGGCGGTCTTCATTGCCTATCTTGGAGGGATCAGTCCGCTGATTCTACTGATCGCGGGCGCGGTTTTGATGGCGCTGATTCGGCATTTTCAATCCTCAGAAAGCGGGTGGTTCTCCTTATTACTGCTGCCTTTCTTTGCTGACCCTCTCAAGGTCCTTGCCGAAAGGGGGGCATTCTCAATTTGGCGGTTGTTCTGGCTTTTTCTGAAGGCAGGCGCGTTGATGTATGGCAGCGGCTATGTCCTGCTGGCGTTCATCCATGACGACCTGGTGGTGCGGATGGGCTGGCTGACTGAAAGCCAGCTGGTGGATGCGATTGCGGTTGGGCAGGTGACCCCCGGGCCGCTCTCTACCACCGCCACATTTGTGGGCTACCTGCTGGGCGGTGTTCCGGCAGCGCTCCTGGGGACCCTGGCGATGTTCCTACCTTCGTTCATTTTTGTGGGGATTGTCTATTTTGCGGTTAATAAGCTTCGGGAATCCCGGCTGGTGCGGGCGCTGCTGGATGGCGTGAACTTTGCTGCGCTTGGGTTGATGGCGGGGGTGACCTGGGAGATTGGGCGGGCTGCGCTGGTGGACCCGCTGGCGATGCTGATTGCGGTTCTGGCGGTGATCCTGATCTGGCGTTTTAAAGTGGATCCACCCTGGCTCGTTCTGTGCGGCGCTCTGGTGGGACTGGCGAGGGTGATGCTGGGGTAAGATGAGACTGCAGCCGGTTTTAGGTCACCAACGCGAATGAGTATAATTAGATTGACCAAGACAGATTGATTGGAAGGATGGACGGGATGGCAAAGAAAGCAGGGATCCTCACCGCAGGCAGCGACTGCCCCGGTTTGAATGCGACGATCCGCGGGTTTGGCAAGGCGGCCCGCAACAGATATGGGATGGACCTGATCGGCTTCCGGGATGGATTCCGCGGCCTGGTGCTGGATCATCCTGTTGATCTGGGCGGAGATGTGCTTTCCAATATCCTCACGGCTGGCGGGACGATCCTCGGCACGAGCCGGGACGTGCCGCATGCCTTCGAAGGCGTGGACCGGACCATTGACGCTGTGGATGTCTATCACGCCCACGATCTGGACGCGCTGGTTTGCATCGGTGGCAGAGAGACTCAGGAAGCCGCGCTGAAGCTCACTGAGGCCGGATTAAACGTCCTGACCCTTCCGAAATCTGCGGATAACGATGTGCCCATGACGGAAAAAACAATTGGATTTGACACCGCGCAGGATATCGCCACAGAAGCGATTGACAGGCTGCACAGCACCGCCACCAGCAACCACCGGATCATTATTGTTGAGACCATGGGACGTGAGGTCGGCTGGCTGACGCTGGGCGCAGGGATCGCCGCCGGTGCGGATGTGATCCTGATCCCTGAAATCTCCTACGACATTGGGAAAATCTCCGATGCGATCCTCGAACGCAGCCGGGCGGGAAAGTCGTTCAGCATCGTGGCTGTTGCGGAGGGTGCGACTTCGTCCGAGCTGGTCGCTTTCTTTGAGCGTTCGATGAAACTCAACTGGAAAGAGGAGGAGAGCGGCAAAGAAACAGCGGAGGAAGGGCGGATCGAGCAGTTGAAGAAAAAATATGGCGGGCAGACCCTGATGCTGGCGAACCGGTTGGAGGAATCCACAAATCTGGAGAGCCGCATTACGATTCTGGGGGCTTTGCAGCGGGGCGGCGCGCCATCGGCGAAGGATCGGGTGCTTGCCACCCAGTTGGGAACCCGGGCAGCGGACCTGGTTGAAAATAGGCGCACAGGCGTAATGATCGGTTATAGCGCCGGCGCCGCGACCTGTGTCCCGTTTGAAGACGTGGCTGGCAAGGTCAAGAAAGTCCCGCTTGATCACCCCTGGATTGTCAGCGCGCGTCAGGTGGGAACAATGCTGGGGGATTAATCCTGAGTCGCACTTTTTGAACTAAACAACCACTGCCCAACAAACAAATAACGATGAAGGGTGGTGGTTTATTGGATCAATCAAAGATTAAATTAATTATCTGTGGAATCTTTATAAAGAATTCTTAATAACTGACAGTGAGATAGATTCTCTTTAAGATCTGTATTGTCGACGATCTGATCCAGACTGCCTAAATGGCGAGGCAGTTCCTGAACGCTGGGTTCTTTGATCTGTGACATCAAAGCTTTTACAAACCTGGAGGAATTGGGGACGAGGAATGGGCGACTGTAGAATGGTGATATTGTCGCTTTATTGGCAGGGGTAATTCCAAGTGAATTATGTGCTTTTGCCATTATCATATACGCTTTCGAAAGGTGTGTTTCGATGTTCTGCCATTTTGTGCTGTTTAGGACATCATTAATAACAGGTGTCAATTCAGGGGCAATCCTGAGTTGCTGAAAGGCTGAACCAAACCATTTATGGTAAGGTGCATATTGCATTTCCATTAAAAAGCCGAGACTCATCAAGTTATGGATCACCCGGGCTGCAATCAGGCGAACGCCGATCTGATCACCAACACTCCCAGTCCGACCAACAAAAGGCTCGTCTTGACTGATCCGCTGCCATTGGCTGGCCATCAGGTAGAG
>CAZXRL010000142.1:0-7011 GCA_964643275.1 uncultured Candidatus Brevefilum sp.
TGAGCCGGATATCCCCCTCATCCAATCCGGGGTGGCCCAGGCGAAATCCGCAGGTTGCGATTTCGTGATTGGATATGGCGGCGGTTCCACACTGGACTCAGCAAAGGCCATTTCGGCATTGATGACGAACCCCGGCCGCCTGATGGATTATTTGGAAGTGGTTGGTGGCGGGCAAAAGATCCCCAATCCGGCCGCGCCGATGATCGCACTCCCAACCACAGCCGGCACGGGCACAGAAGTGACCCGGAATGCCGTAATTGCCTCTCCCGAGCATCATGTTAAAGTGAGCATGCGAAGTCCTTTGATGATCCCATCCGTGGCGATTGTGGATCCCGAACTGACATACAGTATGCCCCCATCGGTCACTGCCAGCACGGGGATGGATGCTTTGACGCAAGTGATTGAGGGGTATGTTTCCAATCGTGCCAACCCGATGACGGATGTTATTTCGAAAGAGGGCATCCTGCGAGGGGCGCGCTCGCTTCTGGCAGCATATCAGGATGGGAGCAATCGGAGCGCTCGTGAGGATATGGCGCTGACCAGTCTCTTCGGCGGACTTACCCTGGCTAATGGCGGACTGGGTGCCGTTCATGGGTTTGCCGGTCCGATCGGGGGGATGTTCAATGCCCCTCACGGTGCGATTTGTGCAAGTCTATTGCCTTATGTGATGAAATACAACGTCAAGACGGTCAGGTCGGTGGAAGAGATGGCGGAGACTGCCAGGCGGTATCAGGAGGTTGCCTCCTGGCTGACCGGCGACCCTGATGCAACGGCTGAGGATGGTGTCTTATGGGCCGAAGCCCTGGCCGATGCGCTCTCGATCCCTGGATTAAATGAGATTGGGATCGAAAAAGAGGACTTTCCAAAGATCATAGAGAAATCCAGTATCTCCTCAAGTATGCAAAAGAACCCGGTTGAGCTTAATGAGGAAACACTGGAAGCTATCCTCAATGAAGCTTATTGATTCACGCAACCGTCCCAAAGTGGAATAATCAGCAGACGTGGAAACAGCTTGTGAGTCGTTTCCACGCCTTATGATAGTTGGTTATCAGCCTGTTTGTTGAAAAACAATTTCCTGAGACTGGCCTGTATTTCGGGGCGATTACGGTGCTTTGAAAAAGCTGACAGAGATGATCCCGGGACCCCCATGGACCACAATCGCGGGCGGAACTTCATAGACCGGAATTGAGTCAAGGCCGAGTTCCTTTGCCAGGTCTTCTGCCAGGGCGCGGGCGCGCGTCTCACCGCCGCAATGGCTGACCGTGACCAGGGAGTCTTTTCCTTGCGGACATTCCTCAAGCACCAGTTCCTTCAGACGTGCCAGGGCTTTGGTGGAAGTGCGCTGCTTTTCGACTGCGGTGACTTTCCCGTCCTTAATTCCCAGGATGGGTTTCATTTGCAGAACGCTGCCAACCAGAAAGGCGGCATTGCCAATCCTTCCGCCTTTGTGGAGGTAGTCCAGCGTATCCACCAGGAAGTAGACGACTTCTCTTTCGCCTAATGCCTTGAGCCCCTCCACGATCTCTTCCGCTGTTTTACCTTCATCTGCCCAGGCTTTGGCTTTCTTTACCAGGCTGCCCAAGCCACCCGCTATTGTCCGGGTATCCAGAATGTGGACGTCAGCGTCCGGATAAGCTTCATGGGCAACTTCTGCAGACCGGTATGTGCCGCTGAGTTCGGCTGACGGGGTGGGGATCACAATGGAATGACCGGCTTTAGCATAAGCCTCATAAAGCGGTTCATATAAGGCTGGCGGCGGCGCTGCGGTCTTGGGAAGCTCTTTGGCTTCCTTTAATTTTGAAAGAAAAGTTGGGGTATCAATCTCGGTGTCATCTCGATAAGGTTTCTCATCAAAAATGATGATCTGCGGGATGACATCCACGCCTAAGTCCGCCAGCTCCTGCAAAGGCAGGCCGCAGGTTGTGTCTGCAATAACCTTGATCATGATAATAACTCCTGATATAAAATTGAATGATGGATTAATTATAATCGGAATTAAGTTTGTTGCTTTAGAAGTGATTTTGAGTTTCAACCCTATTTTCAAATGCTGTGAAATAAGGTATCTTTGTTCTTAGGAAGACTGTCAGAAACTAACAAAAGCTTACAGGCTACATCAAGCGTGAAGGGTTCTTGATTTAGTCAGCTCGACTTTCTACTTATGGTCTGCAACGTTGTGGTTCTGGAGCCAGGATAAGCCTCTCTTAATTGGCAGGATGGAAAAGAAAGACTGTCTCTCAGCACGACTCATCTTTTCATGTCAGGAGTTTGTTAATGCCCCAGGTTGATATCTCAAATGAGCCCTGTTCTGATGGTGTAGCAATCGTGATTTTCGGCGTCACCGGCGACCTTGCCCGGCGTAAACTGATGCCGGCGCTGTATGAAAACGCGAAAAACGGACGTTTACCCGGCCCGTTTTTTATCATTGGCTTTGCCAGGCGTGATTGGAGTCACGAAAAAATGCGGGAGGTCCTCCGCCAGGGGGTGTTGGATCATGGACGGACAAAACCGGTGGAGCAGGAAATCCTTGACGCTTTGTTGGAAAATGCTTATTACATCCAGTCCAGTTTTGAGGAGCGTGAGGGATATGAGAGTCTCGATGATGTCCTGAAACGGATTGGCGTTCAAAATACCCTGTTTTATCTTTCGACACCACCTGGCGCTTACTCGACAATAGTTGAGAATATCGGCAGGACCCAATTGGAGACCTGTGCCGAGGGGTGGCGCCGGATCGTGGTTGAAAAACCGTTTGGACGGGATCTGGAAACCGCGCTTTCTCTGGACGTCAAACTGCATTCAGTGTTTGCCGAAGACCAGATCTACCGGATGGACCATTATCTCGGGAAGGAAACAGTCCAGAATATCCTGGCCTTCCGCTTTGGAAACGGGATTTTTGAACCGCTCTGGAACCGGAAGTATATTGATCATATCCAAATCACCATGGCTGAGACAGATGGGGTTGGCACCCGGGCGGGCTATTATGAAAATGCCGGGGTTGTCAGGGATGTCTTCCAAAACCATCTCCTTCAGCTTCTGACGCTGACTGCCATGGAAGCGCCGGCAGTATTCAATGCCAAAGCCGTCCGGGATGAGAAGGTGAAGGTCTTGAAGTCCATCATGGACATTTCCGGAGAGACGGCGCTTAAGAATACCATCAGGGCTCAATACGTTTCCGGTACTATTGACGATCAACGGGTGCCCAGTTATCGGGATGAGCCTGATGTTGCTGCGGAATCCATAACGGAAACGTACATGGCTGCCCGGCTGTTCGTGAACAACTGGCGCTGGGCCGGGGTGCCTTTTTATTTACGTTCGGGAAAACGCCTTCCTCACCGCTTGACGGAAATTGCGATCCAGTTCACCCAGGTGCCATTATCCCTGTTTGGACAACGAAACCTGGCGGGCGACGCACCCAACCTGCTGGTACTTCGGATCCAACCGGATGAGGGGATCACGCTTCATCTGGGGGCAAAATCGCCCGGCAGTGTGATGCAGATCGAGCCTGTGAAAATGCGTTTCAGTTATGCGGAAGCTTTCTCAAGCGAACCGCCTGAGGCTTATGAGCGTCTCTTACTTGACAGCCTTCTGGGGGATGCCACCCTTTTCACCCGCAGTGATGAGGTTGAAGAAGCCTGGCGGTTGACCCAGGGGATCCTGCATGCCTGGGAGGAGCAGAGTCCGAAAAACCTGCCAGTTTATGAGGCGGGAACGCAGGGACCGCATGGTGCCGATGAATTTATACAGGCGGATGGCCGCCTTTGGCGCGAGATATAGAATAATGGCGCAGGAAATATCTTTGGAAAATAAGAGCCGGTCACTTTGCCGGCAGGGGTGCCTGACAGTTGGGACAGATACGTTCAAGGTTGTTGACGACAAACCCGCAATTCAAGCAGGATAGAGGTTGAATATCTCCCAAAGGTGCGCCGCAGGCGATACACCGTCCCTCACCGACTTGATTGGCGGTGTTGCAATAGGGGCAGACATATCGCTGGAGCCGGTCAGAGAGAACTTTCCCGACGCCGTGTTGTTTGGCCGAGTATCTGATGACTTCCCATACGTTTTCTTCCAGTTGAAGCGATTCAATGTCCTGAGCGATGTCATCCAGCCTGCCAAGCAGGGACAACGGATTACGTAAGGCGCTGAGCGCAGTAACACCGAGGCTGGCCGCGACGCCCATCCAGGCTTGTTTTCCAACCTGAATGGATACGCCGTCCTCCACTTTATGAAGGGTGACGGTCAGGGCAGTCTGTCCGCCGGATTGAGCGAATTGTTTGGTGGCTATCTGGACGGCGATTTTTGGATCATGCCCAATTTGTTGAACCTTGTAATTGCCACGGTTGAATTGAGCGATGATGTCCCTGGCAATATCGCTGGGCATGAAATCGCCGTGATAGATGCGTGTAACTGCCATATAACCCTTCCTGTCAATGAAGTCTTCGTAGATGGACTTTCCTTATCTTTCACCATGAATTATAATCCGTTTGCTGAAAGGATTAACTATAAAATATGGCTTTCCTAAAGAACCTTCGGTGGATTCGATTATTGTTCTTTGTCTCCACGCTGATATTACTACTGAGTTTCAGTTTGGTCGGGCCTGTGGATGCGGGACCGCTTGCCCAGCAGCCGACAGTTGATATCCCTACTGTTACCAGTACACCCCGGGGAGTTTATATTGTTGTCAATGCTCTTGGTGCAAACGAAACGCAAATCAATGTCCGCTCCGGCCCCAGCGCGCTTACTGAAAAGTTTGGCGTAATGCTGGTGGGGCAGGAGGCGAATGCCTTTGGCAAGTATGGCGAATGGATACAGATCGAGTATCCGGGTGTTCCTGGCGGACGGGCCTGGGTTTATGGTAATCTGGTATCAGTTTATGGCGGTGAATTGCCCCTTGTCGAACCTCCACCCACCTCCACACCGAATATGACCCGGACGGTTGACCCTACCCTGGCAGCTCAATTCCTGACAACCCCGGATGCGACCCGGCTTCCAACCTTTACCGAGCCTGCCCCGCTTGATATCCCAACCTACACCATCGAAGCGATTAATACAACGCCAGGAGGCGTCCCGATGGGATTGATCATCGTGGGCCTGGGCGCATTGGGTATCTTTTTGGGCGTCATTGCCCTGATCAGCGGCCGTTAGCCGAAAAATTCCCCCAATCCATTAAAGCAGTCCGCACTCAGCTTGTGACCAATGTCAGCTTCGCAGAAGGTCACCTCCGCGCCCTTCTCCGATAGCCATTCTGCTGACTTGCGCGCCTCGGAAATCGGGATGATATCATCCTTTATGCCATGAGCAATAAAGAAGGACTTTCCTCCCAACTGCAGATCGTTGTTTGCGAGGGTCTCTTTCCAACTCCGTGGTAAAAATCCTGCCAGGGCGGCGACCTTCCCGATTTTCTCCGGGTGAAGGATGCTCAAGGCATACGCCAGAACGGCACCCTGGCTGAAACCCATGATGTCGTAGCGTTTAACTGTTATTTGATGATCTTCAACCCAATGATCCACCCGTTTCAGGAGGTCATCCGAGAGGGCCTGATAATGATCCAGCCCCGGCCACTGTGGTTCAATCGCGTGCCAGCTGTACTGGTCCGGGCCCAGCCTGACGGGAGCTCTGGGGGAAAGCATCATGTAAGATTTCGGGATCGTTTTGGTGAGGATCCACATCACGTTTTCGTTACCCAGATGACCGTGTAATAATACTAATAAGCGGTCAGCGGTATCCGGTTCTTCCGGTACCCTGACCCTGAAGGTCATATCGTCAATGGTGATCATTTGGGGTTGATTGTTTTCATCCATTATTCCATCTTTTGATAGTCATTGAGATCAATAGGCATATCCCTGGAACGTCAACCTAGACCGAATCCATCCACTAAAAGGGTAATTATCCTATCTACTGAGTTGACACTGAAAGGCTGTCCGGGCAGTGTCAGATGATTTCCCAATTTTCGGGTTGAGGTTCGGGTTTGATGGTGCGTTTCATCCTGCGTTGGATTTTCTTCATCCAATTTGCTTCCGCTTCGAGTTCGGTTAGGGTCTTTTCGGCCGCCCGGACGCCTTCCTCAATCAGGTCGTCAATGTTGACGTTTTGAAGGACCCCGATATGCCCGACTTTGGGTGCGATGATGACCTCCGGTTGGTAGACCTGCATTGCAAGGTCTGTCAGATGTTTGCTGGTGACCTCGATGGAACGGGTGAAAATTTTGAATGCCTGGACCGGCCGGAGTTGTGATAAGCGTTCAACAATTGAGGAGGGACCCGGAATGTGGATTGGGAAGTCCGGTTCGAGATCTGAACAATCCTCCGGCCATTCATCCAGCAGCACCGCGGCAACTGGCAGATCGGGCTGCATCCAACGCGCCACCTGGACTGGGACCGGGTCCAGGACACCGCCATCCACCAATACCCTGCCACCGATCTCCTGGCTGGGAAAGACGCCGGGGATGGCGATCGTTGCCAGAACAGCATCCAGGACCTTGCCTTTTTGCAGGATGATTTCTTTTCCGGATTGGAGACTGACAGCCGTTGCCGCAAAGGGGATCTTCATGTCATCGAACGTCCGGTCCGCAAGCAGTTCCGAAAGCGTGTTAGCGATCCCCGATAACCCTAACAATGAGGGATTGTCATTGTGTCCCCGGCTGAAAGAACGGTCCTTATCCAGCTTATGGACGGTGTCAAGGATTTTTTCGATGCTGAATCCCGCTGCATAGACCGCGCCAACCAGCCCGCCCGCACTTGTGCCCGCGATCGCCCGGATTTTGAAGCCGTGTGTTTCGAGGGTTTGTAGAACACCGAGATGTGCAATCCCCCGCACACCCCCACCTCCTAATGCCAAGCTGATTTCCATGTGGTATTTATCTCCCTTTAGATGAATTTATTTGCTTGGGTTAATTATACTCATCTGCGTAAATCCGGTACTGGTCATCAGGCTAAAGTTCCCGGATTGAATGGGCGGGTTGGTCAGGGCAATCGCATTAGAAATATGAGAAAATCAATGTACAAGAAAAGGAGAAGT
>CAZXRL010000143.1:0-7004 GCA_964643275.1 uncultured Candidatus Brevefilum sp.
GTTGCCGCTAACCACCAGCAAGCGATTACCGAAGGGCGTTTGCAAGGCTTTTTTGAGGTGGCTGACGGTATCAGCATATTCAGAGAAGATCACGATTTTCCGCTTTGGCTCACCTGGTTTTGGTGTGTTATTCAGTACCCTGGTGATATTGTGGATCAAACAGAGCGATTTGGGGTCATCAGCCACCAGGTCCATTTCATCGAGCTGGCTGAGGATGCTGTCAAACATCGCCAGGTCTGATCGGATATCCTGGAGGAACTCGGCGCGGTATCTGAAACTGCTCAGGTCGTAAACACGGTGGTTCTTTGGATAGATGCCCTTTCTTAATTCCTCTTCGTAACCCTCCAGGTATATTTCGATCTCCTCCTCGTCCATGTCATAGATCTTTTCCATCAAAGAGCGATCCATAATGAACTTGCCCGAGTTTTCGATGAAGGTCAATGCATTCTCATTGATGCGCTTGAAACGCATGATGGACTGCTGAAAAGCACCAAAGGAACTTTCAAAGCGCTTCACCATCAAGCGGCGCATGAAGTCAAACAGGTTGCGCTGCTGCTGGAATTCGAAGTTTTCTTCGGCAGTGAAATCCTCTTTTTTCGCGGTTTCGTAGATGAAGGGTTGATAAATGGCGCCCTTAAATTGCCCGCCTTCCTCTGGAAGACCAAAATACGTGCTGATAATCTGATCATAAAAGGCAGATTGCTCAGGCGACAGCTCGAAAAACCATTCTTTGGGGTCTGCAATCTTAGATAGGTCTTTGACCTCTTCGGCGTAGAAGGGGTTATTTTGCAGGTCAAGGCGGTTTCTGCGGATGGTGACGGGCTGGATCACATGGCGGATCTGGGCAGCCAGATACCTTGAACGTGCTGTGACTTTGGTCAGGTCAATCCCGCTTTCACCAAACAGTGCTTCATAATACGCCTCTGCTTTAGTCATGTTTTCGGCGTTCGGAGAGTTATGGTTCTTTTTGATATAGGACAACCGATCAAAGGTCGTTTTGTAGGCCCTGAACATAGCCAGCAAATCACTTTCCAGGGTGATGGTCGACTTCTTGGGTGTGATGAATAATTTCAACAGCGAGAGAATATCCCCTGGGCGGTTGTTGAAGGGGGTTGCCGTCAATAGAATGACGATCTTGTCCCTGCAAATGTTTTTCAGCAGCTCATAACCCTTGGTATCCTGGTTGCGAAAACGGTGCACCTCATCAATGATCACCACCTGGAAATCATCCAGCCGGTGGACGAGCTCAGCTGTGTTCTCCAGGTCGCCGGATGAACGTACCTCCCAGGATTTGAGCTCGAATTGTTCCAGGTACATGCGCCAACCGCTGGTCTTATTTCGGTCGCCCATCAAGCCTGGCGGGCAAATCACCACCCCGCGTTTGCCAAGTTGGCGTGCAATTGCGCAGGCGATAATCGTTTTACCCAACCCAACCACATCCGCAACAACCACGCCTCCCTGGCTTTCAATGATGGATAGCGCTTGGCGGACAGCATCCAGCTGGTACTGGTAGGGCGTATAGCCGTTAGCTATCATCAGATCAGTCAAGTATGGATCAATATCCGATTGCTGATAACTATCCAGATAGGTTTTGAGCGTGAGGGCATAAGCTTCAAAGGGTGTGATCTGGCGCACCATGGTGCCCTTTTCGATCACCCTGACCAATTCCTGTTTGACCACATCATCTTCTGTAATTTTTATGGCGTCTTCCCACAGAGCGTCAAAATAGGCTTCGGTCTCTTCGATGCCATAATCACGGATTTGAACGTTGAATTCTGCTTGGGTGGTCAGGGCGGGTTTGGTTAGGTTGCTGCTGCCGGTGATAAACAGCTTGTTGGCAAATACGCTTTCATGGTCAATAAAAAAATAGATCTTGGCGTGATTGGGTTCGCGGGTTTTGCGAATTAGCAGCCGACCATCTCTGATCATCTCGATGAAGAAGGTGATTTGTTCGTAAAATTCTTTCGAATCAAATTGCTCATCTCTCAGCGAGATACGTACGTTACCAAGAAAGAGATCCCTTTTCTCAGCATCGGATTTGGTAGAGTCGTCATCCCCGTATTCGATCAGGCGGTAGTTGAGCTGGTCAACATTCATACCAACCAGTATTTTTAAGATTGAATTGGGATGGTTCTGTAGTCCCTGGTAGAGTTCACGGATGCCCGAGAAGTAGAAAAATCCAATAAGGAATTTCATCTCTTCACTGTTTTCGACCAGCTCTAATAGACGTGTGCGAAGTGCAGTTCCCCCTTCATTTGTGATGAAGTTGCTGACCATGGTTAGATTCAACCCTCCCGCTATACCCTTTGTTTTGATTATAGCTTAATTTATGAAGAGTTTAATCGCTCAGAACCAATTGCACGCTGAAGATCCATCGAAATCATCACTCCGATAATTCACAATTTCCCTCATTAATGGGTAAAGTTGAGGGCGTGTGTGGTGGCGGGGTTGTCCTCCCGCGTTTTGCCTATTCACCATTCAACCCTTCACAATTCACAGCTTTACTGAAGGAAAAAATCACCCCAATCCACGCTCGATCAATTGAACCGCATTCGACAGTCCCGTTTCGGCCCGGATGAGGCTGCCCAGCTCGGCTGCTTTTTTGAGGTACTTTTCGTTGGATGCTGCCTTTCGGATTCCCTCCGCCATGTTTTCCACGGTCAGCTTTGCCCGCGCGATGGGTTCCGGGCCCACGCCTAATTCGAATACCTTTTGCCCCCAGATGAACTGGTCGATGATGTGCGGAATGACCAGAGCGGGAATGCCGGCCTGGAAAGCGGCCGCAGTTGAACCGAAGCCGCCGTGGTGAACGAAGCAGGATGCCCGAGGCAAAAGCCAGCTATGTGGGATGGAACCCGCTGGAATGATTCCGGCAGGGAGGTCGAGGTCATCCAGGGCTTCTGTCCACCCCTGGATGATGGCCCGGACACCGGCACGTTCCAGAGCCTTCACGGTCAGTTTGGCAGTTTCAACGGCGTCCGTTTTTCCCAGTGCCATGGCGCCCAGGCTGACCACGACTGGCGGATCACCGCCTTCGATGAATTCTCGCAAATCCTGTGGGGGCTGCCAGTCCGCCAGCGGTTCAGCGAACCAGTATCCGGTCATCTGGTGTCTGGCTTCCCAACGCGGGTCAGGCGGAATGATGTGGGGGCTGATCGGCACCAGGTTCAACGAATCGGAAGTGATCCCATTCGGTCCCATTTTTGGGACCCCAAACTTCCTGCGGATGCGATTCAATGGGCGGCTCATCATCAATCCCATACCCCAGCCCGCCAGTGATCCAATCAGGCGTTTTGCCAGAGGTTCTGAATCGACATTTACGGGGATTGCCTGCGGAAACAATGTGACGCTGATCCTGGGCTTACCCAATTGGTCGGCTTCGATGCTGCCAGCCGCAGTGTGTGAAACGATGACCACGTCAGCAGCATCGCAGAGGTCAAGCAGATCAGTGTGGGATTCTTCCAACATCCTGAAAGAGAATTTCATCACCCGCATGAAGCCGATCATCCAGTGAGGCGCTCTTGCACGGATTTGGGCCGCTTCCTGTCCGATATCAATGTCTGGACCCATGGGGGCAAACCTGACCTGATAAGACTCGACCAGATCCTGCATACAGGGATGGGATGCAACGGTGGCAGT
This sequence comes from uncultured Candidatus Brevefilum sp., assembly GCA_964643275.1. Lineage (GTDB taxonomy): Bacteria > Chloroflexota > Anaerolineae > Anaerolineales > Anaerolineaceae > Brevifilum. The sequence continues at coordinate 3,640 of CAZXRL010000143.1, forward strand.
ATGACCAGCCTTTTCAAGGCTGGACGCAAGGGCGATATAGGGCTGAATGTCGCCGCGGGTGCCGATGGTAGGGATGATGAAATTATGTTGGATACTTTGCATGCTGACTCCGTGTAATATGATGATGATAATAACTTCGATGATTATAAAATTATATTTGGAAAGTATCAAACACAGAAATGTGAATACTTAAAATGTTTTCAAAATCACCATTCCCATTATTAGCAATTTCCCCCATATATGGGTAAAATTGAGGGCGTGCGTGGTGCCGGGGTGTCCTCCCGCGTTGGACCATTCACCATTCAACCCTCCACGATTCACTTCTTTCCAGAAGTTTGAAAGGATTATCAACATCATGTCCCCAGTGACCAAAGATCAGGTGCTCCAGGCGCTCAGCGGGGTGATGGACCCCGAACTCCGCAAGGACCTCGTGACCCTGAAGATGATCAAGGACGTGGAAGTGCAGGATTCCACCGTCTCATTCACCGTTGAACTGACCACGCCCGCCTGTCCGCTGCGAACGCAGATCCAGAAGGACGCGGAGAACGCCGTCCTGGCGCTGGACGGGGTGGATTCCGTCAACGTCACGATGGGCGCGCGGGTGCCACAGGACGAGAAGATCAAAGACCTGACCATCAGGAATATCATCGCGGTCGGCTCTGGCAAGGGCGGGGTCGGCAAGTCCACCATCGCCGTGAACCTGGCGGTCGCGCTGGCGGAATGCGGCGCGAAGGTCGGGTTGATGGACGCGGATATCTACGGCCCGAACGTGCCGATGATGATGGGCGTGAATGCGCTCCCGCCCACGCCGCAGGGCAAAAAGATCCAGCCTGCGGAAGCGTACGGCGTGAAGGTCATGTCGATCGGGTTCATGGTCACGACCGGCCAGCCGCTGATCTGGCGCGGCCCAATGCTCCACTCCGCCATCAAGCAGTTCCTGATGGACGTGGACTGGGGCGAGCTGGACTACCTGATCGTGGACCTGCCGCCGGGAACCGGGGACGTGCAGCTTTCGCTGGTGCAGACGGTGCCCCTCAGCGGCGGTGTGGTCGTCACGACGCCCCAGCAGGTCTCGTTTGACGATGCGGCCCGGGCTGTGGCGATGTTCAAGAAGATGGAGGTCCCGGTCCTGGGAATTGTGGAAAACATGAGCTACCTCGAGATGCCGGATGGGTCCCGGCGGGCGCTGTTCGGTGAGGGCGGCGGGGAGCAGCTTGCCCGTGCGGCAGGCGCGCCGCTGCTGGCGAATATCCCGATTGACGAGAAGGTCGGCGCGGGCGGTGACAGCGGCAAGCCGGTGGTTGTGAGCGACCCCGAATCGGCTGCTGCCGTGGTGATGAACACGCTGGCGAAGGATGTCGCTGCCCGGATGAGCATGGAGATCAGCGGTTGAGGGCGCGCCCAGCGGCTTTCAACTTTGAGGTGTTATAATCTAGACCATGAGTCATAATTTTGTCATCAGCGTCCAGTTTGAGGACGTCGGAAAGAATTATTATTTTGATGCCTCCCGATTCCCGGATCTTGAGCCGGGCGATCCGGTGGTCGTGCGGACCAGCCGCGGCCTGCAGCTGGCGACGACCACGCAGGTTGGCCTGGATGTGGATGATCTGGAACTGAATTCCGTTAAATCAGTCGAACGCCCGGCAACGCCGCAGGACCTGCTTCAACGTAAAGCGCTGGCCCTGCAGGAAGAAGAAATCTCCGGGAAGATCAAACAGTATCTGATCGAGAACGATCTGAGTGCCATCAAGGTGGTTTCCGCCGAATACTCGCTGGACGGCAAGCGCTTGTTTGTCGCGCTCAACAGCGATACCTCCGTAACTTACAACATCAAGCGGTTACACACGGACATCCAGAAGATGTTGAAGGATGTGACCCTGGAACTGCGTCAGATCGGGCCCAGGGATGCCGCCAAGACCATCCGGGGGATGGGCGCCTGCGGCCTGGAGACGCGCTGCTGCTCGAAATTCCTGACCGAGTTCTCTTCGATCTCGATCCGGATGGCGAAGACCCAGGACATTTCGCTGACTCCGACCGAGATCACGGGGATGTGCGGGCGGCTGCGCTGCTGTTTGATGTACGAGTACGACCAGTATGTCGAAGCGATCAAGACGCTGCCGAAACGCAAGAAGAAGGTCATCACGCCGATGGGTGAGGGGCGGGTCGTACAGATCCTGCCCCTGCGGCAGACGGTGATCGTGGATATTCCGGAGATCGGGCCGCGGCAGTTCACCAAAGAGGAACTTGACCGGGCGGAACGGATTGCGAACGGTGAGAAACTGGAACCGCTTCCGGTGGAGGAAGAACCTAAAACGGACGTGGTCGTCAGCCGTGCGGAAGATCAGACGGTTGAACGCAAGCACACCAGATCGAGTAAAGACCGGGATACGCGTCCGTCCAGTAACCGCCGGGGCCGGGGGCGGCGGTCGAGACGTTCCGATAACCGGGATAAGAAATCCTGACCCCCTCATAGAGGACCCATCACACCATGGAATACACTGAAGGCTGGGAAAGCCCCAAAGAAATCCTTGTCATTTTAGCGCACCCTGATGACCCCGAGTTTTTCCTCGGGGCGAGCATTGCCCGCTGGGTGGAGGCCGGACACAGGGTGCGTTATGTTTTGCTGACCAAAGGGGACAAGGGCGCCGAGGATGAAACCCTGTCGGCGGAAGATGTCGCGGCTATCCGGATGAGAGAACAGGGCGCGGCGGCGGAATTTCTGGGAATTGAATCTGTGGATTACGGGGCGTATGAAGACGGCTGTCTGGTCCCGGACCTGGAAATGCGCAAAGAGGTTGTGCGCTGGATCCGCAAGTACCAGCCTCAAATTCTGGTGACCTGCGATCCGACGAATGTATTTCCCAGTGCGCGTTACATCAACCATCCCGACCACCGCAACGCTGGGCAGGTGGTGATTGATGCCGTCTTTCCGGCAAGCGGCAACCGGTTCTTTTTCCCTGAGCTGCTGGAAGAAGGGTATCCGCCCTATGAGGTTGAAGAAGTCTGGATGAGCCTGACGAACGAACCCGATGTCAGCCTGGACGTGACAGACTATTGGGAAGTAAAGATCCAGGCCCTCAAACAGCACGCCAGCCAGATTGGAGACCCCGCGGCTTTTGAAACACGGATGCGGGAGCGCAACCATAAAGAGAACGCTGAAGATGTCCGATATGAAGAGCAGTTCCGGGTGATTAAATTCAGGAGAAATGCGAAATGACTTTTTTGGATGAGGCACGCAGGATCGAAGCTTACACGGTTGAGCGCCGCAGAGATTTTCATCAGCACCCGGAGCTAGGCTTTGAAGAGACCCGGACTGCGGGGATTGTCGCAGAGACTTTGGAAGAACTGGGTCTGGAGGTCACGAC
>CAZXRL010000144.1:0-6951 GCA_964643275.1 uncultured Candidatus Brevefilum sp.
TTGAAGCTTTGGAGTGGTTCCAGAGACTCTTCACAGATGGTTATGCCAACCCAACCCCGGCTGGAGATGATTCATTCTATGGCAGCAAGACCGCTGCTCTGTCCTTTGTTGGTCACTGGATGTATGGGCCCCATACTGAAGGTCTGGGTGAGGATGCAATTGTGCTTCCTATGCCGATTTTGGGTGATCGCGCTGTAACGGGGTCAGGATCATGGAACTGGGGTATGACCTCAACCTGTGAGAATCCTGAGGCTGCATTTGAGTTCTTGAGCTTCCTGATTTCTCCTGAAGAGATCCTGCATATGACCAATGCGAATGGTGCTGTACCGTCTCGCAAGAGTGCGATTGAACAATCTGAACTCTATGCCGACGATGGTTTGCTGAATATTTTCGTCCAGCAGCTTGAGGGCGGTGTGGCAGTTGCTCGCCCACAAACTCCTGCTTATCCTACCATTACCTCGGCCTTCAAGACAGCTATATGGAACATTATTGCAGGTGCGGATGTTCAGGAAGAGCTTGACACGGCAGTTGCGATCATTGACCAAGATATTTTGGATAATGATGGGTATCCATTCCCCGAATAATATATAATCAATCAAAGCGCATAATTATTTTGATTGAGCCGAGGGGGTTGCCAATACTCAGGCAACCCCCTTATTACATAAGTGACGGAAATTATGGCTGTTCAAAAAGAATTAATAACCATTTCGACCCATCGACAAAAAGAATCCGTTTTGGCCTGGCTTTTTTCAGCGCCAGCAATTATATTGCTTTTTTTATTCCTGATTGTTCCTTTCTTATTGGCAATCGGGATGTCCTTAACGAATATGCGGTTGATACCCAACCCCAATGTTCCCACGCAATTCGTTGGATTGCAAAATTATCTCCGTTTGTTCAGTGACGATGTGTTTAAAAAAGCGCTGATAAACAATTTCTATTTTGTGATTGTTGTTGTCCCCCTCCAGACCTCTTTTGCTTTAGGTCTGGCAATGCTTATTAACGAGGAAATAAAAGGGATAAATTTCTTCAGAACGATATACTTTTCACCGGTTGTCACTTCAATGACAGTGGTTTCCATTGTCTGGACACTGCTGTATAACCCTGGAGAGGGATTAATTAATGCCTTCATTCAGGCAATCAGCTTTGGTAGATTGGGTCCTTATAACTGGTTGACAAACACCAAACTGGTATTCCCTGCGATCATGCTCATGTCAATCTGGCAAGGGGTTGGTTTCCAGATGGTGATCTTCCTTGCAGGTCTACAGGAGATTCCTTCATCTCTTTATGAAGCTGCAGAAGTAGATGGAGCAAATGGCTGGCAAAAATTCTTCAATATCACCCTGCCTCAATTACGGAACACGATGATTTTTGTTGTAATCTCCACAACGATTTTGGCGTTCAAGCTGTTTGATCAAGTCAAAGTGATGACCAACGGTGGCCCGTCAAACGCGTCCATGACAACCATGTTGTATGCGGTTGAAACAGCCTGGGGGCGTCTTCGTGCCGGTTATGCTTCTGCGATCACTGTAATATTCTTTATTATTGTTCTTGCTATTTCCATCGCTCAACGTTTTCTTACGAAGGAGAAAGGAAATGGCATAAATGCCTAAAGAGAAAACCTCTCCAGTTATCACATACCTTGTTCGGAAGAGAATCAAGACAGGATTGAAATACGCTTTACTGATTTTACTTGCTGTGTTCTTTCTGTTTCCTGTTGTGTTCATGATCATCTCTTCAATTAAGGAAAATGAATTACAAGTCATTATGGATATGAGTTCTCTCCGGGCGTTTATTCCTGTAGGGCAGTTAGGTGTTCAAAACTACAGTGATGTATTCACATCCTTAAACTTCGGTCAACAATTTTATAATTCCCTATTGATTATGATCCTGACAGTGTTAGCCGGATTATTGGTCAATAGCATGATTGCCTATGCTCTGGCTCGTTTGCGTTTCAGGGGTCAGAACATATTACTCAGTATCATTATTGCACTCATCATTATTCCGTTTGAAGCCGTTGCCATCCCGCTTCTTCTCATTGTGAATAAACTGCCCTGGTTTGGCGGTGCAACAACCTGGCTGGATACCTATCACGTGCAGATATTTCCATTCATTGCGGATGCTTTTTCCATATTTCTCTTCTACCAGTTCTTTGTCAATATTCCAAAAGATTTGGAGGAGGCTGCTTTGATTGATGGAGCAAGTCTTTTTGGGATCTATTGGAAAATTGTAATCCCTTTGTCACGGCCAATTATTGCAACTGTTGCGATTTTACAATCACTTAATAGCTGGAACCGGTTCATGTGGCCCCTTATGGTGACACGAGGAGAGGATGTTCGGCCTTTAACCGTTGGGATCCAAGCCTTTTTTGGCCAATCTCCGAGGTTATGGGGGGACTTGATGGCTTTTGCATCAATGATTACCATACCAGTTTTGATTGTTTTTCTGCTCTTCCAAAAGTGGTTTGTCCGAAGTGTCGCTTCAACAGGCATAAAAGGATGAAATTCCATGAATGAAGAATTACCAATAGAACACTAGCTTTTTCATCAGGAATTAACTAACTAGTAACATTAATTAAAAATTTACCTGCATAACAGGGAAATGATTGTTCTTGTTTGACTGATTGCTATTGTGATCAGGGATACCAGCCCTAATCATGCCGGGCAACGAATCAGTCCACCTTAACCGAAAGGTGTATTGGATGACTAATTGGCAGATTATCCGAGTGGTGAAATAAAAAAACCTAAGAATTCCAAATTCTCCAAAGGATGAGAAGTTGACTTACGCAGGTTGCTTTATTGATATTGCTCCCGAATTGCCGGGATCAGATATTCATTGAAGGACCGTGCGCAGTCGTAATCCGGATTCCAGCCCCAATCGCGCCGGCCGGCGGAATCATCCACCTCTTTTGGCCAGGTATCCACGATCTTTTGCCGGCACTCATCCACATTGAAGTTGATATCTGCGTTGGGAAATGCGCCCATGACGATATCGAAGATTTCCAGGGCAGACAGGCTAAAGCTGGTGACATTATAAACAAATTGAGAAAGCTGGTTGCGCGGGACAGCCTCCAGGAGCACCAGCGCTTTAACTGCATCCGGCATGACCATGAAGGGGATGGTGGTATCCGGGCGGACAAAGCAATCATAGGCTTCACCCTGGGCGGCTGCATGGAGCATTTCAGGGCCGTAATCGCTTGTCCCGCCTGTGGGGATGGTTTCAGCGCTGATCAATCCGGGGAAGCGGATTGCCCGAAAGTCTACTGTCTCCGCAGTCCCGCAATCGGCAGAAAGCTGCCGGTAATGGGAACTGTAATAACGCCCCAAATGTTCGCAATAGAGTTTATTACACCCATACATCGTGGTTGGGTGCATCCATTCATCTTCAAGCGCAGCACCTGCCTGCTCCTTTTCCTTCAGGGTCGGGATTCCGTATGCGGCTATGGAACTGGGGTAGATGAACTTGACAGAATCGCCCTGCCATTGAGATTGTTCAACGGCAAGCCGGAGCAGGTTCATTGTTCCTTCGACGTTGATTCGGTGGGCGGTCTCGGGATTATATTCGGCTTTTGTTGAAAGGATTGAGGCAAGGTGGTAAATGGTGGCTATTTCGTGTTCTACGACCAGCCTGCCAAGAAGCATCTGGTCCAGAATATCGCCAACGATGTACGTGCTGCATAGCGGCCGTAAGGCCTTATCAAGCGGGACAACGTCCAGGGCAACGATGTTGGCATTTGTGTTTTCAGCAAGGTGATGGATCAGTCCATGCCCAATTTCGCCGTTTGCACCGGTGATCAGCACGACCTTCTGACGCATAGGTTCCTCCTAAGGTGATGGTGAGAGTTGAAATGTGACCTTAATAATTGTCGCAAAAGTCAGAATAGTTCCGGCAGGTTATTCGTTATCTTCCGTCAGGTTCATGGAAACACTTATCCGGCGGGTCTTATCCGTCGTTTGGGGGATGATCGTCATGACGACAACACTCAGATCGTCTTTAGGCCGGCCGTCATCCAGCCGGATGGCCTGGTTCAGCAGGAAATCCGCGATTTCTTTGGCAGTTGGTTCCTGTTCTTCGACCAGGGCTTCAATGACGATACAGGGATCCAGATTCTGCTGCTTATGGGCTCCGGCGTTGTAAACGCCATCCGAAAATACAATCACAACCGTATCAGGCCGGATGGGGAGTTCGACAATCGAGGGCGTAATATCCGGCCCGCCGCCGATGGGTTCGCTGTCAGCGGATAGACAATCAACCTGCCCAAGACTGATGATGAAGACGGGGACCGGGCTGTTGCGGGAGATCAGGAGGGTATTGGATTGGAGGTCAGCGCTGATGACATTCAAGTCTGATTTTACAGCGCCATTATGTTCGGCAAAGATCCGGCTGGAAGTTGCCCGGATGGCTGCGCCATCCCGAACGCCTTCACTGATATTTCCGATCACGCGATGGCTGACCATTGTGGAGATCGCTTTGTTACTCTCATTGTTGAGCATTCCATCCGCAAGGACAACGGAGATCCCGCCGTTGGGCCGCTCAATGATCTCGACAGTGTCTCCGCTGTTGGATTCGCCATATCTATCACGCTTTGCAACCGCAATTCGTAATTCCATGTTTCAATTTTACTTCAAATTTACTTCCTCGTTGATGCATTTGGATCGGAGAGCAGGGCATTTTATATGTTTCCGGCTGGATGGGCTATAATTGGAACAGCCCTTTGTTGAAAAGCGTAGACAATCATTCTGAATTTAGGATCAGGAATTTGATGATGACGATCAAGCAAATTGCAGTTGTTATGTTAATAACCGTTTTCTTTCTCGGCGGGTGTTCACGGCTTTCAGGGGAAACCGAAACTCCGGATTTGGAAGCCACTCCCCAGGACGTTCGGGAAACGGAAGCCGAACCAGGACTTGTGACCATCGCAGAGATCCAGGGCGTGGGGCATATCTCTCCCCTTGTTGATCAGGAGGTTACGGACATCCGCGGCCTGGTCACTGTGGTCAGGATGGATGGGTTCTGGATGGAATCCATGACTCCCGATGATGACCCGGCGACATCGGAAGGGATCCTGGTCCTGACCGAGCTTGTACCTGCGGTCCGGCCTGGAGATGAAGTCTCCGTGGATGCCGTGGTGAGGGAGAGGGTTCCGGGTGGGTCTGCGACAAACAATTTGTCCGTCACGCAGCTGGAGAAACCGGTCGTCAGTGTCCTGAGTCAGGGAAATGAACTTCCCCCACCTGTGATCCTCGGAGAAGGCGGCAGGATCCCGCCTGACAGGGTGATCGATAATGACACCGACGGCTTTGTTTCGGAGCTGACGTTCTTTGACCCGGACGAAGACGGGCTGGACTTTTTTGAGAGCCTGGAAGGGATGCGGGTCCAGATCAATAACGCGCTGGTCGTGGGCGCGACGAATGCCTATAAAGAAATCGTGGTTGTGGGGGACCTCGGCGTACACGCTGGTGATTTCACGCCGCGGGGCGGGCTGGTTGTCCGGCCGGACGACTTCAACCCGGAACGCATCATCCTGGATGATCGCCTGATCGAATTGCCATTTGTCCAGGCCGGCGACTATTCGTCTGAGCCAATCATCGGTGTGGTTGACTTTGAGTATGGAAATTATAAAATCCTGCCGTTTGAGGAGGTCAGCTTTTCCTCCGGTGGACTGACCCCTCAGGGGCCGATTGACCCCGTAGAGGAAGGGCAGCTGCGGGTGGCAAGTTATAACGTTGAAAACCTGTCGGCCAAGAATCCGGACCGGATCCTGATCCTGGCCGGGCAGATCGTCAATCTGATGGCCTCACCGGACATCATCGGCCTGCAGGAAATTCAGGACAACAACGGCGCGCCGAATATGGATGGGGTTGCGGCGGATCATACTTATCAGGGGATCATTGACGCGGTCCTGCGCCTGGGCGGGCCCGAGTATGCCTATGTCAATATCGATCCGAAACCCGCGCATGATGGCGGTGAGCCGGGCGGCAACATCCGGGTGGGATACCTCTACCGGCTGGATTCGGGCTTGACCCTCATTGACGCGCCGCATGGGGACGCCGTCACACCGGTTGAAGTGTCGAGCGTTGATGGTGAGCCGGTTTTGAGTCTCAACCCCGGACGGATTGACCCGACCAACCCCGCCTTTACGGACAGCCGTAAACCCCTTGTGGCGGCTTTTAATCTCAATGGCAAGATCCTTTTTGTCGTCAACAACCATTTCAATTCCAAGGGCGGGGATACGCCGCTGTTTGGCAGCGTGCAGCCGCCTGATCTCAAATCGGAATTTCAACGTCTGCAACAGGCGCAGATTGTCCACGATTTTGTTGCCGGCCTGCTGCGGGTGGACCCCAATGCGCAGGTTATTGTTCTAGGCGACCTCAACGATTTTCAATTTTCAGCGACGGTTGATTTGCTGGCAGGCGATATCCTGAACAACCTGATCGAGCGGCTTCCGGTTGAGGAGCGGTACAACTACGTTTATGACGGCAACAGCCAGGCACTGGACCATATCCTGGTCAGCGAGGGGCTCGTTGATCATGTGGAGGATTTTATGATTCTGCACATCAACAGCGAATTCGATGACACACGCCGTTTCAGCGATCACGATGTTTTGATTGCCACTTTTGCCATGGTGGAGTGACCGTCTGTTTGGCGGGGTGGTGCTCTGATTGGGGTGATTCCAGTCCATAGAACCAAAAAATGCCCATCTTGGGCATTTTTTGGTTGGTGAATAGTAAATGGGGAATGGATAGGGAACAGGCAGAAGGGATGTTGGAGCCAGCAAAGTAAGATTGAGTGAAGCAGTAGTTCCAATGGTTTGTTCAAGATTTGAATGCATTCTGCTAGATCGATAAGGGCGGTTTTTTTTATTGTTGAGAGGTAATTTCAATAAATAGACCTAATAATTAATCCATATTAACTGTTGTTCAAATTTACACACGCTTTTACACGAACTAACGC
>CAZXRL010000145.1:0-6929 GCA_964643275.1 uncultured Candidatus Brevefilum sp.
TTATTCAATTGCGATAATTAATTGATAATGGGGCTGGCCGCCATCGTGGACTTCGATCTCATGATCGGGATAAATTGAGCGGATCTTGTCAGCAAGTTGGTTGACTCGGGGGAGCTTGATGTCCTCACCATAGAAAAGCGTGATTCGTTCGTAGGAGGAGGTGTCTGCGGCGACAAACAGTGCCTCACAGGCCTCCTCGATTGAACCGGTCGAAGCAACAAGTTTGCCGTTATGCAGTGCAATCACCTGTCCTTTTTCCACCTGAACCCCATCAATTTCGACGCTGCGGGTAGCCGTTGTGATTTCTCCGGTCTCAACTTCATCAATAGCATCCTTCATATCAGATACAATCTCATCAAAATCTGAATCGGGGATCAATCGGAATAAGGCTGAAAGCCCCTGGGGGATGCTGATTGTTGGGATGACGGCGACCTTCTTCACGGTCATGGTCGCCGCTTCCTTGGCCGCCATGATGATGTTCTTATTGTTTGGCAGGATGATGATCTTATCTGTGGGAAGGTTTTCAAAGGAGGCAAGGATTTCCTTGATGGAAGGATTCATCGTTTGCCCGCCCTGGACGATCGCAGCAACACCCAGACTGGCAAAGATCCGGGTCAGACCATGACTGGGTGAAACAGCGACAACGGCAATTTCACCAGGTTGGACCGGAGCCAGCTTTATCTTGGGATTTTTGCTGTTGTTCTTTTCGTTCATCTGGGCGACCAGATTTTCCATCAATATTTTTTGGATTGTCCCCTGGGTCATCGTATGATCAATCGGGAGATAGCGATTCTCAAGTGGGACGTGGATATGCATCCGGTAGATCCCATCGCCCTCGCCGACCTGGATCGAGGTTCCGATTTTTTCCAGTTCTTCATAATAACCTTCGAGGTTAAAGGCAGGCTCCGGGGTGAAGTCAATGACGACTTCGTAATCCTGGCCGGGTTCAACGGTTTCCATGGCATCGTCCAGGTCCATTTCAGAGAGGGGTAACACTTCCGTGAGGGCTTTGTCAAGAGGCTCGCCATTAATGAACCGCCACATCCCCTCAAAAATAATAAAAAGGCCTTTTCCGCCAGAGTCGACTACACCTGCCTGTTTGAGGATGGGAAGCAGGTCAGGTGTCCGCTGGACTGAAGCGTCTGCCGCTTCGACGATGTCTGCCAGGACTTCGGTGAAACTGTTTGTCCGTTGTACGGAAACTTCAGCCTGCGCTGAGATATCTGTAATCACAGTCAGAATTGTGCCTTCAACAGGCCTGACCACACCCTTATAAGCAGTTTCTTTTGCTTCGTGTAAAGCCTTTGCCAGGAGTTTTACATCCATGAACGCTTCTTCATCCAGGGCTCGGGCAAATCCCCGCCAGATCTGTGAGAGGATAACACCTGAATTTCCCCTCGCGCCCATCAACGCGCCTCTGGCGATGGCATGTGCAAGCTGACCAACGTTGTCCACACCTGAATTTTCAACCTCATCAAACGCAGCCTGCATGGTCAGTACCATGTTTGTGCCCGTATCACCATCAGGTACCGGGAAAACATTCAGGCTGTTAATATTTTGCTGGTTGGTCCTCAGCCAGACCATCCCGGCGTCAAGTAAGGTCTTCAACCCCTGTCCATTGATCGGTATTGAAACCAGCTTGTGACGTTCAGCGGGGCTCAATTTCGTTAGTTCAGCAGCACTCATAATTCTCCAAACAAAAAAACGCGATAATGTCGGGTTATCCCAGGGGGGCTAACCGGATTAATCCATATTACTGATCCGCAAACCGCGGACGTGAACGTTGATTCGACGGACGGGCAACCCTACCGTCTTTTCGACGTTGTATTTTACACTGTTGACGATACTGTCGGTTATGGATTTGATTCGGGTACCGTATTCCACCACGATATAAAGATCAATGATCAGGCCATCGTGGTCATAATCCACCGCAACACCGTATTTTGCATCCTTAACCAGGACCTGGCGGATGTTTTCAAGAAGGTTTTTAGGTGCCAGACCGACAACACCATAAGATTGGAGCGTAGATTGCCTGGCAATAGATGCAATTGCTTCCTTTTGGATCAGGATGCTCCCTAATTCGTTGTGATGATTTTCTGTTTCAACCATTTTTTTACACCTTGATTTGCTTGTCGCTTAGGTTAGTGTATGGTAAAATAATTAGCTGTTTGGATGAATATTATCCAAACCCGGTAATTATAACTTAAAGATGTGAAAGGACGACATCATGGCAGTCTGTGAGAATTGCGATAAAAAGACCACCTTTGGTCAGAGCCGAAGCCACTCAATGAAGGCAACCAAACGGCAATTCAAGCCGAACCTTCAAAAGGTCTCCGTTTATGAGAACGGGCAAATGGTGCGTAAGACTCTTTGCACCCGCTGCATCCGTACGTTGACCAAATCCTCCAAATAGGCTTAACCCTTTCGGAGCGCATTAGTCGCGGTTTAATTTCCGCGATTTTTGCTTTTAAGAAGACTGATCATTTGCGATGGCGTCTCGCAGGGCCTGAATCCCGGCCGCGATCCCAGCCTTGTGTTTGAAGACTGAAGAGCCTGCCACAAAATTTCTCGCGCCTGCCTCATAACAGGCTTTGATCGTGGAGCTGTCGACCCCGCCGTCAACCTGGATGGTCGCGTCCGATCCGGTTGAGTCAAGCAGTTCCTTTGTGCGGTGGATCTTGTCAACCGAAGTCTCAATAAAGCTTTGCCCGCCGTAACCGGGATTGACGGACATGATCAGCACCTGATCAAAAGAATGCGTCAGCTCGCTCAGCACAGATACCGGCGTGCCCGGGTTGATCACAATTGCCGGTGACATACCCAGCTCACGAATGGTTTGCAGCGTCCGGTGGATGTGGGGGCAGGTTTCATAATGCACCGTGAGATGGTCCGTCCCCGCATCTGCGAAGGCTTTCAGGTGTCGTTCGGGATTGACGATCATCAGGTGGACGTCGATGGGAAGGTCTGTGACTTTCCGGACGGCGCTGACAATATCAGGCCCGAAGGAGATATTGGGTACGAATACACCGTCCATCACATCGACATGAATTAGATCCGCGCCGCATTCCACTGCGGAACGAACCTGATCTGCCAGATGGTTCAGGTCTGCGGCCAGGATTGAGGGTGCAATTAAGTAATCTGTCATCATCCTAATTCTACCGGTATTTAGCGTTCAGGGGTTGATTGAAAAATAAATATATAGCCAGAACGGGATCAGCCCGAGGATTGCCGTGAACGCCAGTAACCCTAAAACCCAGGTAAGCCAGTCAATTTTTTCCTCAGGCTCATTATTGAACTCGTCCTCTTCCGGCTCCACTGGCAAGGGGACGACAACCGGCTCTCGTGGTGGGAACCGCTTCCCATTCAGATCATCTTCCTCTTCCAGCGGGGGGGTGCTGGTTTGCGGCAGGATGATCGGGCCGGTTTTGTCTTTATTGATGCGGCCAAAGGACATCAAGACCCTGCCAAGCTGGTCTGCTGTCCTGTAACGAGCAGAGGGTTCTTTTGAGAGGATTTTCAGGGTGATCTCATCCAGGGTTTCAGGGATTGCCGAATTGAGACGACGGGGAGAGATCGGCGTTTCTTCGCGATGCATTCGGGCAAGTTCGGTGGCTTCCCCTGCCTCAAACGGAAGCTTTCCAGTCAGCATTTCGTACAGGATCACACCCAGGGAATAAACGTCAGATGCAGGTGAGGGAGCAGCCCCAGCCGCCTGCTCTGGTGAGAAGTAGTGGGGGGAGCCCCAGACCACTTCGCTTTTTTCGTCGGGGTGGATGGTTGCCAGGGCACGGGCGATACCAAAGTCCGTGACTTTCAGACGGAAATCCCTAGAGACCAGCATGTTGTGGGGTTTGATATCGCAGTGGACCAATCCTGCCCGATGCGCATATCCCACGCCGGCGCAGGCCTGAGCCATCAAGCCAACCGTGTCCTCAATACTGAAACGCCCTCTCTCTCTGATGAGGGATTTTAGGTCGGTGCCATCAATGTACTCAATGACAATAAAAACCTGCTCGTCATCCAGGCCAAAGTCATGAACAGTAACGATATTTGGATGAGAAAGATTGGCGGCTGCTTTGGCTTCCTGCTTGAAACGCTCTCGGAAGCTATCGTCCTTCGCATAGTCTTCGCGAAGAATTTTGACCGCCACGGTCCGCTCGAGCATTTCATCGACGGCTTTATATACCACAGCCATCCCCCCGGAGCCGAGGGGTTCGTGCAGGCGATAACGTTGGTTGAGCAGGCTTAATTCTTCCATAATAGGTTTGGGTTTGTTTGAGGAATTATAACATAGGGGGCAAATAATCTTTGAGGCGATGATGGAAGTTGATCCGTAGCCTGTATTTTGGTCGTTTTACTTATGAATGGGCTATAATGATTTGGACGAATTGACGATAATGACCTGATAATTGCTACTATGGCTAAGCCACTCGATAAAATTACACTCAAGTCCTTCCTGAATCCAATCACACTCATCACTGGTTTGATCCTGCTGTTTGGATTAATTCTGGGTACTGCCATTATCTTATTTCTCGGGCGCAACCCTTCTCAGACTGGGTATGCGACACCTGTTGTTACAAAAATCGCCGCGCCGACCCAGACTCCGATCAGCCCGACCCCGACCCTCACACCCTCTCCAGTCCCGACAACGATTGTTGTCTTGCCGGAAGGTGTGATCGGCGTGGGCATCTATGTTCAAGTCAGTGGGACGGATGGCGCAGGGCTCCGGATGCGGGGTGCGCCGGGTCTGGACGGTACGGTGAATTTCACAGCAATGGATTCGGAGGCTTTTCTTGTGATTGACGGCCCGGTGGAAGCTGATGGGTATATCTGGTGGCACCTTGAAGCGCCCTATGACCAGACCCGGAATGGCTGGTCTGCCGGGGATTTCCTGACCCCAATTGAAGAAGATGTTGAATAAATACAACACGATCTTTAATCATAACTGGACAAATCCAGTAAAATTAAGTAGAAAATATTGGCGACAATACCAAAAGATAACGGTGTCCTAAATGTTTAAAAGACTATTTCCGAACAAAGAGGGCGACTCAGAGTTAAGTCATGATGCTGGAGATTTCGCATCGGATCAGATGCTTACTTTAAAAAGGTCGGTTTCCCGGACTATGTATCGAGCCGCCTCCGCCCAATCCACCGGCATTGAACGGATGCATAATGAAGATACGCTCTTTTCAGTAAACATGTTGTTGGATGGAACCCGACATGGGATGGCTTTTGGGTTGTTCATTGTCGCCGATGGCATGGGCGGCCACCAAAACGGTGAAGTTGCCAGCAGTCTCGCTGTTCAGGGTGTAAGTGAGCTGATCCTGGATCGCATCTTCAGGCGATATGTTTTTGATCCCAAAGAGATCAAATCCGAAGACGTTAACCAGTTGCTGAAAGAGGCCGTCAACGAAGCGCAAATCCTGATCAAGAGACGTGTGCCCGGAGGCGGGACGACACTTACGCTGGTTTTAATCCTTGGGGGGCAGTTGTTCAGCGCTCATATTGGGGATAGCCGACTGTACCTGATTGAGAAGAACAACAGGCTGTCTCTCAAAACGAAGGATCATACACTGGTGAAACGACTGGTTGATCTAGGTGAAATTTCTGAAGCTGAGGCTGGGAGACATCCCCAACGTAATGTCCTTTATCGTGCTTTGGGTCAGATGGATGAATTGGAGCCTGATCTGGAGGCTTTCACGATGGAACCGGAGGAAAAATTATTGATCTGCTCTGACGGTTTGTGGGGCGTTCTGGAGCAACGCCGCATGGAAAGCATTCTTGAGAATCACCCGGATTTGGATGAGTCCGCAACCATGCTGGTGGCGGCCGCAAACGAAGCTGGCGGTCCGGACAATATATCCGTGATCCTTGTTGAGAAGTTATGATCATGATGGGTGAATAACAGGAGAGCAAATGATGGATACAACATCACGAAAATACCGGATACTGGTGGTTGATGACGAGCGCAGAATGGTGGGTTTCATTCGACTCAATCTTGAGCAGGACGGGTATGAAGTTATCGAGGCTTTCAATGGTACCGAAGCATTGAATCGATTGCGTGACTCCCTCCCTGACCTGATTCTGCTGGATGTTATGATGCCTGACATTGATGGATTTGAAGTGCTGAGAACGATCCGCGAGATCCGCCAGATACCGGTGATTATGCTGACAGCGAAGGGTGAGGAAGATGATAAGGTCAAAGGCCTTGAATTAGGCGCGGATGATTATGTGACCAAGCCTTTCAGCCCGCGTGAACTTGTCAGCCGGATTAAAGCCGTCTTGAGGCGGGGTGCCACTTTTGAAGAGGATGAAGAGGGCGTTATCGAAGTTGATGACCGTTTGAGGATCGATTTTGGGAGGCGTGAAGTCTGGGTTGACGACGAGCTCATAAAACTACGCCCGACCGAGTACCGCCTGCTCTATCATCTGGTGAGGAATGCAGGCTGGGTTATGACGCATGACCAGATCCTCACCAAGGTCTGGGGGTATGAGTACAGGGACGAACCGCATTATGTCCGCCTTTATATCAACTATTTGCGGAAAAAGATCGAGAAAGATCCCTCAAATCCGGAATATATTTTGACAGAACGCGGCGTGGGTTACCGCTTTGTGGATTACAAACGTGAAGATACCCCCTGAGTAAAGGAACCAAACCATGGAAAAGAAAGATATTTTACTTGTTGATGACCATGAAGTAGTCCGTCTGGGGTTAAAAACCTTATTGGAGCACAGCGACCAGTTCGAGGTCGTCGCAGAGGCGGGAACAGCCAAAGAGGCTGTCGCAATGGTGGAGCAATATCAGCCGGATGTGGTGCTGATGGATATCCGGTTACCCGGAGCGTCCGGGATCGAAGCCACTGAAGAGATCACAAAACGGTGGCCGGATGTGCGGGTTGTGATTTTGACCTCTTATGCCGAAGACGATA
>CAZXRL010000146.1:0-6841 GCA_964643275.1 uncultured Candidatus Brevefilum sp.
GCGGGTCAATTGTGGCGGGATTGAGGGCGGACAGGTCGATGATCTGGGCTTCCAGGTCGAAGGCGTGTTCGCTGGGGAAGCGGTGGATCCCGGATTTTTGCTCATATTCCGCCTGGGCTTTGATGAGGTCCTTGCCCTCCGACGTGGCCTGATATTTCTTCAAGATGTAATACAGAAAGTTCTCCGGTCTTGAGGGGACTTCTTCCTGACTGATATCACGCCATTCTGCCAGCAGTTCTTCATCACCATCGTTCTGGAGATATTCTGTCAGACGGTTTTGATGCATGAGGGCAAAGCCGGTTAGCAAATTGGGGATGCTGTGGGTATTGCTTGAGATGAAATAAACGGGCCGCTGGTTGATCTCTGGAAGATGGTTATCTATGTTTTCCCACCAGAATCTGGTCGCCCGGCGGTATTCATTAAGGGATCCGCTGAAGAGCTGGACTTCCAGATCCAGTTTGTTGTTCCGGATCTCTCGGAGCCTGGTTTGGAAATCTTCTCCCCAGATTGTGACCAGACGAAAAAGCGATTCAGTGCTGATCCGCAGCGTTTCCGCCAGGGATTCCATTTGCTCAAATGAATCAGCGGTCAGGCTCTCAATTTCCTGAACGGAACGTTCCTCCAGCAGGAAGTGTAGTTTGTTCCACTCGATTTGAAAGGCGGTCAGCATGGGGACCACGTCATCAATATCAGACCGGGAGGCGATGAAGCAGGCCAGCAAGTTCTTCCCATCAAAAAAACATCGCCGCCTTCGCGCCCGGGCAGCCACTTCCGTCCACTTTTCTATGTTGGTATATCCGGACTGCTCAAAAACGGCGGCGCTTTGGCCCAGCAGGACCGTCTTAACATCCGTAATGCAGTCAGGCAGCCGGAGTACAGAATAGATCAACGAAGAGATATCGGGCTGGTCAGATCTTGCCAGCGGGTGCAGGGAGGAATTCATTCCTGCATGCACCTCCTCGAGAGCCCGGATGCGGACAGGTGTTGTTGAACGCAGGAGGGAATAGATCGTTCGCAGATAAAGATCAATTTCTTCAGATGCTCGGGTGGGGACGGATCGTTCCATAATTACCTTTTTGATCCTTGCCTAATCATTGAGGATGTATCGCTAATTTTACCTGTTTTTTAGTGAACGCTCATTTCTTGATTTCAGGTTTACCGGAAGAAGGTGAAAATGTACCAGGTTGACGTCTGATATAATGGGATGAAATATTGATATGCATAGTAGAAGAAATGGAAAGACCTTTAAAGATGGCAATCAAGACGGTAATTTTTGATTTTGGCGGGGTGCTCTATCATACCCCTGACAGGAATTGGATGAAACGCTGGAAAAAAGTCCTGGGGCTGAAGGATGATCCCCAGATTGCGGAGATCCTGGCTAATCCGAATGAATCAGAGCTGATGAACGAGATTTGCCTGGGGAACATATCCGAAGATCAGATGTGGCAAATGATCGCTGAGAAATGGGGAATAGGGCCTGGAATGATCAGCCGTCTGCGGAAGCAGGCTTTTTCAAGAAAACATCTCAATAAACCCCTGGTGAAATTTCTCGCTCAACTCCAGGAGGACTATCAGACAGCCATTTTGAGCAATGCCGGTGACCAGACCCGTGAGATCATGGAGGATATATATCATCTGGACCGTTATGTGGAAGAAATTGTGATATCCGCGGAAGAAGGGGTGATCAAACCGGACCATAAAATTTTTAGGATAACAATGGATCGCTTGAAAGCCAAACCTGAGACCTCATTGTTCATTGATGATTATCCTGTAAATGTTGCCGCAGCCAGGGATTTCGGGATGAAGGCCGTTCAGTTTGTCACCACTGATCAGACAATTCAAGAGATCCAAACCCAGTTAAGTGAGGAGCATTGACCTTGCTGTATCTGGTTGCCACGCCGATCGGTAATCTTGGCGATATTTCACTCAGGGCCCTGGACGTTTTGCGTTCCGTTGATTTGATTGCCAGTGAAGACACCCGTAAAACATCCATCCTGCTCCTTCATTATGATATTCACAAACCTCAGCAGAGCTATCACGCTTTCAATGAGAAAAAGGTTGTCCCCAAACTCCTGCAAAAACTTTTGGCCGGACAATCTATTGCAGTCGTCACCAGCGCGGGGACACCGGTGATCTCTGACCCGGGATATTCTCTGGTGCGGGCGGCGATTGATCATGAGATCCCGGTGACAGCCATCCCCGGGCCGGCCGCAGTCGTCATAGCATTGACACTTTCAGGGCTGCCCGCCCATAGCTTCACTTACAAAGGCTTCCCGCCGCGAAAATCCGGTGCACGCCAGCGGTTTATTGCTGAGGATCTTGATTCAGGCCACACGCAGATCTTTTATGAAAGCCCCCACCGGATTCAACAATTTCTGGAGGATGCGTTGAAAGTTTTGGGTGACCGTCAGGCAGCGGTCGCCAATGATCTCACCAAAAAGTTCGAAACGGTCCGGCGCGGGTCCCTGAGCGAAATGGTTGCGTGGATTAAGGCTGAACCACCCCGCGGTGAATATACTGTGGTGATCGAAGGAAAAAGGGAATAGGGCTATTTGAATTTGAAGGGTGTCAGATCGGTAGCTTCATCAAAGATATCGACGCCCTCTGCACGTTTCAGCTTATTAATAACCCAGTATGTGAGCGGTGTTACCAACGCTTCCATACCGACCTTGAAGAGGTAGTTGGTGATCGTTAAACTCCAGAACAGGCTCCAGGGAAAGACGTTGAGCGCTGAGGCGACCAGAATAAAGCTGAAGGTATCAAAAGCCTGACCAATGATCGTGCTGCCGATTGTTCGTGCCCAGAGCATCCTGCCTTTGGTCAGCACTTTCATGAATGCCATCATAATGGCGTTTGAAAACGAACCGGCAAAGTAACCCGCCAGACTGGCGATGATGATGCCCCCGGTGCTCATGCTCCCGAGGATCAGGTTGTAAGCATCCTGTCCAACCTGCGCCTCCCAGGTAGCCTCACCGGGCAGCACCTGAACAGCCCAAAAGACCAGGGCGCTGAATATCAGAGCGCCGAAACCGATCCAGATGATCCGGCGGGAGCGCTTATAACCGTAGACTTCCGTGATTACATCCCCGATGATATAACTGATGGGGAACAGGATGGTTCCGGCATCAAAACTCAGATGGATGGGACCCAGGCTGAAGCCCCAATCAATGATCTTGGCTGAGGAAGCAATGTTACTGAGGACCAGAACCAGAACAAAGATGACTATAATAATATCCAGATACTTAAAGGTTCCTGTGATGTTTGATTTCTTATTTGTTTCCATTTGAAAACTCCACGATGATTTGGCTATAGTATACCTTGATATGAACCGTTTCTTTTTGCAGCCAGAATATTTCAGTGAGGAAGCCGTGACCTTCCCACCAGAAATTGCGCACCAGATCCTGAATGTCCTGCGGTTGGGGGATGGGGACCTGGTGGAAGTTCTGGATAACACCGGCCGGGCATTTGAGGTCAGAATCATGCTGGATACTGCTATGAAAAGGGTTAGGGGAGAAATCATTCAATCCTATCTAGTTCAAACCGAACCGGATGTTGAGGTCTCCTTGTTTTTCGGATTGACATCTCGCGATAAGGTTGAGTGGATCCTGCAAAAGGGGACGGAGATCGGCGTTGCAGCATTTCACCCTTTCATCTCATCCCGCACGCTGGTTCAAGCCTTGAGGATGACGGATAAGAAAACCCTGCGCTGGAACCGGATCATCCGTGAGGCAGCGGAACAATCTCGGCGGGGAAGGCTGCCTTTGCTCCACGCCGCAAAGCCATTTGATGTCTGCCTCATTGACGAGGGACATGAACATGTCCCTTCTTTGATCGCCTGGGAAGATGATGATTCTGAGCGGGTTCCTCTGGCTCAAGCGTTGAAAGGATTCGGGGGATCAAAAATCCGATTGTTTACCGGTCCGGAGGGAGGCTTCTCCGGAGATGAGATCAATCTGGCGAGGGAGGCTGGTTGCCAGATCGTCAGTTTAGGACCACGAACCCTTCGGATGGAAACCGCGGCGATCCTGTTACCAGCGGTTGTATTATTTGAGCTGGGTGCGTTATAATTTCTCGTTGTCATTATTCTTGATTTGATGCAGGAACTTTAGGCCATCAATCGGGTTATAAAATAAAACACAACCTTAGGAGTCAAATTGAAACGGTATTATCTAATTGTTAATCCGATTGCGGGGAAGGGCGCTGCCCGGAAGTCCATTCCGGAAATTGAGGAGAAATTAAAAGCCTTGGAGATCGATTACGATCTGGTCCTGACGGAATATCCTGGTCATGCCATCCTGCTGGCGGAGGAAGCCGGTTCGAACGGGTATGCCACAGTTGTGGCCGTGGGCGGCGACGGCACGGCCAACGAAGTGATTAATGGATTGATGCGGGCGGCTCAATCAGGGCAACTCACCTCAAACCTGGCCATCCTGCCGGTTGGACGGGGCAACGATTTCTCCTTTGGGATGGGTGTGCCACAGGATCTGGATTCAGCCTGCAGGCTGCTGGTTGCAGGGAAAACCAGAAAAATTGACATCGGTTTCGTCAAGGGTGGTGATTATCCCGAGGGACGCTATTTTGGAAATGGCGTTGGGATTGGGTTTGACACGATCGTCGGTTTCGAAGCCGCCAAACTCCCGCCCTTTATCAGCGGAATACCAGCTTACCTGATTGCCGCCGTCAAAACCATTTTTTTGTTTTTTAATGCTCCGGATCTGATTTTGGATATTGATGGGCAGATCATCGAACAGCCTTGTCTACTCGTTTCCTTGATGAATGGACGCAGGATGGGTGGATCGTTTATGTTTGCCCCCGAGTCCCAATCGGATGATGGGAAATTGAATCTCTGCATTGCAAGGCAGGTCACCCGCTGGCAGGTTCTGGGACTCTTTCCCAAGGTCATGAGTGGAACCCAGGCAAGCCATCCGGCCATCCAGATGCCGATTGGTGAAAATGGGAAAATCAGGGCGGTCACTGGCGTGCTGCCGGTGCATGCTGATGGTGAGACGATCTGCGAAGCAGGGCACGAGCTGGAAGTCAGTATTATTAAACAGAAACTCCAAATGGTCTGCGAGTGAGTTTACGCCTGATGAAGAAGTGGCTTGTCAACACAACCGTTAAGATGATCTCAAATATTCTGCTTAGGATTGACAAATCCGAGCTGCAAAAGGTTCCTAAAGAGGGGCCATTATTGGTGATCGCCAATCATGTGAATTTCCTGGATGCCCCGGTTGTGATCTCGCACATGCACCCCCGGCCGACTACGGGACTGGTAAAAAAAGAAACCTGGGATAATGCCCTCCATGCCTTTCTATTCAACACCTGGGGAGGGATTCCCATTGATCGGGATATTGCTGATTTCAAGGCTATCAAGGAATGCCTGCGGGCGCTCGAAGAGAAAAGAATCCTGGCGGTAGCTCCTGAAGGTACCCGATCGGAGGATGGGCATTTGATCCAGGGTAAACCTGGCGTTGCCATGCTGGCATTGAAGGCGGATGTGACGATCCTGCCGATGGTTTATTTTGGGCACGAGAAATTCATTGAGAATATCAAGCACCTGAGACGGACACCGATGCACATCAAAATCGGCAGGCCGTTTCGGATTGAAATTAATGGCCAGGTAAAAGATAAAGCGTTGTTGCAGGATGTGGCCGACCATATGATGATCGAGATTGCCAGGATGATGCCCGAGGAGTATCGGGGGTTCTATCTGGATCGCATTGAAGAGCAGGTTGATTACATCCGCTATTTAGACTGATTGCCGGGGGAGCATATTACGAAGTCGTTTCGGGAGCAGTTTTCCTAATCCGAGGTTTTGCCCAGCAGGGCTTTTCACCAGCAGGTATTGTCCATTAGGGGGAATATCCGTGTGAAGATTCCGGATGTCGCGTCCGGCAATCCAATGTTCCACGAATTCGTTCTCAATTTGAATTATGCCTTGACTGAACATCTGCCCGAACCGGCTGATCAGTTCGTGTGCTGGTTCAAACGTTTGATGTGCCCATCGACCGAGCGGCATACCGATGTGTTCAAAAGGCAGCGATCTGAAACCCTCCAGATACTGTTGCGGGATCAGGAAAAGCTGGCCCTCACGATTGTAAAGCTCCAGGTCATAGGTCTGAATTACTCCATCCAGTTTGAAACCGTAAATTTCGTCGAACATGTCTATGAGGGTTTGCTGCGTTGAGGCATCCAGCCGGACAAGACCGGTGCGGGTAAAATCCCGTCTGGGCGGATTTTGAGGGGTGAGCGGGATGCTGTCCTTTTTGGTAAGAAGGGCACAGAAGAAGCCGGATGTACCCGACCGGTGAGGCCATAAGCGCAGTGTGTTTTTCAGGTCAGGGTGATAGGCGTGGCCCTTGAATCCCGAGAGACCGGGGCTGGCACCGGTAAAGAAGCTGGAAATGTCGGTTAAGTCTACGGCTGTTGGATAGCGGTTAAGCACTGCATCCACCACCGCCTCGTCCTCTTCAGGCGCAAGCGAGCAGGTCGCATAGACAAGCTGACCGCCGATTTTGAGAGCTTGCAGTCCGCTTGTCAAGAGCTGAACCTGACGCTGCTGCAACCGCAGGCGTTCATCTGAGGTCGTCTCGCGCATGGGATGGCTGGGTGTCGGCCGCAGGTTTTCCATGCTGCAAGGTGCGTCCAGCAATACAAGATCAAAAGTCTCCGGATACCATGCACCAAAGGACTCGCCGGGATAATTTGTGATGGCTATGTTGATGCCGCCCCAGCTGGAAAGCACGGACCGCAAGGCGGGGATGCGGGCTTTGCTGGCGTCATTCGCCAGGATAAACCCCTTGTCCAGCGTGCGGTCTATCAGGTGGGTGGTTTTGCCACC
>CAZXRL010000147.1:0-5375 GCA_964643275.1 uncultured Candidatus Brevefilum sp.
AGACCGGTTCTGTGGTGGCGGTGACAGGACTGTGCGTATGAGTGGGCGCTGGGTTTGGTGTAAGCGTGATATTCGGTTCCACTTTGTCTCCATACCCGTCCGGTTCCAGTCCCGGCAGGCTGAGTGCGGGTTGACAGCCTGATAAAAGTGTACAGGCTATGAGAATCAGGATGATCCATTTTTTTCGCTGCATTGGGACAATTTTACCGTTTTTCAGCAAGAGGGGAAGCGGTTGCCTTTTGACCGTTGGAGTACAAAGATTTTCAACCAAGGTGGAATCCCGGCCAGCGTCAGGTTCAGGAACTCTTTGTCGCAGATGCATTTACGCTATATAATGAGAGGGTTGTTTTACCGGAAAGAGATTTTAATTAATTTATTATTGCGTAATGCAGGTTTTTTTACTCATATAATGAGGAGTGAAAACAGTGGCTCGACCATTGTGGTATGTCAATTTATTAAAGAGACATTTTCATTTGCGATACGCTGGCGCGGAAATGACCAAGTGGCCAATTCTGGGTCGTTTGATGGAACGGGCATTGTTCAACGGGCATAAGACCGGCGATGCCTTGTTTTACCTGCCCAAGGACAGGGTGGTCATTGATCAGGCGATTGAAGAACAGGAGAACCTGGCGGTTCCCTCAAGTGTGGTTGCCCATTTTATTGAAGAAACGCGTTATATCTTTTTGATGAACCGTTGCATCTGCCGGGATGCCGCAGATTGCCAGGACTACGCCCATGATATCGGCTGTATTTTCCTGGGAGAAGCCGTTCTGGATATCAATCCTAAACTTGGGCGCCTGGTCGATAAGGAAACTGCCCTGGCGCATGTTGAGAAGGCGCGGCAGGCGGGATTGGTGCACCTGATCGGGCGGGATAAGATTGATGCGGTCTGGATGGGTGTGACACCTTCAACCAAGCTGATGACGATCTGCAATTGCTGTCCCTGCTGCTGCCTGTTCCGGTTCCTCCCCAACCTGGCGCCAAAACTTCAAAAGAAGATCGAGCGGATGCCGGGGGTGCGGGTTGAGGTTACGGACGACTGTGTTGGGTGCGGTCTGTGTGCGGATGATATTTGTTTCATCAATGCGATCACACTCCATGACGGCCGCGCAGTGATTGATGAGACCTGCCGGGGCTGTGGGAACTGCGTGGAAATCTGCCCGAATGGTGCGATCAAGCTGATCGTTGAGCGGGAGGATTATATCGAGAACGCCATTGACCGCCTGTCAAAAGCGGTGGATGTGCAGTAGGTTCTGGTTGGAGTCATGGATTGACAGAGTTGGGAATCTGTCCGGGTCAATCTGTATTTTGATCGAGGCGGGAATTTGCTAGGTCGCAATAATCAGGGTTGATTTCATAACCGACGAAATGCCGTTCATCCTGTTGGGCGGCCAGGCAGGTGCTGCCGCTGCCGGCGAAGGGATCAAGGACTACATCATCTTTGAAGGAATAAAGCTGGATGCAGCGATGGGGTAATTCCACCGGAAAGGGCGCCGGGTGGCCGATCTGGCGGGCCTGGACGGCCGGGAACTGCCAGACGGATTTGGTCCAGGCGAGGAAGTCCTCTTTTGAGATGGTGTTTTCCCGATCTCCTTTTGGGCGGCGGAATCCCTCCTTGCTGAAGATGAGGATGTACTCATGGACATCCCGGAGCACCGGGTTGCTGGCGGACAGCCAGCTGCCCCAGGCGGTGGAGGGGCTGGCGCTGGCCGCTTTGTCCCAAATGACCTCGCCGCGCATGAGAAACCCGCTGGACAGCATTTGTTCGATAATGAAACTGTGCAGGGGCAGATAGGGTTTGCGGCCAAGGTTGGCAATGTTGATGCAGGCCCGCCCGCCGGGGACGAGCGCGCGGTAGGTTTCTTCCCAGACTTTCCCAAGCATACTGAGATATTCTTCCAGGTTCAGGTCTTCATCATATTCTTTTCGCGCGTTATAGGGTGGGGAAGTGACCATCAGATGGATGCTGGAATCGGGTAAGTCAGCCATCTTTTCGCTGGATTGACAGAGGATGCGGTCAAGGACCTCCGGTGGAACGGGGTTTTCTGAATACTCGATTGGTTTGCCCTGATTTAAACCGGCATACATCCGGCTGGTGTAAAACCGGGAAGAATCATGACTCACATGTCCGGACGTGCCGAAGGCGCTCGTTTCAGTTGACGGGGTTTTCTCATTATCTGTCATGGATTAATTATATACTGAACCCCCAGTAACGCGCTTTGTCGAATCCCTGAGATGAAAGGTATAATGAAGCCTACCCATTCAATCCGGAGGAAGTATGCTGAATCCAGTCGAAGCTGTGCTGGTCATGGTGGATTTTCAAGGTCGTTTGGCGGACATTGTTGACCGGAAGGAACTGGTCAGGCCGAACGCATTGCGGCTCGTCAGGGGATGCCAGGCCCTTGAGGTTCCCATTCTACCGACCGTGCAGGTGCCGGATAAACTAGGTCCGATCCTGCCCGAATTAAGTGAGGCGTTGGGGGAGGTTGAACCGATCGCCAAGGCCGCTTTCAGCGCCTTGCGGGAACCGGAATTCCTGGCCGCACTCGACCAGACCGGTCGAAAGCAGGTCATTCTCACCGGGATTGAAGCCCATGTCTGCGTCCTCCAGACGGGGCTGGATCTGTTGGATCTCGGTTATCAGGTGCACGTGCTGAGCGATGGTGTATTCTCCCGGACTGCGGAGAATCATGACCTGGCCCTTGCACGCCTGCACGATGGCGGCGCGGTCGTTTCGAGCGTAGAAATGGCCTTATTTGAACTCGTTCGGACTTCAAAGAATCCTCAATTCAAAACGATATCAGCGCTTGTAAAATAATTCAGGTCATCACCGGGTCATCATCTCGAATCACAGAATTTTTTCCCTCGTGATAGAATGAAGAAGAACGACATGTCATTTCAACAAGGGGATTGACCTGAAAGGATTGATATGCCCGAAACCCCGAAACTCCGTAAATGGCACTTCTTATTTTTAGGCTGTGCGCTGATCCTGCTGGCAGCTTTTCTCTGGTATTGCAATTGGCGCGATTTAGGCCTCCCAACGCCGCTGCGGCCGGAGCATTGGATTGCGGTTGCTGCATTTATTTTGGGTTTTTTGGTTTTAGGTGTATTTGTGTACCGGCTGACTCGCCGCCAGGTCACGATTATGCTGGTCGGGCTGGTCATTGTCAATGCCCTTGCGTTGCTGGGATCAACGTGGATCCATCGGTCTTACACGGCTATTGTTAACCTGTTCGCGTCCTGGGCGGCAATCGATGTTGTTGATGCCGCTTATATGGACCAATGGCGAGACCTTTTACTGACGCCCGTGATCTATGCGCTCCATGCCGGCTTAATCCTGTTGTGGGGGGAGAGCCTGGTGATGTTCCTGATCCGGAAACCCGAAGACAGGCCTGATTGATAGTGTCGTCTAAGATAGGCTGGACCCGAATTTTTTACACGCCGGGGTGATCTTTGGATTTGCGGTGGGATTGCCCTTGGTTTGCTTGACAAGGGCGGGGGTAAAGGTTAAAATCATGGACACGCTCAAACAAGGGAAGCGTTATAAGCCGAGTTAGCTCAGTTGGTAGAGCACGCGACTGAAAATCGCGGTGTCCACAGTTCGATTCTGTGACTCGGCACCTTGTCCACAAAAAGCCGCTTTCAATGAGAGCGGCTTTTGTCATTTATCAGAGCGATGTGAATCAATTGAGGACAAGTTCAGTTTCGGTTTATTTTACTGCCAGCGCCCAATCCACCGCGGCTTCGGCGTGGAGGCGGGTGGTGTCGAAAAGGGGGAGCTGGGTGTCCGCCTGCCGTACGAGCGGGGGGATCTCCGTGCAGCCGAGGATCACACCCTCTGCGCCCCGTGACTGGAGTCCGTCGATCACCGCAAGATAGGCCTGCCTGGAAGCTTCACGGATTTCTCCTTTGACCAGTTCATTGTAAATCACCCGGTGGACAATATCGCGTTCAGCATCGTTCGGGATCAGGACTTCCAGATCAAATTTCTCCTCCAGGCGTTTTCGGTAGAAGTCACCCTCCATGGTGAACCGGGTACCGAGCAGGCCGACCGTCTTTATTCCCCGGGCTGCAATCGCATCACCGGCGGCATCTGCGATATGGAGCAGGGGGATCTGAAGGACATCTTCGATTTCAGGCGCCATGCGGTGCATGGTGTTGGTGCAGACCAGGAGACAGTCTGCGCCGGCGTTTTCGAGCCTTTGGGCGGCTTCGATCATGGTATGGGTAAGGTTTTCCCAGTCTCCCGACCGCTGGAGAGCTTCAATCTCGGCGAAATCAACGGAATAAAGCAGACAACTGGCCGAGTGCAGCCCGCCCAGGCGCGCTTTGACGGTCTGGTTGAGAATGCGGTAATATTCAGCGGAAGATTCCCAGCTCATGCCGCCTAACAACCCGATAGTTTTCATGTTCAGACTCCAATTCTTGGCCTTTTGGAAGGCGTATCACGGATGCAAAAGAAACTCCTAAACCTGTTGGAAAGTCTCCATATCCAACGTTTTATCAAGCAGACGCGCTTCCTCCGCAGCGAAGGCCATCAGATGACTCTCCAATGAGTCCCGGGCGGTGGTCAGGGGCGGGGTTTCACCGCGCAGGACCTGTATAAAATGGCGCATCAACCCGGCATCGCCGCCGCCGTGTCCGGCGGTCTGGTCAACTTCGGAGGGGAAGCGGAACCGCTCCACCGCGCCTGAAAGGTGGTCATGAACTTCGAGCCAGGCCTGGCTGTAGGTGAATTTCCCTAAAAGGGTGGCTTTTGATCCATCGACCCGGAGCGTGCGTCCCTCCTCGTGGGAATGGCCGTGCATGGTCAGGGTGGCCGTGACGCCGCTGGCGAAGGTCATGTTGACGACCTGATGGTCCACCACGTCGTTATCGCAATGGTAGACGCAGCGGCCGTAAGGCCCGGTGCGGAGAGCTTCCAGCACAGCCGCATCGCTCTCCGGTTGATCGGTGATGGTGTTGCGCGGCCATCCGCTGTATTCGGTCAGTGTCCGCAGAGACGGGATGAGTTTTCCCAGGGATTCCGCCAGTTGAGGGTGTTTCAGCGTCAGCTTCCCAACAGCCCTGAGTAAGGAGGTGTGCGCTTTGCTGACGGCGATTTTGATAGGGACGTTGTCGAGATAAATCCGGGGGGCGTAGAAAGGGCAGCTCTCCGCAGCCGGGCAGCCATCGGTACAGCGTTCAGGCGCACCGGCTGGGGCATTCTCAGGCCGGTAGTGACGCAGGTTCCCGGAGGAGCTGAGGACGTTCACTTTCTCCCCCAGCCACCAGTAGATCAGGTCTAAATCGTGGCAGCACTTGGCCAGGATCATAGGCGCGGCCAATTCGGTATTGCGCCAGTTGCCGCGCACGTAACTGTGCGCCATGTGGAA
>CAZXRL010000147.1:5475-6834 GCA_964643275.1 uncultured Candidatus Brevefilum sp.
CGGCCAATTCGGTATTGCGCCAGTTGCCGCGCACGTAACTGTGCGCCATGTGGAAATAGGAGACGTTTTCTGAGTGGGCGACATGGACGATTTGTCCCAGTTTGCCGGATTTGAAAATCTCGTTGACCGCCCCGAAGAAAGGGGTATAACGGAGGACGTGACAGATCAGGAGGGTTCGGCCGTTGGCTTCCGCGGACTGGATGATGTCCAGCGTTTCCAGCAGGGTGGGTGCGATTGGTTTTTCCAGGAGCATATCATAGCCTGCGTCCAGGGCGGCCAGGGCGGAAGCATGGTGCAGCTCGTCCTGGGTGGCATTGACCACCGCATCGGCGATTTTCCCTGCCGCAAGGGCTTCGCGCCAACCCTTGAAACAACGCTCGGGGGGGATCTGGTGCGCCTTTGCGAATTTTGCCCGCCGGACGGGGTCCGGCTCGGCAACAGCGACAAACCGGGCTTCGTCCGGGTGCTGCAGGGCGTAATTGCCATAAGATTCGGCGCCTCGGTTCCCGGCGCCGAACAAGAGCAGACGGATGGGGTCTTTCATGGGATATCTCCTGTGTGTTTGAACGTTACGATTATAACATCCTGATCCGGTTTGAAATGATAGAATTGGAGGATGCGAAAGGTGGTTCTCATGGAACAGGAATTATTGGTCAGGATTGAAGATGCGGCTTTGAACGCCTGGCCTTCACCCCGTCAAATGGTGTATGACGGCTGGCTGCTGCGGTTCACGGGCGGACCATCGAAACGCGTCAACTCGGTGAATGTGCGTTATCCCTCCAAACTACCACTGGCGGAGAAGATCACATTTTGTGAGAGAGTCTATGCCAGTATGGGGTTGCCTGCGATCTTCCGTGTCCCGGAAATTTTTGCCGAGGCTGAGCTTTTAAATGCGTTAACGAATGCCGGTTATATCAGGTTTGGCCCGACTCTGGTGCTGGGGCGGGAGATTAGATTCCCGAGTTCGTTGCCAACGGGGACAGATGTCAGGATTCTGTCTGCTGGGGAATGGCTCCAGATTCGCGGGAGGATGAGTAATACAAAAACTGAATCCTTGAGCAGTCACGCTGAGATCCTGGACGTGATTTCGCCGGATAAGGTCCTGATGGCGTTGTTCGAGGGGGACCGACCGCTTGCCTGTGGGATGGGCGTTTTTGAAGGGTTCTTGCTGGGGTATTTCAGTATTTATTGTGACCTGGCTTTACGGCGGCGGGGATTTGGCAGTTTGATGATGGCGGCGCTGACGGATTGGGGCCTGAGCCGCGGGGCGGATTTCGGTTATTTGCAGGTGGAAGGGGATAACGATCCGGCGCAGGCGATGTATGAGAAGCTGGGGTTTGAGCTCTGTTACCGGTATGA
>CAZXRL010000148.1:0-6804 GCA_964643275.1 uncultured Candidatus Brevefilum sp.
TGATTTCGATGTTTTGAGCCTGGGGACCTTTCTGCCCTTCGACGACTTCGAATTCTACTCTTTGACCTTCGCGCAGGGTTCGGAAACCCTCAGCATTGATCGCAGAAAAGTGTACGAAAACGTCTTTTTCGCCGCTGTCAAGGGCGATGAAGCCATAGCCTTTTTCGCCGTTAAACCATTTGACAACGCCAAGTTCTCGTTCTGCCATGCCTGGAAACCTCCTTTTATCAAAATTCCTACTTGTTTTGCTAACGTAGGTTCCAAACAAGAACAAAACGAGCCTTCTTATTGAACTTCCGTTAACGTTCTTTTTTTAATATACTATGCATTATTAAAATCGTCAAATGGACTTTACCCCTCAGATTAAGCCAAAAAACTGTCCCTGAAGGACAGTAATAATTGGATTTGGAAAGGGCGTTACTCTTGATGGGATTGGTTTTCCGTTTGAGGCGGTGTTCGCTGATCTTTTTTCGCCTGGCGGTGTTTTCTGCCTTCGAGCGCTTCAACGATCCCTGCTATAACAAGCATGACGGCCGCGCCTTCATCCAAGTTGCCGATGATGGGAAGGTTGTCAGGGATAAACTCAATGATTCCCATCCCCGGGTTGAGGAGGTAGATGAACCCCAGAACCGCCAGCAGATAGACCAGCCAGACCGGCCAGCCGTATTTCGAGAGGGGTTCGCTCAGTGCGCGCACGAATTTAGAAGGCTCTTCTTTGCTATCATTTTTTGGGACAAGTTTATCGGACATTCAAGACTCCTGAAATTATCATTACTATTTATTTTTACCATTAATCATGGTTAATTGACAGGGGGGGCATGCAAAGTCAGATGGCTCTACTGCCAGAAGGTGGGAAGCATTTCCCGATAGGCATTCAGATAATCGTCCAGTATCTGTCGCGCCACGTCAAGGTCCCGAATGACCGGGTCCAGCAGCAAAGCCTGAAGGGCGAGGTCACGGTCGCCATTCACAACGGAATCCGCAGTAAGGTGGCTGAGGGTGATCTCCCGCCGGAGCAGCTCAGCGATCCCCTCAGGCAGCGGTCCCACCGGGATGCCGGTCACGCCTGCCGCGTTGAGCAGTCCCGGCAACTCGATGATGGCACCCTTCGGGAGGTTGGGGATCTGCCCCTGATTGGGAATATTAACCGCTTCCCAGAGCAGGTCACTGTCCTTTTCGATGTGTTTGATCACCTCTTCCGCGCCTTCGGAATAGCTGGGGATAAATTCTTCCGGGGCGTCTTTTTTCACTATCTGCTGTTTGAGGTCTTCCCAGTTGTCCTCCCGGTCCTGGCTGTGCGCCTGCCATTCATAGAGTTCAAGTTCGTATTTCTCCCAAGGGCGGGTGGTCGGGTCGCTGACCCAGGGCAGGTATTCACAGAGGTGTTCGTCGCCGGGGATGGGAAAAAGCCCAAAGGCATCAAACACCCGGCGGGAGAGAGGTTCAAAATCCTCAGGCAAATCCGCCCAGCGTTGGCGGAACAGCGGATAGAGGTCTTCTCCGGTCTCCCGGTCCCGCAGCGCCAGCATCCAAGTGAAATGATTGACGCCGGCGGCCGTGATCGTGACCTTTTCCAGAGCCTGCAGGGACGCCATGGTCATACCAGGGATGTATTTGGGACTGGCGTGCGTGCTGGTGAAGGAGGGGTCGATGACCAAGTCCAGGTCTTTTGCCAGGGCTTTCCCGACCATGGCATAACCAGCCCCGAGCTGGTGGCATAACCCCACGACCTTGATCCGGCTGTGGCGGTGAATGGCAGCGCAGATCCTTTGCATGGGATTGGTGAAGTTAATGAACCAGGCGTCGGGACAACGCTTTTCCATCTCCCAGGCAATCTGCAGGATAGGCATGATATTACGGGCGGCATGGGCAAACCCGCCAGGGCCGCCATTTTCCGCATAGGGCTGGCGGACGCCGTATTTCAGCGGGATCTTATAATCCGATTCCCACAAAGCCTCGCGCGGCCCGACTTCAATCGCATTTACCACATATTTCGCACCGGTCAGGGCATCTTTATGATCCGGATAGGCTGTGATCTTCATCCGGCTGTCCCATTCATCGTTGAGCCAGAGAATGAGTTTGTGCATGATCTCCAGATGTTCCGCGTCTTTATCGACCAGGACAAGTTCACTGCCCTTAAGCGATCTGGTGCGCAAGAGCGAAACAAGGGTGGTCACGCCAAACGAATAACTACCTGCACCAATGCAGACGATTTTTGCGGGTGTTTTAGCGGACATGCGGATTTTCCTTAATCAGGTCAGGATTTTGATTGCAGATAAGCGTTAATGGCTTGTGCCGCTTTCCGGCCGGCGCCCATAGCCAGGATGACGGTCGCGCCACCGGTTACGATATCGCCGCCGGCATAAACGCCAGGTTTGCTGGTTGCCATGGTTTCTTCGTCAACCACAATATTTCCCCAGCGGTTGAAGTCCAGGTCAGCGGTCGTCCGTTCGAGGATTGGGTTGGAACCGTTACCGATGGCAACGATCGCCA
The DNA here is from genome assembly GCA_964643275.1 of uncultured Candidatus Brevefilum sp. GTDB lineage: Bacteria > Chloroflexota > Anaerolineae > Anaerolineales > Anaerolineaceae > Brevifilum. The sequence goes on from CAZXRL010000148.1 coordinate 2,494, forward strand.
GGTCAACCGGTATCTCATATTCTGACCCTTCGATGGGAACCGGCCGCCTGCGGCCAGAATCATCCGGCTGACCGAGCGCCATCTTCACCGCGCGCATGGCTTTCAGCCGCCCGCGCGCATCGCCGCTGAAGGCCACAGGGTTGGTGAGGAACTGGAAGTCAATCCCCTCTTCCCGGGCATGCTCAATCTCTTCATCCCGCGCCGGCATTTCGTTTTCTGTCCGCCGGTAAATGATGCTGGCTTTCTTTGCGCCCAGGCGCAAAGCCACCCGGACGGAGTCAAGGGCGGTGTTGCCCCCGCCGATCACAGCCACCTGTTTGGCCTGGCAATCGATGACAGGCGTGTCATACCTGGGGAACTGGTAAGCCTTCATCAGGTTGACCCGTGTCAGGAATTCGTTGGCGGAATAGACCCCCACCAGGTTTTCTCCGGGGATGTTCATGAAATAGGGCAGGCCTGCGCCAACCCCGATGAAGACGGCATCGTAGCCTTCCTCCTCCAGTAACTCGTCAATCGTATAAGTGATACCGATGACGGTGTTGGGCTGGAATTCGACGCCCAGCGCGCTCAATGCCTCCACCTCCTCCCGGACAATGTCCTTGGGCAGACGGAATTCCGGGATGCCGTAGGTGAGTACCCCGCCAAATTCGTGGAAGGCTTCAAACACGGTCACATCGTGTCCCATCTTGATCAGATCACCGGCGCAGGAGAGCCCCGAAGGGCCAGAACCTATGATCGCAACTTTTTGACCGGTTTTCTTATCAAGCTGGACCGGAGCGGGTCGGAGATCGCCATGCTGGCGTTCATAGTCGGTGACAAACCGCGCCAGTGCGCCAATCGCGACGGAATCGCCGCGCTTTTCAAGGATACAGGCCCCTTCACACTGGTCCGATTGCGGGCAGACCCGGCTGCATACGGCAGCCAGGACGTTATCCTCCTTGATCAGTTTGGAGGCGTTGATGTAATCCTTGCTGGTGATCAATTGGATAAACTCAGGGATCCTGACACCAACCGGGCATCCATCCACACAGACCGGGCGCCGGCAGTTGAGACAGCGTTCAGCTTCAAGCTGGGCCAGCGCTTCAGTGAACCCCAGATTGACTTCATCAAAATCAGCAATCCGTTTGTGCGGGTCGCGTGCGGGGATTGGTTGGCGAGGAATTTTGCGGATTTCCCTGCGCTGTGTTTTTTCGACTTCTTTGGCTGCTTTTTCCAGCGCGCATTCTTCTTCCTCAATGTAGGCCTGATTGCGGTTCATTAGAATCTCAAAGTCGACGGCATGCCCATCAAACTCCGGGCCATCCACACAGGCAAATTTGATCTCATCTCCAATCACGACCCGGCATCCGCCGCACATACCCGTCCCATCAACCATGATCGAATTCAAGCTCACAATGGTTTTGATACCGTGGGGTCTTGTCAGATCCGCAACCGCGCACATCATCAGCAGTGGGCCGACAGCCAATACGCAATCAATGGGGCCCTCCCGTTCAATCAGACGTTGTAATTGATCGGTTACGAACCCTTCCAGGCCGCAGGAACCGTCATCCGTACAGACCAGGACTTCATCCGCAAACTGGCGCATTTCATCTTCGAGAATGAGCATCTCCTGGGTGCGTGCACCAATGATGGCAGTCACACGGTTACCTGCTTCTTTGAAGGCCTTTGCCTGGGGGAAGCTGACGGCAGTGCCAACACCACCACCGATCACAACCACATGACCGAAGTTTTCAATCTCAGATGCGTTACCAAGGGGTCCAACCAGATCCAGAATTTTATCGCCAATATCCAGTTGGTTCAATTCTCGGGTGGATTTCCCAATGCCCTGGACGATCAGCGTGATCGTGCCGGCTTTGGGATCCGAGTCCACGATGGTCAGGGGAATCCTCTCCCCGGTTTCCGAAATCCGGATGATCACGAATTGCCCTGGCAGGCGTTTGCGAGCGATGACCGGTGCGTGGATGAGGAATCTTTTAATATCAGGTGCAATGAATCCTGTGTCAAGGATGCGATTATCAGACATAGAGGTACCTTATGAGGTTTAGAGGCATATCGTTTTGATTATAGATTGTTTTACTCAGGATTGGAGGGGAAAAACTTCACTTAATCCGGGTCTATGTGTCATATCATTCAGAGATTATTCGCTCAGCGAAAGGTTAACCCGAAAACACCAGTAAGTTGCTGCCTGAGTTGCGGGTTCCTCCGCCGGTTTTTGCAGGCAATATAGCCCAGTCGTCAGATCCACAGGCTGGATCCGAACCGTCTTCTTTGCCTCTGAGGAGTCAAAGGCGACATAATCGCCGGTCTCAAAGATTAGATTTAGTTCAACAGGGGTAAGGTCTAATTCATAAAAAACGATCACTGGATCTGTGACAAAGCTGGTCGGAATCCCGACCTCCTCGGAGGGTAGCCCTTCGTGGCGCTGGATATCGAAAAATATTTCATTTTCATATAGAAATGTGCCGGGGTAAGGGGGCTCGACAGCGATTACTTTATCGCCGCCCGAAAGAAAACCCAGGGGCAGGTCGAAATCGAATAAAGCGCTGGCAGCCAGAATCCCGATCACACAAAAAACAATGACGACAATGCCCAGCAGTACCATTTCGAAAAGACTTAATTGAGGAAGGTTTTGGAAGAATCCTCCCCTGGTTTCTGTCTTTGCCTTATTTTCTGGTTTTGGTGCGTCACCAATGGCGGGATCGTCCTGCGCATCGGGTTCATCCAAGTTAAGTTTTGACCAACCGGAATCCCTCTGAACTGGGGAGGGGCGATTGGATGAAGGGAAGGGAGAGATCGGGCTGGTATGATCGGATAGGTGGTCGTCCTTGACTGCTTCGAGGTCCTGTTTGCGTTTATTAAGATATGCCATACCCCGCTGGGCGGGTATGTTATGCGGATCAATTTCCAGCGCTTTTTTTAGGAAAATTTCCTGTTTGTCGAAGTCGTCTATGATCGCGGCAATCCAAACCCAAACATCGGCGTTTTGCGGTTCTTCGATGATGGCGTCTTTCATAAAATCGAGCGCTTCCTGCATACGCCCGGCTTTGGCTGCATTGATTCCGTTCTGAAGCGAGGATGCCATTCCTTCTCCCACGATCTCTTTACGAATAAAATTTTAGGTCATCCAGCAGTAATCATCACACATTATTGATTTTACCACAGGCAGGTCGGGGAAGAATCGCAAGAAAAGGGTACATGTTTAACATTGATACAATTTGTTGGAAATTCATAATACTTCCGGATTTTGACATCATCATCACGTATAATGGATGCGTCAGAAACGTTGAAAGGAAAACGACAATGAAAATTGGTGTGATGTCGGACACTCACGATAACCTCCCGAACCTGATCTATGTTCTGGAAACATTTCGGGAACGCGGGATTGAAACGATTATTCACTGCGGAGACCTGACGGATTTTGGCTTGATTTCGCATTTCTCAGGTTTCCGATTGATCTACCTGACCGGCAACATGGATCATGCAAGTGGTACGATTATCAAGCGCGTGGAAAAGCTGCGGGAGGATAATTTTGCCGGGCTGGTATTCAGGGGTGACCTGGAGGGTGTCCTGGTGGCAGCCACCCACAGCCATATTGATGGTAAGGTGATGGAACTGGTCCGGGAGGGAAAATATCAATGGATTTTTCACGGCCATACCCACGAGAAACGGGATGAGCTGGTAAGGGGCGTTCGGATTGTCAACCCCGGCGCGCTGGGCGGGCTTGGCAGGGGCGCGCGCACGTTCTGTATTGTGGATCTGGCGGCAGGTGATGTTGAATTCATCAAGGTCCCGGTTAAACAGGGTGGTGCGTGATGGATTATGATGACCTCTGCGGATATTTGGAAGCAAAACCCGGCGCACGAAGGGATATGCCTTTCGGGCCAGACGCGCTGGTGTTCAAAGTGCTGGACAGGATGTTCGCCCTGGTCGCCTGGCAGGAGGACCCTCTGACGATCGCGCTTAAGGCGGACCCGGTGGACGCTGTTATCCTCCGGAAGCAATATGACGCTGTCAAACCCGGCTATCATATGAACAAGAAACACTGGAATACCGTCACACTGGACGGCAGCATCCCGGATGATGAGGTGCGATTGATGATTGATGAATCTTATACGCTGGTCGCACGGGGGATGAAGCGCAGCGATCAAGCCAAACTCAGGCTGCTTGGATGGAAGGATGATGCGGCGTAAATTGGAAAAGATTATAGTTTCGGAAACAATTAACAATCCCGTCTCGTCCCTGTCAACCTAATTCGGCCTGTCAAGTCAAAAGAAAAACTAAGTGAACAGGTTGGATGGTTCAAAAGAAAAA
>CAZXRL010000149.1:0-6798 GCA_964643275.1 uncultured Candidatus Brevefilum sp.
ACAATAGGTTCAAAGGAGTCAAGGCCAATGTTGCCTGTCTGGCGGACGACGATGTCACTAAGGTTATCCTTCTCAATGGTTTCAAGGATTGCCTTGAGGGTCTCACGAGCCCCGGCTGCAATGCCGACGGTGCCCATCCCGACAATCACCTCTTTTTTCCCTGAGGTTTCCTTAAGTTGTTGCTTCTTAAGCGCTTCTTCCCGAATTTTCTTGAGATCATCTAATGATTTTACGGTTGACATGCTTTGCTCCTGTAGGTTTAGGTTCATTTTTCAGAGACCGGTGTCGTTGTCTGGCGGACATCCGCCATCCCGGCTTGCAGGGTTTCCCGGATGTACTGCATTACTGCGGGTTCACTCAGCGGGACACCATCCAGTGTTTTTTTAATAGGGTCATCATCAAAGAGGAATTCCCGGTCATTCACACGATGTTCAAAGATCCAGTTTATTTCAGGCGTCCCGATGATCAGGGTCATTAAGGTCCCGACCAGATCTCCGAGGGGCATCCGGTCAATATGACTGTGTTTGAAGATGACGCTGACCGTTGTCCCTTTGCCGGATTGGGAATGGATGGTCAGGCTGCCTTCGCACGCTTCAGCAGCGGCTTTGAAGAAGGGTATTCCGAGGCCGACTTTCCGGGTCGTGCGAGAGGTCACGAATGGATCGGTGACCTTCGTGACAGTTTCCGGGTCCATCCCTTTGCCGTTATCTTCGATGTCGATTTTTAAAAGATCTTTCTGTAAGTCCTCTTCAATGGCGATCCTGATCCGGGTCGCTTCTGCCGAGATGCTGTTCTCGGCAATGTCGAGGATATGCAGTGCCAGTTCTCGCAAGTCAGGCTTCCTGTGATTGAATGTCCTGGATGACTTTGGGGAAGCGGTTGGGTTTCACCCGGCCCTGAACCTCTTCATCCACGACGATTACTGGTGCCTGGCTGCAGGCGCCGACACATCGGCATAACTCCAGGGTGATCAGACCGTCTTCGGTTGTTTCACCCGGTTCAATCCCGAGAATTTGTTTTGCTTTTTCAATGATCTGATCGATGCCGCTGACGTAGCAGGCAGTCCCGACACAGAATTTGATCGTATGCCTGCCGCGCGGGGTGGTCGTGAAAAACGAGTAAAAGGATACCACACCGTGGACACGGCTGATGGGTTCGTTGAGTTGTTCAGCGACGTAAACCTGCATGGCTGTTGAGATGAACCCGATCTTTTCCTGAAGTTCATTTAACACCACCATGGTCGCCCCAGGAAGATCCTGATTGGCTTCAAGGACTGAGTCAATCATGACTCGCTGCTCAGAATCGTTCAGGGGATCTTCAGCAGGGATTTTTTCAAGGAATTTTTGCATTGATGGTCAACTCCAATAAAGTGTATGATGGTTAACAGGCGCGGTTGATGTGCGATTGTGAAATTAACCACAAATGAGTTTAATCCTGCTTGCCTGAGGGGTCAATACACAAATGTCATATTTAAGGTGGAGAATCGTCAAAAGCCGGATTTGAGCACGAAACTGCGTCCATTTTGCCCTTTTAACGCCTGTTTTAACTCTGATATAGTTGGTTTTTCAATGCGAAATTGGTTTATTCCCAACATATCTTCCAGATAATGGACATCGCCGCTTTGGATGAGGGGATATCCTTCGATTTGAGGGTATTGCTTGCCAGCTTCTTCCGGGGTGATGTGGCGGGAGATTTCAAGCGCATCCAGATCAAGTTCCGGTGGGACAAAACCGAGGTTGTAGATCAGGCCATAGGCTTGCCGGTTCACATGAGCAGGGATGAACAACCCACCCAGATCCGTTACTGCCTGATAGGCTTCATTAAAGCTGATTTGAACGGAATTGAGCAGCAACCTTTCTTCCCGCCGGATGAAATCGCCCGTCTTATCGACGATGAATTGCTCCCCAAAGTAGTCAATGTTGTTTTTTATTTCCGGCAATTTATCGTCAACCAGGCTTTGAAATGATTTTATTTGCTCCAGGGTGTCAAACAGACAAAGAACATGGATTTCTTCTTCGGTTTGTAATTCCATGCCTGGCAGGACAGATAGTCCAGTGCCCTCAGCAGCCCCCATCACTGCTTCAATATTCCCACTGGCGTTATGATCGGTGATTGCGATCAAATTAAGGTTATGCTCCAGAGCTTTCTGGACAATCAAAGGCGGGATCATTTCCACGCCCGCGCAGGGAGAGAGGACTGTGTGGATGTGTAATTCTGCCAGGAAGGATTTCAAAGAAGGGCTTCTTACAGGTTTATTTTTCAGCAGCGGGAAGCCCCATTTCCCAGAGTTTTCCAACGGCGAAATAGTTTGGCTCGGGGCAGGAGAGAATCGTGACCCCTTTCTCATTGGCTTTGGCGAGGGTGTCGTGCTCCGGTTGCGCGTCTTCTGTGATAATGATCGCAGCCAGATCAAGCAGGGCGGCTACCGCGACAATGTTGCCATGGGCCATGAGGGTGATCCAGACACCGCCGGGTTCAGCCCCAGTCATGACACAGCTCAGCAAATCCGAACAATAACCGCTATTTACTTCAACAGCGCTGAAATCTTTGGGTTCAGTCAGGAGTGTAAGATCGAGTTCTTTGATAATCTGATCCAGGTTCATAATTCCTCAGTCTCTTAAAAAGGCACTAGTGGGTTTTGTGATATTGGGTCTCAGGTGAATCAAGGTAAATAATCATGAATACGTTGGTACCGCGTTCTTTGGATGAGATCAACCGCATTTCATCAACGCAGCGTTTGATGTTGACAAGGCCCATTCCAGCGCCAAAGCCCATCTCGCGGATTTCGTTGGTCGCAGTCGAGTAGCCGGGTTTCATCGCCAGTTCCACATCTTCAATCCCGGGTCCGTCGTCATAGGCTTCCATTGATATTTTATGAGGTTCGATTTCCGCCCGGAGGGTGCCACCATGGTTAGTGTGGATGATGAGGTTCATTTCCGCTTCGTAAACAGCAATCCCACAGCGGCGGGCGATTTGAGGTGAAGCGCCGAGCCTGAGCAGCGCACGTTTGATGTTGCTGGATGCATTGCCGCCGTTGACAAAATCGCCTTTCTGGATATCGTAGCGCAGGATCAGGCTGGTGCGTTTTGAGACGATGTCCTCAAAGAGGTGGCTGGCACGGTAGCGGATCAGTTCTTCAGCGTGGTAATCCCGCTGTAAGGCGACCAGCAGACCATTGCTGATGTCGCCTTTAGTGATGATCCCAACAAGTTTGCCGTTTTCATCCAGAACCGGCAGCCGCCCGTATTGGGTGCGGGAAAAGGTCTTCAAGGCTTCAACAACAGGATCTAACGCTCGAATGGTCGTGATTTCAGACGTCATGTACTCACGGACGGTCCGCTCAATCTCCTGTTCACGTAATGAGCGGATCAAGTCCTCAATGCTTAGAATTCCGATCAGCTCCTCATCTTCCTTGACCGGCGCACCGGAGATCCTTTCTCTCTGGAAGATATCCAGCGCGGATTCCATGGTCATGTCCGGGGTCAGACAGAATACATCTTCCGTCATGACCTCATTGATTCGGAGTTCATAGGCAAGTTCTTCTGCCCGGGTGATGCTTTCAGCATATTCATCTGAGATTACAGGTCGTTTGGTTGCCATCGTTTATGTTTCCTCAGGTTGAGCAATCGTCCCGGGATTCCTTTTCATGGCAGGGGAGTCCGGCTCTGTAAAGAATCCCGCAGGATTCATACATTCCAAATTCTGTTGTGATAAGAGGGATATTCTCTTCATTGGCAAGTTCAATGGTTTCCAGAGCAGGCTTTTTCCCACGGACAAAAATAATGGCCCGAATATCAGCGATCTGAGCTGTTCTGACAACCTGGGGATTGCATAACCCGGTCAGGAGCGCCGCCTCGGGTTGGATTGAGGCAAGGACATCGCTCATCAAATCGGCACCCATCGCGCCATGGATCTCGTGATCGTCTGCATCGGATTTTGTTAGAACTTCACCGTTTATCAATGCAATTAATTCACTAATTTTCATAATGGCCTTTACTCTTGAAGTTACTTTATCTCCTGTATTGTATCGTAAACTCAATTTTACTTCACTTTATTATCAGATGTTTCCCGGGAAAAGGGTAGAATGTACGGTGTTATACTATGAGGAACAATCATTGATGAGGACCAGATGGCAGAAATTATACGCAGTGTAAAAGGTACCCGGGATTTTTATCCAGATGATATGGCTTACCGTCGGTGGATGTTTGACATCATCCGGGAGGTCTCCACCCGGTTTGGCTACCAGGAGTATGAAGGCCCCTGTTTGGAGTTTGTTGATCTTTACGCGGCAAAGTCGGGTGAAGAGTTGGTTAAGGAACAGGCGTTTGTCTTCACTTCGCGGGGCGATGAGGAGCTGACCCTGCGGCCGGAGCTGACACCGACGCTGGCTCGGATGGTGGCGCAGCAGCAGTATGAACTGCCGCTGCCATTGCGGTGGTGGTCAATCGGGCCTTTCTGGCGCTATGAGAAACCCCAGCGCGGGAGGACCCGGGAGTTTTACCAGTGGAATATTGACCTCGTGGGGACGGAGACGGTCGCGGCTGATGCCGAGATTGTGGCCGTGGCCGCCACTTTCCTCAAGGAAACCGGACTTTCATCAGATCAGGTGAAAATCTATGTCAATAATCGCCGGCTGATGGATGAGGCTTTCTCCAGGCTTGAAATCCCTAAAGACCTCCGACCGGCGGTATTTCGGGTGGTTGATAAACTGGATAAACTCTCGGAGAAAGCCTGGCGGGCCTTTGCTCTGGAAACCGGACTGAGCGAAACCCAGGTGGAGGGATTGCTGGCATTACTTAATAATGACTCCCTCTGGCAGGACTCTGACGAATTGGTTCAGTTCTTTGCCCTGATAAAGACTTTCGGTGTGGAGGATTATGTGGCCTACAACCCGAAGGTGATCCGCGGGCTGGACTATTACACCGGCACCGTGTTTGAAGCTTTTGAGCTGGGGGGAAAGTCCCGGGCGATCCTGGGCGGCGGCCGTTATGATAATCTGGTGTCCGATGTTGGCGGGAACCGGCTGCCCGGCGTGGGTTTTGCGATGGGCGATGTGGTGATTGAGCTGGTCCTGCGCGATGCGGGCATCCTCCCTGAACGGTCCGGGATCAGCCCGCAGGTTTTTGTGACGGTCTTTGATGCGGACACGATCTCTGATTCATTGAAACTGGCCTCTGAACTTAGGGAAGCGGGCTTACAGGTGGTTGTCTATCCTGAGGCGGATAAGCTTGGGAAGCAGTTTAAATTTGCCGACAAACTGGATATCCCGGTTGCTGTCGTTTTGGGCCCTGACGAACTGGCCGAGGGGAAGGTGACCGTGAAGAATTTAAAAACACGAGAGCAAGTGGTGGTGCCGAGGAATGACCTGGTTAATCAGATCAGAGATTATCAAAATCCGGCTTAGGCTTTATCAGAAGTGTTGCCCTATAAAAAGAAAACAGTTACAGAGCTGTTTTCTTTTTGTACCTGCATAGTAAGAATGTGAGTCTTTGTATTACATGGGTTTGGTTGCCTTGATTAGCATCGAAGTCACAAACTCATCAGGGAAGATATTCGAATTGACCCCATTTAACCATTCATGAATCACCTCTTTGGGTGGATATTCCGGCGTGATGGAGATGTTGGTAAATCCGGCAGAGGTCAGATAGGTTTCCAATTCAGCAATGGACACTGCACCTGAGATACACCCACAAAACGCCTTGTCTGAGGACAGCATTTCCTGTGGAATTTCACCAATACGGATCGGGTCTGAGATGGCAATCCTGCCGCCGGGCTTCAACACTCTGAAAACCTCCTGGTAGACCCTGGCTTTATCGGGAGAGAGGTTGACGACACAATTTGAGATAACCAGGTCCACCGAATTGTCCTCTACAGGAAGATCTTCAATAAATCCCTGGCGGAATTCCACCTGAGGATATCCCCCTTTGGCCGCATTTTTCTTTGCCAGGTTGACCATCTCCGAGGTCATATCCACTCCGATAACCTTTCCCTCTTCTCCAACCAGTTTGGCGGCGATGAACGCGTCCATCCCACCACCGCTGCCGAGGTCAAGGACGGTTTCGCCGAATTTGAGGTCTGAAAAAGCAGTTGGATTACCGCATCCTAATCCCAGGTTAGCCTGTCCGGGGAGTTCGTTGAGTCGCTCATCCGAATAACCCAGGGAATGGCTGTATTGGTATGGGTCTTTTTCCCCACAACATGAGTCTCTGGTCGGTATTGAGTTGCAACAGGAGGAGGTCACTGCAATGTCTTTATAGTGTTTCCGCACAATCTCACGGATTTTATCGGGATTGTTATTCATCATTTGATTTCTCCTAGCGATTAATCTGATTTATTGTTGTTTTCCGGTTCGTCAGGCGCGAAAAGGTCGGAAGAGAGCTGGCAGCATGAAGAAAACGCTTGCTGGTCCAATGTGTAGATAGCACTTTTCCCCTTGTGTTGCACATGGACCAAGTTGGCTTCGCGCAGGACTGCCAGGTGGTGCGAAACGGTGGATTGTGCCAGCCCGGTCAACTCGGTCAGCCTGGTGACCTTTTTCCCCTCCTTACAACAAAGCTGCATGATGATCAGGCGGGATGGGTCGGCCATGGCTTTACCAAAAGCCGCAATCTTTAAAGTCAGTTTGTCTTTCTGAAGTTGTGCCATGCTGGCATTATAATCGATTGTTATCGATGATGCAAGAGGTGAAAAAAATCATTTTGGCCCAATAAAAGGTGAGTATTGTGTAGGTTCCAAAGAAGATGATTGAGACCGTTGAATAATTCCAATAAATGAGAACATTGAACCAAATTGGCCGAA
>CAZXRL010000150.1:0-5522 GCA_964643275.1 uncultured Candidatus Brevefilum sp.
CCTTAAGGAAGTCCGGATGAGGCCTTTAATCTGAGGTTACTGCTAAAAAAGCAACATAAAACGAGCCGCTCACATGGGCGGCTCGTTTTTTGATCCGTGGTGGGTTAAGGAAATTTTAGTCCAGGGCGGTCGTTGTCTCATTAATAAATTTGTCACGGTTTGCCAGGCGGGCGGTCTTCCCGGAGCTGGTCTTGATGATCCAGCCCTCTTCCACCAGATGGACGTGGCGGAGCGCGATGGCGGAGGATTGGGTGACATTCTGGCGGATCTGATCCGCAATGCGTTTTTGCTCATCTGGCTCCGATGTATCAACTTCGGCGACAATGACAACCTGTTCGGTGCCGGCTCGCTGTGAGAAAAGGCCAAACGCCACCACGCGGCCGGGATGCACCCCGGGCACGGTCATGGCAATCCTTTCCAGGTCCTGGGGATAAATGTTCTTGCCGCCGACAATGATCAGGTCTTTCTTGCGTCCGGTGATGTAAACCTCTCCATTCAGCATGTAACCGAAGTCGCCGGTCAGATACCAGCCATCCAGAAAAGTCTCCCTGGTGGCTTGAGGACGGTGATAATACTCGGTGAGCATGCAGTCGGACTGGACAGCGATTTCACCGATCCGGCGGTCCGGCAGCGGATTCCCGGCAGGGTCAACGATTTTAACTCGCGTATTTGGGATAGGTTTGCCGGCTGAGACCATGTTGAGCGAAGGATTTTCGCCATTTGCTGGCCGGGCAACCCGGTCAATCTGCAGAGAGTCCCGGTCAACGGGGTCAATGTGCACTGGCCTATCTATCCCGCCCTGTGTGACGGCGAAGGTGTTTTCCGCCATGGCATAGCTGGTGGCAATGGCACTTTCCCTGAATCCATAGGGCTCAAACCTTTCAAGGAAAAGCTGGTGGGATTCGTGCCGCATGGGCTCGGAGCAATTGATCACTGCACGCCAGGTGCTGAGATCCACACCTTCCATGTGGCGGGGACGGATCTTCTGGGCACAGAAGTTATAGGCGAAGTTCGGCAGCCAGACCAGGGTGCCTTTATAGTCGCTGACGGCCTGCATCAGGCGGTACGGGGCCCGGACCCAGTCAAACGGCGACATCAAAACGAGGGGCAGACCGTAGAGCAGGGGCATCAGGAAACCGGCAATCAGCCCCATATCATGATAGAGCGGGAGCCAGCTCACGACCACGTCCTCGTCATCAAGATGCAGGACATCCGCATAAGCGGTGATCTGGTTGAGGACCGCCTGGTGAGACAGCGCAACGCCTTTTTGGAGACCGGTGGTGCCGGAAGAGTGCTGGAGGAGCACAATATCTTCTGGTTGGCGGCGCTGAAGATCAAACACAGGCTCTGCGGGATCGCCAAGGTCTTCGGCAAGCATCACCTTGCGGACTGAATCACCCTCTTTGAGGGCGGACCGCACTTCCGTTTCAAACGCCTGGTAGGTGAAAATGGCAGCGGGCTGGGTGACCTCGATCAGCGCGGCCAGGTCATGCCGGTAGCGCTCCGGCTGGAGCTTTTCCGTCAGGTAGGGCATGATCGAGGGGATCGCGCCGTGGAGAATGGCACCGAAGTAGGTCTGGATCAGGTCAAAGCCATGCTGGAAGATGAGCAGGACGACCTCGCCCGGCCTGATCCCTTCGGACTCAAGCATACGCTGTGCTGCAACGGCCTGGGTGAGCAACTCGCGGACGGTGATGGGCCTGTCTTCCTCACCTGCGTGCTGGAGGTAGATGGCGACATCGTTCGGTCGCTGGCTGTAATGAGAATTGAGGATGTGGTGAAAAGTCTGCATCAATTATCCCTGGCGCTGGAGGATCAGATCGGCCAGCTCGTTGAGGGTGTCAAAGGTCTCCGCATTCAGTTCGGTGTCATCAATATGAACGCCGTATTCATCTTCGACGAACAGGGCGATATCCACCAGGCTGAAGGAATCGATCAGACCGCTGGAGATCAGGGCCTCATCAGCTTTGATCTCCCGGTCGGGCTGCTGGAGGACTTCTTCCCGCAGATAGGTCTCAGTTTTGGAGATGATGTCGTTTTTCATGGGTTAAGCTTGCTCCTGGCGTATTAATTTCGTGGGTTTTATTAGGCGGTTCATAGTTGTTCATGGAACGGGGCGGATGCTTTCCATACCGGCTGTATTTTACCACCTAAGGGCAGATCTGCTGTTGGAGAACGGGCAGGAGGGCGTCAAAATAGAGCTGTGTTCCTGTTGGTGTGAGGTGGACGGCGGAATTGGTGAACTCCTCCTGCGGGACTACGTTCCACAGGTCAAGGTAGGCCCAGTCTGCCGTGAGGGATTGCTCGGCCAGGATCTCGCGATACTGGTCATAGGCCCAGCGGGGATAGAAGAAGTTGTACCGGATATGGCTGTTCTCACCCTCGCTGATCAGGATGGGTTCATTGACCACCAGAACCGGCACCTCGCCTGCCATTTCAGCTCCGGCAGTGAGGATCTCCAACGCGAGCTGATTGGATCCTAATTCAGTGGGTTCCCATCCCTGAAAGCGATCATCATCGGCAGCGAAATCGCGCTGGGCAGGCGTGTAATTGGGGGGATAGGTCTGGTCAATCCCGGTGGCCGCCCACATCACCCCATAGAACTGGAGCTGGAGCGCATCAAAGATCGCCCGGCGGCGGCCGATAAGCGTTCTATCCCAAAATGCAGGTTCAAAAAAGTCAGCGCTCGCTTCATCCAAATTGAGATCGTAACTGCTGATCAGCGGGCGGACCCGTTCGGGGTTGTTGGCCGCCAGCGACGTTTCGATCTGGAGCTTGCGGGGGAACGATTGCAGGGTGACGGGCCAGAGGATCAGGTCCGGTTCAAAGGTGAGGGCTTTTTCGAGGATCATCAGGTCTTTGATCAGCGACATGGACGGGTAGGCGAGGTTGTAGGCCCGGAGGACCCGGCTGCTGCAATCCGTCAATCCGCTCTGATTGATCAGATCGCTCAGGGTGTCTTTGGGCTGGAGAAGGGTTCCCCAGGTGGCACTATCGCCGATCAGGATGATGCGGAATTCATCAGCGGGCTTCTTCCCCGCCATGAGCTCGTGGCTGGCGAACATCACCTCCAGGTCGTAAAGGCTCAGGTTGTAGGCCTGCGCCGGGTTCTCGCCGAAGGGCAGGCGGACCCGTCCTGGTAAGAGTGTGTTGTAAAGGGACAGCCGTCCCAGGTTCCCGCCCGGCGGGATCAGCGCCACTGCAAAATTCAGGATCAGGAACAGGAGGATGCCCTTGATGAGGACATTCCGGAGGAAGATAGCGGTCTGGTTATTGGGTGTGTTGTTTGCATTATCCATGGCGTTATCCCAGGCCGAATAGTTTACTGAATGCCGTCACCGCCAGGCTGGTCGTCGGGAGGGCAAACCAGATCCATCCCAGGCTGACGAACAGAAAGGTCAACACAACACCGCTGACGCTGAAAACTGGGCCAAGCCAGGGCTGTTTTTCGACCAGCCTGGCCGTCTTTGGTGCGGCGAAGCTGCTCCAGCGGTTGTGGATGAACATCCCCAATCCATGCCAGACCCCCCAGATGACGAAATTAACGGTGACCCCGTGCCAGAGTCCGATCACCAGCATGGTGCTCATCTGGGTGATGAAGATGATGGTTGGGGCGGACAGCTTGCGTTCCTTGCGCAGGGCACGGGTGAAGGGGTTGAAGAAGTAGCCGCGGAACCACTGGGTGAGGGTCATGTGCCAGTTGTTCCAGAACAGGGTCAGGTTGGGCTTGAGGTAGGGGTGGTTGAAGTTCTCCGGGAGCTGGAAGCCGAGCAGGACACCCACCCCGATGGCGATGTCGGTGTAGCCGGCAAAATCGAAGTAGAGCTGGAAGGAATAGGCGACCACCATCAGCCAGAGCCAGCCCGCAGAGGTGACCTGGGTGACGTTCGCGGTTGAGATGGCAATCAGGGCCAGGGAATCCGCGAGGATGAACTTGCGGAAAAGGCCGATGCTCAACCGTTTCCCACTCTGGAGCAGGCCAGCCGAGTCCAGCGGCTGGGGATTCTCCAGGTCGTTCCGGAAGCGCTGCAGACGGTCCAGCGGCCCGGCCATAAAGGCCGGGTAGAAGAGGGTGTAGACCAGGTATTTCCCCAGCTTGATGTCCTTCAGGCGGCCGTTGAGGCGGTCAATCAATGTGTGGATCAGCCGGAAGGCGACATAGGAAAACCCCAGCCAACCCAGGTCAGATGCTTTCGCCAGGGCGGGGTCCTGCACCATCAAACGGCGTAGGCCGATACTTGAAAACGTGGCGAGGGTGGGATTCTTGAGGATCAGGAAGAGCCCCAGGAGGACGACCAGTCCCGGGATGAGGAGCCCTTTTTTTGCACCCAGGAAATGTATGAGAAGCCAGGTGAGCGCGAGCATGAATCCCAGGACGAGGGCAACCTGATAGAACTGGGGCGGGCGGGAGGGCGTGACCAGCCCTGCCAGGCTGACGAAGCGGGTGAGTGCGATCAGGGTGACGACACCTGCGGCCAGACCGGCGGACAGCCAGTTCTCCCTATCTGCAAGTGCTTCTTTTTCCGAGGTGATCGCCCAGCTGAGCAGGACCAGCCCAAGTGTCAGCGTGGGAAACCAGAAATCCATCTGGCGGATGGGGAGCGCGGGCTGGAGCCAGAAAATCGCCAGAACGGATGCCGCCAGCAGCGCCCAAATTCGCCGCCGGCCGGGAAAGGCCTGGCGGATGAGCAGAGAAGCGGCCACAAGGATCAGGATGGTTGTGAGCGACATTTAGAACCCCTGGTAGATCCAGAGCGGTGCCCGGTCAGCGCTGAAGATCACCAGCAGGGTGATCAGCAGACAAAGGAGCAGCGCCCAGAGGTTCTCTTTGGTGAAGATATGGTCTTTCAGCCAGCGCATCTGAGCCGGATCTTATTCGTAACCGCACAAACGCCAGTCGCCGCCTTCCTGAACGACAAGGAAGGTGCGGTTGGAGAGGGGAAAATCGCGGGCTTCTCCATCGTAGGTGGCAGTGATAACGCCCTCACACTGGACCCGGGCCTGGCCGTCTTCCTCGCTGACAGTCTCGCATGAGACACCGACCAGTTCCGTTTCAACGCTGACGAAGCTGTCCAGCTCCAGGAAGGCGGTTGATTCCCAGTCCGCACAGGAAAAATTGATCAGGCGGTCCTGGTCTTTGGCAACCAGGGCCTCGTGGTAAAGCTCCACAGTCTGGGCAGGGGCATCTCCGCCTCCGGCACAGGCTGCCAGAGCGGACAGGAGCAGGACTGAGAGCAGTAAAACCAGTATTTGTTTCTTTGTTTTCATTTTAAATTGGCCTCCAAAATAAGTTTAAGGGTAGATCCAGAATAATTGATCGATTGTGATAAAGTCCTCAGACCCGATTTCAAACACTTCATCCAGGTCCGTGAAGATGCCCGATGTCAGGTTCAACCGGCGGAAATGGATCTGGTAGCCACCCTCAGCGGCCAGGGTTGAGGTCAGCATCAGTTCTCCGGCATCAGCAGACCAGGTTACCGCAGGGTTGAGCCCCGGAAAGGCGTAATATTCCAGATGCGTCA
>CAZXRL010000150.1:5622-6719 GCA_964643275.1 uncultured Candidatus Brevefilum sp.
GGGGTCAACCAGCCACAGCGTCCGGTCTGCCCCATCACCGGTCAACACGACCAGGCGTTCGTTATCGGGCATCCAGAAAGCGCTTGATTTCCGGCCGGTCAGCGCCAGTTGATCCGTGACCAGTCGGTCTTTACCCTCCGGGGCGCTGATGTAAAGGCGGCCGCCCTGGCTGACCAGCAGCTTCGTGCCTGTTGAATCGCTGTCCTCAAGACGGAACCCGGACTCGTGGATCTGGTGGAGGGTATTGCTGACAAGGTCGAAGGAGAAGACACCGGCAGACCGGCTGGAATCCCCAACCCGTTGTTCCAGTGAGAAGACCAGCCTCTCATTTTCAGGGACGATTGGTTGTGAGTCAGGGGCGGGGGACAGCGTCAGGTCCGCAAAGGCAACGGAGGAACCGGGGGAACTGACCGGTTCTTCGGCGGCCGCAGCCTGATCGCGAACCTCCCGCCAGACGGCATCCAGCGCCTGAAGGGCGGTGTAGCTGCGGACGGTCCAGGCCTGATAGCTGATGTGAAAGCCGTCCCGGTTGGGGTCAATGCCGTGGTTGGGCAGGGATTGGACTGCCCGCCAGAAATTCCACAGCGGGAGATGGTATTCGTAGGCAAGCCGGGCGGTCGCCAGGTTGATGCGGTGATCGCCTTCGACGTTATCCGCTTTGGTGGAGAGGATCGGGATGACGCCCTCATCGATGTAATATTCGACGATCTGCCGCATATAGTCTTCGTAACGTTCAACCGTGCGCCCCTCCCACCAGACTTCCAGGCTGATGATCACGAAACTGGGGTTGTGGGTGCGGTTTTCACATTCGATGGGGTTTTCACCGGGCTGGCAGACCTCCGGATCGGCCCAGATGGGCGAGATCACCGCGGCGGCGTTAAAGCCGCCCCGCACGCCCTGGCCGTCCCGGTCGAACGAGCCGGCGAAATGGTCAACGGTCTCCTGCAGGTGGGCATCCACGTCGGTGAAAACATAGCGGCCGGGCTTGTCATAGATCCCCATCAGGACGTCCTTGATCGCCTGGCAGTCGCCGACCTTTGAGAACCGGCCGGGGTCATTTCCCAGGCTGAGGCCTTGCTGATAGATGGCGGTTTCCA
>CAZXRL010000151.1:0-6563 GCA_964643275.1 uncultured Candidatus Brevefilum sp.
TGTAATTATCGCCAATGGGAAGCACAGCCAAAGTAATCCCTTCCTCCCCGATCAGTGCCATATCGCCAAACAGTCCGGTGTCGCCGGCCATAAAGACCTTCTCACCGGCGTTGGTCGTCAGGAGAAAACCGGCCGGGTTACCACCATAGGTGCCATCGGGCAGACCCGACCCATGCAGCGCCAGGGTCAACTTGAGGTAACCAAAAGGATGATTGAACCCGCCGCCCAGATGCTGCCCGTGGACTTTGACATCCTTTTTTCGCAGCCAGCTGCTGATCTCCGCGTTGGAAATCACGGTCGCGCCGGTGCGTTTGGCGATCTCAACCGTATCGCCGATATGATCGCCATGCCCGTGGGTGACAAGGATGTAATCCGCTTCCACAGTGGCTGCATCCACACTGGCAGCAGGATTCTGCGAGAGGTAAGGGTCCACCAGGAGTTTATACCCGTCTGTTTCAAGGCCAAGAGTGGCATGCCCGATCCAGGTCATTTCAAATGCCATTGCAAGCTCCTTTCATAAATCAGGTGAAGGTGCCCTTTAATTATACAGTCTCATCCATCCCTATGGAGAAAAACCAGGGCGGGCTGAGGTAATTCCGAAAGTAAAAACTAAAACGAACGACTTTGCGGTTGCCCTGCTCGAATCCTAAAATATTGACATTCCGTGATTTGAGTGTGTTAAAATTCGCCTATGGATAAAATCGTGCTGGTTGAAGAAATCACAGTTAATCGCCAGCCTGGTACAGGCACAGAATTTATTATCCAATTTAAACGCTCGCAAGGAGAACCCGATGAAACCCCATCCCAGCAAGTATTACGGTCTGACCACATTTCTGACCCATTACACAGAGGGTGAAAATGCGGAAAACGCCCACCTCCCGCCGATCTATCAAAATTCGGTCTTCACCTTCAATGATACTGAATCCGGCGCGGCCATCGCTGGTGGCGAAGCGCCAGGCTATTATTATAGCCGCCTGAACAATCCCAACCACCAGCAGCTTGCCCGCAAGCTGGCCGCATTGGAAGCATGGGATTTGATCCGGCAGAACCCCGAAGCAGACCCGGAAACCCTTGCCGGCGGTCTGGTATTCGCCTCCGGGATGGCAGCCGTCACAGGGGCAATCCTCGCTTCCGTTCATGCCGGCGAGACGATGCTGACCCAGGCGGCTCTCTATGACGGGACCTACCTGTTCCTCAAAAACCTCGCCCCAAAGTATGGCATTAACGTCGTCTGGGTTGCCGATCCCTCAGTTAAAAGTTGGGAACAGGCCCTGGTAGAAAACCCAGATGCCAGATTGGTCTATATTGAGACACCCGTCAACCCCACTTTGCGGCTAACGGATATTCAGGGTGTGGCGGCCCTGGCACACGCGCAGGGCACCCGGGTGGCGGTGGACAACACCTTCGCTACACCTTACTGCCAGCGCCCCTTCACCCTGGGTGCGGATATCGTCCTCCATTCCACAACGAAATATCTCTCAGGTCACGGCCAGGTGCTGGGCGGTGCGGCGTTGACCACTGATCTAAATTTGTTAAAAAATGAGCTTTATCAAGCCTACAAACTGCTCGGCGCGACACCCAGCCCAATTGATACCTGGATGACCAATATCGGCCTGAAGACCTTCAAGCTGCGGATGGAACGCCACTGCCGGAATGCCTTGCGGATCGCAAAGCGTCTCGAAAGTCATCCCAGCGTTGAACGGGTCTATTATCCCGGCCTGGTCAGCCACCCGGATTACGACCTGGCACGCGTCCAGATGACGGATTTTGGCGGGATGATCGCCTTTGAGTTGAAGGGCGGATTGGAAGCGGGACAACGGATGATGAACAACGTCAGGATTGCAACACTGGCGGTCAGCCTGGGCAACGTGGACACCCTCATCCAGCATCCCGCCAGTATGACGCATCGCAACACACCCCGGGAGCAACGTCTGGCTGCCGGGATCACGGACGGTCTGGTACGCCTGTCGGTGGGGATTGAGGAACCCGAGGATCTTGTGAAGGACCTGTTTGAGGCGATTGGGTAAATTCCGCAGGCAGATACAATCGGATTAAGAGCAGGGCCGCCGCAGGGCGGCTCTGCTGTATGTTGGACTTTACTTTTTCCTAATACTCGTAAATACTTCCCCCGATAAACTCGCGGATGACCGAATTTTCCGGGACGACCGAATCGTCCTCAAGCAGGGTAAGGGATTTCATCAGGCGGTACACCCGGCTGGCCCGCTCGAAGGCATCAGCCCTGAGAGGGTCGTCGGCATAGTCTTCCGTCCAGCGTTTGAAGTCTTCAAACAGCTTGGTCTTATATAAAGGCAGTTCATACGGCATGGCGCTGTTCACAATATAGTCCGTGGTGTTCACATAGGGGATGATGTTCCGAAGTTCGCTCGCCCGGACGTAGTGCCAGTGTAAAAGTGTTTTCGTGGGATCATATGCCCGGTGCGAGGCGTCCCGCAGCATCCTGCGGATCAGGCGGATATCAGTCCAGCGGACATACCGCCCATCCCGTCCTTTAAGCTGCAAGAGCGGCTCTATATAGATCAGGAATTTCTGCTCCACCGGGATATCTTTTGTCATTTCTGGGTAAAGCCCATGCAGGCTGTCGATCAGGATCACCTCATTGGGTGCCAGTTTCATTGGCGTTTGTTCCAGCTTCCGGGTCCCGGTCTTAAAGTCATAGAACGGGATCTTAACTTCCTCACCCGCAAACATCCGGGTCAGGTGCTCGTTAATTAATGCCAGGTCCAGCGCCTGCGGCGTCTCAAAATCATAATCCCCAAATTCATCCTTGGGATGCATCTCCAGGTCAAAGAAATAATTATCCACATTGAGGGTCACGAGTTTCATATCGTGCCGCGCCAGCCGCTCGCCCAATTTGATCGTCGTAGTCGTCTTCCCTGAAGAGGACGGCCCGGCGATGATGACCATCCGCAGCTCGTCCTTGCGATCGGCGATCAGGTGGGCGGCATTCTCCATGTTTTCATGATAGAAAGCCTCGGAAGCACCTACAATCTCGGATAATTCCCCTTTTTCCAGCCGCTCATTGAGATGGTCAACGGTATGCAGGTTGTGCGCCACAGCCCAATCAAGGATCCGCCAGAGCTTCGCCCAGGGGATATTGCTGGAGGGTTGGGCGGCCCGCTCTTTGCGCTGCTCCCGCAGGTGAGCCCGTTCAGCCCGGTAGAGGATATAGGCCTTGGCGACCCTGGCGTGGCCATTTTCAATCAGGACTTTTTCAACCGTATCCTGGATCTGTTCAACAGTTGGGGGTTCGCCCTCCGGGGTCTGTGCTTCAATGAACTGGAGGACCTTCTCCGTTAATTCCTCAGCGGTATGTTTATCCCTTCCGCCCACGGCCACCGCAGCCCGGTAGATGGCATTGGTAATCCGCTGGGGGGTGAAATCAACGATTGAGCCGTCTCGTTTTACAATCGATTGGATCCTGGACATTTTCCGTTCCCTTCGAATGATTCTCAGTCAGTTGAGAATTGGTGAGGTGTTATTAATTATAACGAAGGATGAAGAATTGAGCCAAATCCTCAATGAAAGCCGGATTCTCCGGTTTCAAGAATAGAGAGGGGGCAGGCAGAGTTACTGGCAGAACCTGATCGGCTATTACGATGGATTGGATTTCACTCTGGCGATTTATGGAATTTTACGAAGCCCCGTTCCGCAATTTCGGCAATAACGGTCTCCCGCTCTGGAACGAGTCCCGCATTCATGGCAGAATGCGGCCTGTTTTTCCAGGTTCAATATCCCAACGCCTTTGGCAGCCCGGGTGCGTTCATCTGCCTGACTGTTCCGGAACCACCAGTAACACAACCCCACCAGAAATATAATCGCAATGGCAGCTCCCATAAACCAAATAATCACGCTCAATGGGGACGCCATCCGGCCTTGGGTGGATTCATCAACAGGCACTGCCGGGAGAACCCGCAGCGCGGGATAGGTCGTGTGGTCCGATTCACCAACATATTCAAGATGAAGCGAAAACATTTCTCCCCCACTGACCGGGCCAAAGGTCCCCTGATAGGCAGCCGGTTCCGAGTTGACTCCGGCCACAGGGACAAGACTCGGTTCCGTCATCACCTCACCGGACTCAGAAGAAAGCAGGACAACAACCTCCAGAGAAGGGACCGGATAAGGCGAGTGCCAGTCATAAGTGAATGTCCGAAGGTCGCCATCAAGATCAACAACCGGTGCAAAATATTCAATATAAATAATGGGGTTGGCAGCCCTGAACCGAATTTCCTGCCAATCTCTCTCTGGGACGCTCTCCCAGGTAAGCGGGGTCAGGCGATTCTCTCCCTGGTCAGCCACTGTCTGTACAGCCGCATCAACCGGGATCTTTATGATAATGTCTTGAGGGAGGAGGGTATCAGAAGATAAGGAAATTTCATTGAGGATAAGCGCGGCGGACCGGGTAAATTCGGGCCAGATCTCGACCCGCACAGACTCAATCTGTATTTCACTGCTGGATTCCGCAAATACAGTCTGCCTGTTCAGGCCGGTCAGAACAAATATGAGGGTCAGAAATAATTTCAGATATCGAGACTTCACAGATAACAATCTCTTGGTTGGCTGAGGTCATTAAATCATACCATGTTCAAAGAAGAACGTCATCTCAAGCAGCGCGATTTGAATCAGTCCCGTTTATATCCTTCTTAGAAACATCAGGTACAGTAGCTTTCATATATGTTAATTTCCGCGCCGATACAGGCGTATTCCTGCAATGGTATAATGCATTGCTTTTTAATTAGACCTGATCAATGAGCGAAAGTGAGATTATGGCAAAGACAACTGTTTCATGCCCGCAGTGCAAACAACCCGTGGCCGCAGAGATCACCCGGCTTTTTGATATCAGCCAGGACCCCCAGGCTAAGCAGATCCTGCTTTCCGGTGCATACAATCTGATCCAGTGTCCCAACTGCGGTTACCGCGGCCAGGCCCCCACACCGATCATCTACCATGACCCGGAAAAGGAATTATTACTGACATTTTTCCCCCCGGATTTGAACGTGCCGGTCAACCAGCAAGAGCAGATCATCGGTCCCTTGATCAATAAAGTGATGGAAAGTCTTCCACTCGAACAGCGAAAGGCTTACCTGTTGAAACCGGAGACCATGCTGACCCGGCAGCGATTGATGGAGCGGATCCTTGAAGAAGACGGGATCACACCGGAAATGCTGGAAGAACAGCAAAAGCGGTTGAATCTGCTTCAGCGGCTGGCCAGCGTGTCCCCCGATTCCCGGCCCGAGCTTATCCGGCAGGAAGAAGACCTGGTGGATGAGCAATTATTGCTGATCCTCCAGCGCCTGATCCAAAGCGCTTCGGCTGCAGGTGAGGAAGAAAGCACCCAGGTCCTGGCCGGTCTGCAACAGCAGATCCTCGAAAATACAGAATATGGCCGTGAAATCCTGGAACAAGCCCAGGAGCAGCAAGCGGCCATGCAGGCCCTTGAAGAAGCCGGTAAATCCGGTCTGACCCGCCAAAAACTACTGGACCTGATAGTGGATGCCGCTGACAGTGAAGTCCGTCTGGTGACCCTGGTCAGCCTTGCACGAAGCGGTTTGGATTATGGGTTCTTCCAGCTCCTTTCGGAACGTATTCAACAATTAAAGGGGGGTGAACAGGCGAAACTGACGGAACTGCGGGAAAACCTCCTCGAGATGACCCACGAGATTGATGAAGCCGTCAAGGAACAGCAAGCCATGGCCGGTGAACTTCTGGACCGCGTCCTGGAAGAGGAGAACCTTGAGGAAGCCACCATGCAAGCACTGCCTGGCATCAATGAGATCTTTCTGGATGTACTTCGGAGGCGGATCCAGACTGCCCGCACCGGAGAGGATGAAGACGTCCTCAACAAACTTCAAAAGATTGCCGGTACGATCCAGAAGATCAGCGCGCCGGGTGCCAATATTGAATTGATCGAAGCCCTGATCCAGGCCGAAGACGATTCTGAAATCAACGCGATTTTGGATGAGAACGCCGCTGAGATCACCGATGATTTCATCCAATTCCTGTCTAATCTGATGAACCAGACCCAGCAGCAACAGGGCCGCGAGGCCACCGCAGAGAGGCTGCAGAAGATCTATCGCCAGGCGCTTCGATTTTCAATGAAACGGAATTTGGAAAAGGAGCCCTGAGAAACCAGGGTCAACTCACAACAGGATTATCAAGCCGCAGTCCATGCCCGCGGACCGTCACAATATATTCCCATTCGGGATCAATCTCAACCAGGCGGTCCCGCAGGCGGCGTGTGAGGGCGTCCAGCGCTTGTTCAGTGACCCCCTCGGCGGCCTTTCCCCAGACAGCCTCGATGATCTCCGATCTGGAGACAACCTCACCCGAACGTTGATAGAGGATGTAGAGCAAATTGAATTGGGAAGCGGAGAGCGGCGGGTCCAGCTCTTCATCCGTGACCCAGACCCGGCGTGCACCGATATCCACACGCAACCGCCTTTTTTGCAACTCAAGGGGCAGGTTCTCCAAAGGGATGGTGGCGTCTGAAATAAGGAAGATGAAGTGCTGGGCAAGTGAAACCTGTACTTCATCCCCATCGTTAA
>CAZXRL010000152.1:0-4638 GCA_964643275.1 uncultured Candidatus Brevefilum sp.
CCGGCTGGATGCCCTCGACGACCAGGGGGCTGAGGAAGGCCCTGCTAGCGTAGATCGCTGCCGTGAGGCCCGCCGGGCCGGTACCGATAACGGCTACATTAATATCATCTGCATTTTTTTCAACCCAGGCTTTCCAATAGTTTACCATATCAGCCGAAGATAAATCTTGATTGGTCGATTCGAAATGATACACTTTACGTTCTTTGTCGTAGAACTCGGATGCAGCTGGGTCCAGGGCAATAAAAATATCATCACCGGGTCCTGTCTTCTTCACACAGGAAAGAATGACCAGAAACGGCAGGAAATTCAGAATTATCAAATTCCGTACCATGGAACGGGATGCCGAGAAAGAGGGTGAGGCCCGCATGGCCGAGGCGTCCGATGACCGGGTGACCAAAGTCGGCTGGTTCCTGCGGAAGACCCACCTCGATGAGCTTCCCCAATTCATCAATGTCCTGCGGGGTGAGATGAGTCTGGTTGGCCCGCGAGCGGAACGCCCGCAACTGGTCCAGCACTTCCAGAAAAAGATCCCCTTTTATCGGGCACGCCTGCTGGTCAAACCGGGGCTCTCCGGCTGGGCGCAGGTAAATTTTGGGTATGCCGGCACGGTTGAGGAGACCGCAGTCAAACTTGAATATGATCTTTATTATATTGAACACCGCAATCTGATCATGGATTTTGCGATTATTCTTCGGACCCTCGGCGCTGTCCTCGGCTTCAAAGGTCAATAACCCTAAGGCTGTTGATTAATGATCATCTTTGGAAAACGCGTTCGAAATCGTTATCTCCTGATCGGCGATATCTTCCTAAGCCTGATCTCCGTCCTTGCCAGCTACCTGCTCCGGCTGGAACTGATCGTTATCTTTCCCACGTATCAATACTCTCTGCTCTGGATGCTGGGAATTGTGGTCATCATCAAGCCGATTGTTTATTATCTCTTTGGAATCTACCGAAGATTATGGCGGTATGCCAGCACCCGGGAACTGGTGTTGATCCTTGCTGCCGTCACCACAGCATCAATGGTCGTCTCAGCGGCGATGATTGGTTTGTTCGCTGCCCGGGTCTTTATCGGTTTCCCCCGCTCCATCCTGGTGATTGACTGGCTCCTTTCCATTGCGCTCGTGGGCGGTCTGAGATTCACCTTCCGGTTGATGGCAGAGAGCACGTCTTCAGCCGCCAATGGCGTTCAGCAAAAACCTCATCGCAGAAAAAGGGTCCTCGTCATCGGGGCGGGCGATGCAGGCGCGATGGTCGTCCGGGAATTACTTAAAAACCCCCAATTGAACATGAAACCTGTCGGTTTTCTGGATGATGACCCCACCAAACAGAACAGCCAGATCCACGGCGTGCCTGTTCTGGCAGCCCTGGATAAGATTGACCAGATCCTTGAAACCCGTCATGTTGATGAAGTCATTCTTGCCATACCCAGCGCGGCCGGCAAAGTCCTCCGTGAAGTGACCGAAATCACCCGCCAGCGCGGCGTTGCCTTCCGAACAATGCCCGGTCTTTACGAGCTTTTGGGCGGCACGGTCAGCGTCAGCCGCCTGCGGGAGGTGGATATTTCGGACCTGTTGAGGCGGGAGCCGGTTCAGATGGACATGAACGCCATCGGCAACGTCCTCGAAAACAAGGTCGTTCTGGTGAGCGGCGCGGGCGGCTCAATTGGCAGGGAGCTTTGCCGCCAGATCGCCCAGCTCCACCCCGCGAAAATTCTCATGCTTGGACACGGCGAAAACAGCATTTTTGAAGCATTTATGCTTCTCAAGGAATCCTTCCCCGCCCTCGAGATCGTCCCTCTGATCGCCGATGTTCGGGATGAAACCCGGTTGAACATTCTCTTCGAGCGCTGGCAGCCGGAAGTCGTCTTCCACACCGCCGCCCACAAACATGTCCCCCTGATGGAAACCAATATCGAAGAAGCGATCACCAACAATATCCTCGGGACACGGAACCTGGTCCAGGCTGCCCTGAAAGCGGATGTGGATCGTCTGGTAATGATCTCCACGGATAAGGCGATCCGCCCGGTCAGTGTGATGGGTGGGACAAAACGCATTGCCGAAATGCTGGTCCTGGATGCAGCCAAGCGGTTTGACAAGGCCTTTACCGTTGTCCGATTCGGGAACGTCCTGGGAAGCCGCGGGAGCGTGGTGCCTCGCTTCAAACGTCAGATCGCCCGGGGTGGCCCGGTCACCGTCACGCATCCTGAGATGAAACGCTATTTTATGACCATCCCGGAAGCCGTCCATCTGGTACTGCAAGCCTCCGCCATGAGCAAAGGCGGGGAGAACTATGTCCTTGATATGGGTCAGCAGGTCAAAATTCTCGACCTTGCGCAGGACCTGATCCGTCTTTCCGGCCTTGAGCCTGGCAAGGATATCGAGATTGTCTTCTCGGGCATTCGACCCGGCGAAAAGCTGAGCGAGGACCTGTGGGATAAAGGTTTTTCCTTCTCTCCCACTGCGCATCCTGATATCCATCAGGTGGACAGCGAGGATATCCTATCGCACGAAGAATTAACTACCGTGGTGGAACGCCTCAACACACTTGCCCTGGAAGGAAAACCGGAAGCGATCCTGGAAATCCTCAGCAAGACAATCCCCGGCGCATCCATCAAAGCCCGCGAGCCAGACCTCGATATGGTAGAATAGTTTTCCACGGAAACATAAAGGGGAATCATCCATGTTGATATTGCCAGAGGACAGGCAATGTCATCGTTTTTAAGGAGTCTATGAATCTTCTGACCTCAGCCGAATGGGACGCCTTCATCCAGGAGCACCCCGAAACGCATATTCTCCAGACCTCAACCTGGGGAAAACTCAAAGCCGAATTTGGCTGGTCTCCAAAATATCTCCGGCAGGGAAATCTGGGCGCGATGATGCTTTTCCGGCATCTGCCCCTGGGTTACAGCGTAGCCTATATCCCCCGCGGTCCCATCGGAGCTGGTGACTGGGCTGCGTTCTGGCCTGAGGTGGATGAGCTCTGCCGGCAGGAACAGGCTGTTTTCCTGCGGGTTGAACCGAAGATCTGGGAGCCGGTGGGGGACAGCTTTATCCCGGAACAGCTCCCGGGTTTCAAGGAAAGCCATCAAACCATCCAGCCGCCGCGTACCATCCTGATTGACCTGAAAGGCTCCGAGGACGAGATCCTGATGTCCATGAAATCCAAAACCCGGTACAACATCCGGCTGGCTGACCGCAAGGATGTGACTGTGCATCCCAGCACGGATGTGAAAGGCTTCCACCGGATGATGTTGACAACCGGAGAACGGGATGAGTTTGGCGTTCACAGCCTCAAATATTATCAACGGGCCTATGAGTTGTTTGCGGCCAGGGATGCCTGCGTCTTACTGGTCGCCAAATATGAGGGGCAGCCGCTCGCAGGGTTAATGGCTTTTGCTCAGGGCAATACCGCCTGGTATTTCTACGGCGCGTCCACCAACCAGGAACGTAACCGGATGCCCACTTACCTGCTCCAATGGGAAGCAATGCGTTGGGCAAAGCGGAACGGCTGCCAGACCTACGATCTGTGGGGGGTGCCTGACCAGCCCGAACCGGTTCTTGAGGAAACCTTCCTCGACCGCTCCGATGGCCTCTGGGGCGTATACCGCTTCAAACGCGGCTTCGGCGGCGAGGTCGTTCGGACAATCGGCGCCTGGGACAGGGTCTATAATCCCCTGTTGTATCGTCTGTACACCCTTTATTCCCGCCGCCACCGCACACCCTCCGCATGATGGATAAAAAGGAGCCGCTTCAATTGGAATTCACGACCCTGACTGATGGCGCCAAATGGAACGAGTTGATCCGGGGTCTGCCCGGCGCACACGCCCTCCAGACCTGGCAGTGGGGTCAGGTCAAAGCGCAGTTCGGCTGGGAATCCCACCCCCTGATCTGGCGGGATGATAACGGGAACGTTTCTGCTGCTGCCCTGGTGCTCCAGCGCAAGGCTGCCACAGGCGGGATTCCATTGAAGATGAGCGTGATGTATGCCCCCCGCGGCCCATTGCTGGACTGGTCCCAGCCCCACCTTGTCCGGAGGGTCCTGGATGACCTGCAAACCTTCGCCCGGGACAAGGGCGCTATCTTCCTTAAGATAGACCCCGACCTTCCCCTAGGTTTTGGAATACCCGGAGATCAGGAGGGCAAACCGCACCCGCCGGGATTGGCCGTCCGGCAGGACCTCCTTGAGCGCGGCTGGGTATTCTCGGATGAACAGATCCAGTTCAAAAACACGGTGGTCGTCGGGTTGGCTGAGGGCGAAGAAGACCTCCTGATGCGGATGAAATCCAAAACCAGGTACAATATCCGGCTTGCCGAACGCCGGGGAGTGAGCGTACGCGCAGGCGGGATGGATGACATTGACCTGCTCTACCGGATGTATGCCCACACCTCCATCCGTGACGACTTCCTGATCCGGAGCAAAGATTACTACGAAGCCGTCTGGCGCACCTTCTTCGAAGCGGGTCTGGCCGTGCCGCTGATCGCCGAAGTTGAGGGCGATCCTGTCGGGGCGGTGGTGATCTTCTGGTTTGGCGGCCGGGCCTGGTATATCCATGGGATGTCGCTGGACGAACACCGCGAGAAGATGTTCAACTACCGGCTCCAGTGGGAGGCTATGAGAACCGCCAAAGCCGCCGGCTGT
>CAZXRL010000152.1:4738-6542 GCA_964643275.1 uncultured Candidatus Brevefilum sp.
TGGAATACCTGCTGGCGGATGCCCGTGAAAAGGGTGCGCAAACACTCATTACCGCCGGGGCGGTCCAATCCAACCACTGCCGCCAGACAGTGGCTGCGGCTGCCCGGTTCGGGTTGGACTGTATCCTGGTCCTGTTCGGCGACCCGCCTGATCCCCCGGATGGCAACCACCTCCTGCACCATTTGCTGGGGGCGGAGATCGTCTTCACAACGCGGGATTCTATTGAACAAAGGCTTGAAGCGACCCTGGAACTAGCCAGAGTAGAAGGACGCAAGCCCTACCTGATCCCCTATGGCGGGTCCAACCCCGTCGGAGCAATGGGGTATGTCAATGCCATGCTGGAACTGGCCGAACAGGACGTTCATCCGGATTGGATCGTCTTCCCCAGCTCATCCGGAGGCACCCAGGCCGGGATGCTGGTTGGGGCGCAGGTGAGCGGGTACAAAGGGAAAATCCTCGGAATCAGCGTGGACGAACCCGAAGCCGTGCTCAAACCGCGGGTGGCGGATCTGGCAACGGCGACCGCTGCCTATATTGGGAAAGATTGGACATTCACGTCCGAGGACGTGCTGGTAAATGACGCCTATACGGGCGAAGGCTATGCCGTGATGGGCGTGCCTGAAATTGATGCAATCCGGCTGTTTGCAAAGCAGGAAGCGCTGCTTCTTGATCCGGTTTATACCGGGCGCGCCGCGGCCGGGCTGATCGATCTGATCCGCAAAGGGTATTTTGAGCCAAGTGAGACTGTTCTCTTCTGGCATACCGGCGGCGGGCCAGCGTTGTTCGCAAGTAAATACCAGGGGCGGTTGTCGGATTCTCGCTGAGGCGATGGTTAGAGGGGGAGATCAGCTCGCCCGAGCAGGTTTAGAACCGTGTCACCCGACGTCTGTCGTCGCAAGGAACGCCCGCATTGTAAAATATCCATGAGAACAGACACCATATTGATTAATGAAATCTTGAGATTGCTTCCTCCGCCTTCGGCTCCGTCGCAATGACAAACACGCGTGTCATTGCGAGAAGGCCGCCAGGCCGCCGAAGCAATCTGCGGTGATCCTTAGTTATTTTGTCACGTGCGCTGCGCGGCACGTGACCTACTTTGTGCAGGCGTATTTTCCGTTATAATGGGGTTGGGATAATCAGGGCCTGGTCAATTATTGGGAGGGACCTATCATGGCTTACTACATCAATTTGAACGACATCACCCTGGACGAATACCAGGCCACCTTAAAGGCCGCTGATCTGCTGCCCAGCCGGCGAATTCTTCAACAGAACACGGAAACTGTTTTCAGCCTCCTGAAAGCGCAGGGCCTCAAGACTCTGGCTGACTTGCAGGCTGCCCTCAAGACAAAACCGAAATTAATGGGCCTGGCGGAGCAAACCGGGATTGATGCGGATTATCTCACAATCCTCATCCGGGAGATCAACAGCCTCCAGCCCAGGCCTAATAAATTGGCGGATTTCCCCGAGACACCGGCTGGGGTGGTTGAGAAGCTGGCTGACATTGGGATCAAACATACCCTGCACCTGTATGACCGGATCCTGACGCCCGCGGGCCGGGTTGCGCTGGCGGCCGAGATCGGTGTGGATGCAGAGGCGATCCTGCGCCTGGCGAAGTTGACGGACCTTTCCCGCATCCGCTGGGTGAACCATACCTTTGCGTATGTCCTGCTGGAAGTGGGGTATGACACGTCGGCGAAAGTGGCCCAGGCCGACCCGGCGCAGTTGTATCAGGACGTGAAGGCGTTGAACGCGGAAAGAGAAATTTATAAGGGCCAGATCGGCCTGCATGACATGGTGCTGTGCG
>CAZXRL010000153.1:0-6517 GCA_964643275.1 uncultured Candidatus Brevefilum sp.
GTTGGTCGAGGCGTAGGGATTCCAACCCACGAGCGCACTCCACTGCAAACCAGCAATGTAGAGTGTCTCATCCCGGGGCAGGGAAGCCGCAATATCAGCCGCGTCCAGATCAACGCCGGCCGCAGCAGGTTCTTCTTCTGCCGGTTCTTCAACCGCAGGTTCTTCACCCACTGGTTCTTCAACATTGGCAGCCGGCGTACAAGAAGCCAGAAGCAAGCTGAAAACAATCACCAGGCTTAAGATAAAAATCAATCGTTTTTTCATCACTTTTCTCCTTCAAAGGGTAGATTTGGTGAAATTTCACATTCATTTGCTTAAACATTTGCAGAGCTACCATAAATGGTATCGGACAACAAATTACGCCAAAGCACCTCCTTTGCACGCTCGATAATATTCAGTTAATAAAATCAAAGGAATAAATGCGATAATGCCCACATAAAAAGCGATCAGATTGGTATCGTTCCCAATATCGAATTGAAATAATTTTGACCATTTTTCAAAATATGCGGCTTCATCCATGATGATGTAAATTCTCCGCTAAAAAACAAATCCCCAGACCAGACTGCATTCAAATTTCCAGGCTTTACTACGTCGCCGTGGGAGCGGTTCCAAATTCATCTTACATGGATTCGCCGGAATTGTCAATAGATTTTGAACATCAGGTTAACGTCGTTAACATTCTCTTGGTCAGGAAAAGATCAATTCCTTTGCGATCATTCCTCGTCTTAGGATTTGCGTTGCCGCTTAAGATTGGCCAATAAAATACCCCCGGCCGCAAGGATCAACCCAACGATCTCCAGCCATGTCAAACGCTCACCCAAAAAGATCCAGGCAAGGACAGCAATTTGGATCAGCATGGTGTTATTGATGATGCTTGATTCCACGCTGGTGACCTGTTGTAAGCAGTTTGCTGCCGATCTTTTGACAAACATTTTCTTATCATGTATGATTTTAGAGATTAGGATCACTTTTTCACCTCACAACCTGAATCATCTATTAATTTTCCCGGAAACTTGGCTTCATTTTCCGCATTTACAAGGAAATATGAATCAGGGAGACGCGTAATAATTTGAACCAGATACCCACCATCAATGAAATAGCAAAAATCGCGGGAGTCTCGCGCTCCACCGTATCCCGCGTCATCAATAATGACCCAAATGTCAGTGATCACACGCGGGCAAATGTTCAACGCATCATTGATGAGCTGAAATATCAGCCCAACCCGGTCGCGCGCAGCCTGATCGGCGGCCGGACCAGAGTGCTCGGCCTTGTCATCCCCGTGGTTCTGAGCAGCCTTTTCTCCGATCCCTTCTTCGGTCTGCTGGCACAGGGGATATCCTCCACCTGCACAACCAACATCTACACCCTGATGTTATGGATTGTTGAACCGGATTACGAGAAACGCACCAATGACACGATCCTTAACAATAGACTGATCGATGGGATCATTGTCGCTTCAAACGTCATCAACGATCCCCTGATCGATGGCCTGATCCAGCGTGAGATTCCCCTCATTCAGATCGGACGGAACACTTATCCCAATGTCAGCAGCATTGATGCCGATAATGTTCACGGCGCCGTTACTGCGGTCCGTCATCTGGTCCGGATTGGGCGGAATCAACTGGCAACCATCACGGGGCATATGGACCGGTTCAGCGGGCGAGACCGGCTGACCGGATTCAAACAAGGATTACGGGAACACAACTTACCTGTTCTGGAAGAACGGATCGCCTACGGCGATTTCACTGAAAAAGGCGGTTATCTTCAAACCAAACGGCTCCTTTCCCAGACGGAAATCAATGGCATCTTTGCGGCCAACGATCTGATGAGTTTGGGCGCAATCAAAGCAATTC
Organism: uncultured Candidatus Brevefilum sp.; assembly: GCA_964643275.1. Lineage (GTDB taxonomy): Bacteria > Chloroflexota > Anaerolineae > Anaerolineales > Anaerolineaceae > Brevifilum. The sequence continues at coordinate 1,854 of CAZXRL010000153.1, forward strand.
AAGAAACAGGACTGCGCGTGCCGGAGGATATCGCGGTGGTCGGGTTTGACGATATTCCAGCCGCCTCACGGCATCACCCTTCTCTGACCACAATCCGCCAGCCGATCCACCAGATGGGATCAATCGCTGCTCAGACCCTGATCAATCAGCTTGAAAACAACGTTACCGGCACCACCCGCCGGATTATCCTCCCTACCGAACTGGTGATCAGAGAAACAACGAGTAAGATGGATTAATCATTCTCCCGGTTCTGCCATCACAAGAAAACCTCATAACTGCCATGTAAGGGTTGGCCCCGGTCAAACCGTTTATATCAGGATGGGGATATGCTAAAATGGAATCATGATGAATGACGCATTGAAAGTCCGTCCATCTCCCATTGTGGGGACCTGGTACAGTGCAGACCCCAATCAGCTCAGGCAGGCTGTTGACGCCTTTATTAATGATGCGAAACCTCCGGCATTGCCCGGTGAGGTTGTGGGCCTCATCGCTCCCCACGCCGGCTATCGTTATTCCGGCGCTGTGGCAGGATATGCCTTCCAGATGGTCAGGGGCAAGCACTTCGACCAGGTTGCGGTCCTCTCACCTATGCACCAGTATCATCCCCAGGGGGTGCTGACCAGCGCCCATAGCGCCTACCGCACTCCCCTGGGTGACATCCCCCTTGCCATGGGTGCCCTGGAACAGCTCAACAAGACCCTCGAAGCAAGAACCGGCATCGCCCTTTCTCCGGTCGCCAACGACCAGGAGCATTCCCTTGAAATTGAGCTTCCCTTCCTGCAATTGTCAGTGTCTGGCTCCTTTGAGCTGATCCCCATCATGCTGCGGGATCAGACCCGCGAGGTAGCCAAAGGGCTGGGGCAAGCTTTGGCAGAAGTCCTTGACCCCGAAACCTGTCTGCTGGTCGCCAGCAGCGACCTCTCCCACTTCTTTTCCGAAGCCAAAGCCCGCCAGCTTGACCAACAGGTACTGGATGCCATGGCAGCGTTCTCCCCGGAGGGATTGTTCGATCTCAAGGATCGCGGGGAGGGCCATGCCTGCGGCCTGGCTGCTATCGCTGCGGTCCTATGGACAACCCGGGAATGGGGTGCGGACAAGGTCACCCTGCTTAACTATGACACCTCAGCCTCAATCACCGGGGACCGGTCCTCCGTTGTCGGCTATGGGGCCGCAGCCATCACCCGACCGAACTGAATCGCTGTGGAGCGGCAACCGTCAATGCGCCAAAAACGACAGCTTCATCTGCTCCAGTTAATCCTCGCGGTCTGCCTGCTGGGACTCGCAGGGTGTCAGACGGCAAAGACTTCCCTGCCTTCCCCTTCAGCAACCGTGACTTTGACGCCCACAACCACCCTGACCTTCACACCGACCCAGACGACCACGCCCGCCTTCACCATCACGCCCCGCCCCTCCCTCACGCCGACGATAACGCTCACCCCCTACAACACCCTCAGCCCAACGCCCACAGCGACCGAGGTGGAAGCCCGCCCTGCGGTTCTGTTTCCCTTTTTGGATAACAATGGCAAACTCGTGGACTGGTCATACACCCATGTCACAAAGATCGGATTCGACCGCCTGGATGAGGTCAATGATCTCTGGGCTTTCCTGGGTTTCCAGTTGCTGGATAGGGCCATCCATCAAAGGAATATGACCTTCCAGGGAGAGACAATCACAGTCTATTATCTCAATGTCGCCCATGAATTTAACGGGGAGTCCATCCAGATGCAGCTGGTCCTGGGCGGGACGCCCGGAAAAGACGTGGCCATTGATGCCATCCCAGCGGGGGGGACAGCCTATGTCCAGGCCCAAATTCAGGAGAGCCGGGAAGGGTTTGACCCCTACACTACCCATGTGGTGGCTAATAGACCCTACGAATATCGCAATGAGGCCTACCCCATGCTCTTCCTCAAGGACCTCAAAGCGATCCTGCCAACCCTGCCGGACGAGGTCATCCTGCTGGCTGAGCACCCGATCCTCTTCCCGCGTGATGACTGGCCGCAGATCAAGCTGGATATGCAGCGGGTCAGCTATCTGGCTGCTCGCTACCAGCTTTTCTTTGACCTGGACGCCTACGACCGGCTGGTGGGTCAAAGCAACTTCGCTTACGATCTCCGGGATCATATCCTCCATCGACAGGAGATGCCCCCGGGGTTTTACGCCTTCAGCAGCCAGACCCTGATCATCATCACTGGAGATTAATGTTGACCAGGTCGTAAGCGCAGGCCATCATCGGCGGTTGCTTTCAAGGTAAAATCAACCTATGGCATCTTATGTCGAAGTTGCGATCAACCTCCCCCAGATCTCTGACAGCTATCATTACCACCTCCCATCCGATCTGGAAGATGCCGTTGCGCCTGGCTCACTCGTGATCGTGCCGTTCGGCAAACAGCGCGTGCAGGGCGTGGTTGTGCGGTTCGTTGAATCCCCGGAGGTCGCCCAAACCCGCCCCGTAGAAGAGCTGGTTGATGACATTCCGGCCCTGACGCCCACCCAACTAGAGCTGGCGGCCTGGATGGCTGAGGAGACCCTTTCTCCCTTTGGCGCTTGCCTTGACCTGATGCTCCCGCCCGGTCTCAGTCAACGGACAGACACGCTGGTCAGGTTAAACCCTGACCGGAGCATCGACGAAGCGACGCTATCCCCTCTTGAAAAACGTATTGTGCACCTCCTCCAAAAGCGGGGCGACCTGCGGGGCCGCCAGATTGACGCAGCCATCCGGCAGGTCGATTGGCGCGGCACCCTGCGCAAACTTGTCCGGGAGGGAATCGTGCATACCCGGGCGATCCTGCCCGAGCCGAGGGTCAGCCCTAAAACCGTCCGCAAAGTATCCCTGGCGATTTCGCCGGAGGCAATCAACACCCTCGATGACCCCCTCAGCCGCGTCCAGACCGTCCATGACCGCCGAATGAGGATCTTGCGGATGCTGGCGGAGAAGGCAGATCCGGTTGAACCGGGACGGATCTACGACCAAACAGGTGCAAATAACGGCGACTTAAAAATGCTGGAGAAAGCCGGGATGATCGACCTCCGGCAGACCCAGGTCTGGCGGGACCCGCTGGAAGATGCCAGCTTTGTACCGGCCGAACGCCCAAAATTGACCCGGGATCAGGAGAATGCCTGGCACGCAATCCAGTCCGGACTGGAAGCCGCCCGCCAGGGACAGCTCCCGCCCCCCTTCCTGCTGCATGGCGTGACCAGTTCCGGCAAAACCGAACTTTACCTTCGAGCCGTGGCAGACACCCTGAATGCAGGGAAACAAGCCATCGTCCTGGTCCCTGAGATCTCCCTGACGCCCCAGACCATCAAACGGTTTCTCTCGCGCTTTCCGGGCAGAGTAGGCGTGGTCCATTCGCAATTATCGGAAGGCGAGCGCTACGATACCTGGCGGCGGGCCCGCAACGGTGAGTTATCCGTGCTTATTGGCCCCCGCAGTGCGCTGTTCATGCCGCTGGCCAATCCGGGCCTGATCGTGGTGGATGAATGCCATGATGAATCCTATGATCAGCAGGATCGTCTGCCTTATTACCACGCTGCCGAAACCGCCGTTTCTTATGCACAGCTTTGCGGCGCGGTCGTCCTCCTCGGTTCCGCCACCCCACGTGTGACCCAGTTCTTCCAGGCCGTCTGCGGCAATTGGACCTATCTCGAACTTCCCCGGCGGGTCCTTGCACACCGGGAGTCCATTGCCTTCCATGCAAAGCGTCTCGGGATAGACCTGCCCGTCCTGCCGGGCGAAGGGAACACAGCCGAACTGAGCCTGCCCAAAGTATCCGTCGTCGATATGCGGCAGGAACTGCAGGCCGGCAACCGCAGCATCTTCAGCCATGAACTACAAACCGGAATCCACCAGGTGCTGGACAACGGCCAGCAGGCCATTCTCTTTCTCAACCGGCGCGGGACGGCAACTTATGTCTTCTGCAGAGACTGCGGTTATGTGGTCAAGTGTCCCCGGGACGACAAACCCCTCACCTTCCACCACCCGCGGGGGGAACTGATTTGCCACACCTGCGGTTACACCCGCAAAATCCCCAAAAGCTGTCCGGAATGCGGGGGCACTCAGATCCGTCAGCTCGGAACAGGGACGGAGAAGGTGGAACGGCTTGTCCGGGAACATTTCCCCGAAGCGCGCACCCTCCGCTGGGATGCGGACACCACCCGTAAAAAAGGGGCGCACGACCAGATCCTGACCCAGTTCACGCAGCATCAGGCCGACATCCTGATCGGCACCCAGATGCTGGCAAAGGGTCTTGACCTCCCACTGGTGACCCTGGTCGGCGTGATCCTTGCGGAAGTGGGTTTGAACCTGCCGGACTACCGTGCCACAGAACGCACCTTCCAGGTCCTGACCCAGGTTGCAGGCCGGGCAGGGCGCAGCCCGCTTGGCGGGCAGGTCATCGTTCAGACCTATCAACCTGATAACTACGCGATCCAGGCCGCTGCCCATCACGACTACGCTGCGTTCTATGATCAGGAAATATCATCTCGGCGGGAACTGCGCTACCCGCCCTTCACCCGGCTTGTCCGGCTGGAATATCGGCATCACGACGCCCGCAAAGCTGAGGGAGCCGCGCGGACACTGGCCGGCCAGCTCAGAGGATGGAGCCAGGCGGCGGGCAGCTGCATTGACATGATCGGCCCGGCACCCTGTTTCTTCTCGCGGTCAT
>CAZXRL010000154.1:0-6475 GCA_964643275.1 uncultured Candidatus Brevefilum sp.
GCCCTTGATTTTGAAACAGCCACCGGCTATCGCGAGAGTGCCTGCGCCCTGGCAATTGTCACCTTCACGAAAAAATATATTAGTTGCGTGAGTATTAGCTTACTTTCTTTTAGATCGTTTCAGTTCTTTGCTTTTACCAAGGGAAACATGAGTTATATATCGCAAGAGCAAATAGATAAGTTGTTTTCGGTATCTAGAAAATCTCCTACTGATGGCCTAGCTCTATTAAGAAAGCTACAAAAACAACTTCCCAATGACACTAATTTATTGCTTAATTCGGGAGCAATATTAATTGATGTGGGTAGTAATTTGGGAAGTGAAGGATTAGTTATTGAGGGTATTGAAATTTATCTAGACTCAATTGATAAATTGAAATTAAATGAACCCATGCTATTTTATAACATTGCGAATGGATATTCTTCATTGTATGAATTAAGTAAAAAATCAGAAGGCGATGATTTTGTATTTAATCCAGATGAAACCCCTCTTCTTGAAGCAAAACGATACTTCAGAAAGGCTTTACAGAAGAGTGAGTTGCTAAAACCAGAATTAAGGGCTCAACTTTGGGTAAATTATGGAAACTGCCTATCCGGTCTTGGGAGGTCTGCTGAGGCTTTATCATCATATGATCAAGCTTTGTGCATCTCCCCTACCCATATGATGGCAAAAGGTAATCTGGCAATAGAGCTTAATTATTTTTCAAATATCACACGTCATAATATTTTTAAACTGGATGCTCTTGAATTGTTACAAGAAGTTTGTTCAACGAATTTTCTGGGTAAATATGCAAGTATCGGAACTAAAATAAGTTTTGAATCGGTTTATAAAAGAATCTCTGATGAAGTAGCTCAAATGGGTTTAGAGAAAGACCCTAAAAAAGAGAAAAAGACTGAGAAGTTTATGCGGGGTCCACAAAAAAAGTATGAACAATTTTGTGTAAGGAATCAGTTATTCTTGAATCTGTGCCATAGTTGTTGTAAATGCAAGCATTACCTTGAAGATAATATCACTTTTTCTTTTCAAACAAATATTGACAATGCCACAACTTTTATAAGGTTGTCCAGAGTGATTAATTCGATGAAAGAACAATATGCTTATGCGAGGTTTTTGTTCTTTAAAACTCTTTATCCAGATACGGATTTTATTCAAATTGATAAACTAACAAACTATATTGATAATTTGGACTATGCAATATATGGGTCTCGCATAGCCTCATTAAAAATAGTTTATCAAAGCGCATTTGATATTTTTGACAAAATTGCACACTTTCTGAACGATTATCTTAGCCTTGATCTGAATGATTTAGATATTAAATTCACAACTAATGGAAAAATATGGAGACATAAAGGAAAACTCCGACCGGAAATCAAGAAGAGAAAAAATTATCCTTTATTTGCTCTTTATGATATTGCTCGTGAGTTGGATGTCAATTATAAAGATCAAAATCAAGATGGCTACCAAGGATATTTACGTCGCACCCGGAATGTGTTGACTCACGAGTATTTGATATTGCATTTTAAAGATCATAATTGGTCAACAGAGGTAGATGATAAATCACTTCATATGTTTATCGCAGATTTTGTTGATCAAACCTTGGAATTATTAAAATTGGTACGTTCAGCAATAATTTACTTGATTGCATTCATTGATCTCAATGAACGTAGAAAGTATAAAAAATCTGATGAAATAATTGTGCCAATGTTTTTACCAAAATTTGATCCTTCGATTTATTCTGCTAGTAAAATTTTCAAGAAATATTAATTTCAAAGAAGGGCAGAATTATTAATCTCACATCATTAGTCCTTAAGAGATAAATGGGTAATAGAGAGGGATATTAAAAACTTTGCATAGGGTTGTTTTTCTTTATCCCCCATCGTTTATAATTCCCCTCATGCTTCTCCCAACCCTCCTCACTGCCGCGGCCATCGGCTTCTCCGCAGGCGTGACCCCCGGGCCGCTCCAGGCCTTTTTCCTTTCGGCTGCCATCAAAGGCGGGTGGAAGCGGGCACTGCCTGCCGCGTTCGCGCCCCTCGTGACGGATGGGCTGGTAATCCCGCTGGTCCTGCTGGTCCTCACCAGCCTGCCCCCCGCTTTCCTGCAGGCCTTACAGATCGGCAGCGCGCTGTTCATCCTTTACCTCGCCTGGGGCGCCTTCAAGGCCTTCCGACACTACCAGTCCATTGAAGCCGCTTCCGATGAGGGCGGGATAAAGACCTTGCTGAAGTCGGCGGTTCTGAACATCCTTGCCCCCGGGCCCTGGCTGTTCTGGGGTCTGTTCAACGGGCCGAACCTTTTGGAAGCCTGGGCGGTCTCGCCGTGGTGGGGCGCGGGTTACCTGGTCTCTTTCTATGGAGTCTTCATCCTCACCAATATCGTCCTGATCGCCTTGTTTTCCGCTGCGCGCCGGATGGGAGAGAAAGTCCAGCGGGTTTTATTGCTGGTCTCCGCTGTGGTGCTGGCAGGGTTCGCGGCCTATCAATTTTTGCAGGGGGTTAACATTATCTAAGGCAGGGTAATCACAAATTTATTAATCTTCAAATGTCGATTGTGAAACATAAGACCCCATCCCCGGCTGAAGGGCGGGAAGGGGTGATTCCTGAGAAAAAAATCAAAATACTATAAAGAAAGATTTTGCCATTGATCGCGTCTAGGTCCCTTTGTTTTCTCCAGGACCCCAATTATGGTAAACTTCCAGATGCTGCACCAAAACCAACGAAGGATTCCTTATGTTCCCCCTGGCCAACCCCAAAGTCCTCCAGCGCGCCCGGCAGATCCTGGCGCTTGACCCCTTATTCATTGATACGGAAACCACCGGCTTTTCCCCTGATGATGTCGTGATCGAGATCGGCGTGGTGGACCTGCGCGGCAACACCCTGTACGAGTCCCTGTTCAAGCCCGCCATCCCCATCCCGCCCGACTCGATTGCCGTTCATGGCATCACGGAGGATATGGTGGCAGGTTCCCCGAGCTGGAAGGATGCCTGGCCGGAGTTGATGGGTGTCCTCAAAGGCCGCATGGTCGGGATGTACAACCTCGATTTTGACCTGCGGATGATGAAGCAGACCCATAGCCGCTACTGGCTGGACTGGCCGATGGATGACCGGCGGTTTTTCTGTGTGATGAAGCTCTACGCCGCCTTTTATGGCCAGCCGAGTCCCCGCGGCCGGGGGTACAGGTTCCATAAGCTGGAAGCTGCCGGGGCGGCCTGCGGTATCCCCCTGCCCAACTCGCACCGCGCGGTGGATGATGCCCTGCTGACAGCCGAGCTGTTCAAATACATGGCGGATTATTCAACCTAGATGCTTTACGGAGAAACCCATGCCCATCAATTACCCTGAGACCCGCAAAGAAGACCTGGTGGAAGAGCTCCATGGCGAGGTGGTCCCTGACCCCTACCGCTGGATGGAAGACCTCGAGAGCGACGAGCTCCGCCGGTGGATTGAAGCGCAGAACAACCTGACCTTTGGCTTCCTTGATAAATCGCCCTTGCGGAAGAAGATCCAAAACCGGATGACCGAGCTCTGGAATTATGAAAAATACTCGCCGCCGTATAAGAAAGCCGGCCGCTATTTCTTCGCCTATAATGACGGCCTGCAAAACCAGGATGTGCTGTATTGGATGGAAAACCTGGAAGAAGACCCCAAGGTTTTGATCGATCCGAACACGCTCTCCGAGGATGGCACCGTGGCCCTGAGCGGTGCTGCGGTCAGCAACGATGGGCGTCTTCTGGCCTATGGCATTGCCGATGCCGGTTCAGACTGGCAGACTTGGCACGTGCGCCGGGTGGATGACGGGCAGGACCTAGATGACGTGATTGAATGGGTCAAGTTCTCGGGCGCAAGCTGGGATAAGGATTCGCAGGGCTTTTATTACAGCCGGTATGACGCGCCGGAGGGCGCGGCCCTGAAACAGACCAACTATTATCAAAAACTCTATTACCACAAACTGGGGACGGCGCAGTCCGAAGACCGGCTGGTCTACCAACGCCCCGACCAGAAGGAATGGGGCTTTAATGGTGAAGTCACCGAAGACGGGCGTTATCTGATCATTTATGTCTGGCACGGCACAGCAGCCGAGAACGCTGTCTTTTACCTTGATCTTGAAAACCCCGGAGCCGAGGTAGTGGAACTCCTCCCGGACTTTGACGCTGAATATGTCGTGGTGGGCAACACCGGGACAACGTTCTATGTCAAGACCGATCATCATGCGCCGCAAAACCGGCTGGTGGCCATTGACCTCACGACTCCCGATCCCGCCGCATGGCGTGAGCTGGTGCCGGAGGCTGCGGATAAATTGGAGTTCGTTGATTTTGTGGGTGACCGCTTTGTCTGCACTTACCTGCACCATGCGGCCCATCAGGTGCGGTTCTATAGGATGGACGGCACCCCGGACGGTGAACTGGACCTGCCCGGCGCGGGGATGGTGACAGGGTTTGGCGGCAGGAGCAATGACCCGGAGACCTTCTACAAATTCTCCAGTTTTACAACACCCGGCACGGTTTACCATTTTGACGTCCAAACGCGGGAAGCGGCAGTCTTCCGTTCCCCGGACCTGGCTTTTGACCCGGAGGGCTATGTGACCGAGCAGGTCTTTTACCAGAGCAAGGACGGCACCCGGATCCCGCTCTTCCTGAGCCGCCGCAAGGACCTGACGGTCAACAACGAGACCCCGACCTATCTCTATGGTTATGGCGGCTTCAACATCCCGCTGCCGGTCAGCTTCAGCGTCCCCAATCTGGTGTGGATGGAAATGGACGGAATCTATGCCCAGGCGCACCTGCGCGGCGGTGGCGAATATGGCAGGGACTGGCACGAGGCCGGGATGAAACAGAACAAGCAGAATGTGTTTGACGATTTCATCGCAGCGGCGGAATATCTGATCGGCGAGGGTTACACCTGCCCGGACAAACTTGTCGTTGGCGGAAGGAGCAACGGCGGCCTGCTGGTTGGGGCCGTCCTGACCCAGCGGCCTGAGCTGTTTGGCGCGGCGCTGCCCAATGTGGGTGTGATGGATATGCTTCGCTTCCATAAGTTCACCATCGGGTGGGCGTGGGTCTCCGATTACGGTTCGCCGGATGAGCCGGATGACTTCAAGACCATCCGGGCTTATTCCCCCTATCATAATATCCGGCCGGGGACGGCTTATCCGCCAACGATGGTGCTGACGGGCGACCATGATGACCGGGTCTTTCCCGCGCACAGCTTCAAGTTTAGCGCGGCGCTCCAGGCAGCCCAGGCCGGGGATGCGCCCGTCTTGATCCGCATTGAGACCCGGGCCGGGCACGGCGCGGGCAAGCCCACGGCCAAGCTGATCGAGGAGTTCTCGGATATGTGGACCTTTGCTCTGGCGAATATCACGGGATAAAAGATGGGGTTGGCGGAGGAAAGGTTGCCGCTGATCCCGGCCAGGAATCACCCAGGGAGGGGCTATAATTAAGGTATGAGACCATTCGGAAGAAAAGACCACACATGACGGACAGACCTGACCGGGGCCCGTTATCGGGCTGGATCCGTTTCCTCGAGGTGATGTTCCGGCTGTTGATTATCCTGGGGTTGCTGCTGTTCGCTGCGGCGGTGGTTCTGGTATTGCTTACGGATCTCATCCCGTATTGGACCGTCTTCTTCCCCGTTGCGCTGGTTTTGATGGGGATAGTCGTGGCCCGTGTTGAGTATCGTTTGCATCAACGCGCCCATAAAGGAGAATAAGCGCAACTTGCGATAATGTGTCTCTGGACTGATGGAGACAGCCACTGCATCAGAAAAGAAATTGTCCCATAAAGTGTAAAAAAGGAATCACCAGGTCATGATGATTCCTTTTTTGATGAATATGATCGAATTACAGCGTGGTTATTAGAGCGTGAATATTCTCAAAAGCCTTTAGAAGACCGGGCTCATCCCCATCAGCGAGGTCACCAGCAGGGCAACCGTGACCAGACTGATAAAGACCGTCAGGCCGACGGCCAGGATATTCTGGAAGCGTTTGTTTTTCCAGTCGCCCATCAGCTGATCGTTATAGGTGAGTTTGAGGACCAGGACAAGCAGCACAGGGAGCAGGACGGCGTTCAGGGTTTGCGAGAGCCACATGATGGGGAATAGGGGGATCCTCGGGATCAGGACGATCAGCATCGCCGCGACGACACCCGGCATTGCCAGCGGCAAGGTGATGCGAAAGAACCGGCGTATCGGCCCGTCGCCAAGATCTTCGGCCGCCTCCAGCAGCGCACGGTCGATCCTTTCGAGCGCGACGAAGATCGGAAGGATGGCAAAGGGCGCCCAGGCATGGGCCAGCGTGATCACCACCGCATTGGCATTGTAGAGGATGAAGGTCAGCGGCGCATCGATGAACCCCATCCCGAGCAGCGCCGAGTTCAGCACTCCATTGTAACCCAGGATCACCTTCCACAGGAACACCCGCAGCAGGTAGCTGGTCCAGAACGGGATCGTGATCAGGAAGATCCACAACGCCTTGCGGTTCT
>CAZXRL010000155.1:0-6261 GCA_964643275.1 uncultured Candidatus Brevefilum sp.
CTCACCCATCAAAGTCCAGCAGAAGCTCTCACCTACCTGAAAAAGGCGTACGAAGCAGATCGTGAGAATTCAGCAGGACAAATCAGCCTGGCGCAGGCATGCTATCAATTGGGTGAATTTGACCAGGCCTGGGCCTTGCTGCAGCCTTATGTGGAAAATTACCAGCAGAGACCGGATACAGCCAGACTCCTCGGTCAGGTACTGCTGGGAATGGGGCACGATCTCAAAGCAAAACCCATCTTATGCTTTGCTGCCAGCCAGTTCACTGATGACCTGGAAACAGTATCAGCAGCAGCCAGGCTGGTGATTACCGAGGCTGAAACAACACCTGCTGAAAATCATTCTGAGGAACTCACTCAAATCAAGACCATTCTGGCAAAAAGCTTAAAAGCAAATTCTGAGGATTTCAGTCTGAAATGTGACTTTGCAGATGTCACCCGCCTCACCAGTGACCATCAGCGGGCTTTGGAACTGTATTCTGAACTTCTGGAAGAAGAAAGCTTCACAAGATCAGCCAATGCCTGGCGCTGCCAATATGGCATGGGCAGATCTGCCTTGGCACTCGGCAAGCACGAGATCGCCTTAGCAGCGCTGCAGGAAGCCATGAGTCTGGGGTCTGAAAACACAATCATCCATCATGCCCTCTCAGAAGCCTATGCAGCCTCCGATCTGCCAGAGAAAGCGGGCGAAGCAGCGCGGACAGCCTTAAAATTAAACCCTGCTAGCCTCCCCAACATTCTCTGGTACGTTCAATTCCAAATGGAGAATGGCGAACCGGATGAGGCCATCATGGCACTTAGCGAAGCGCTCCTGATCGCCCCGAACCACCCTGAATTACAATTATGGCTTGCTCAAAGTCTGGCATCCGTTGGAGAAATCCAGGATTCTGAGAAGAACATTCAAAATCTTCTGGAAAATTCCACCGCATCAGTAAAGACTCTTCACAAAGGGGCGTACCTTGGGCTCCAGATCAACCAGCCTGAACTTGCGATTCGTGCACTTGAAAAAGCTGTTCATCTATCGGAGAGCGTTGATCCCCTCCTCCTCATGGAGCTGGCAGGCGCATACCTCACCATGAATCAGCGGCGGAAAGCCCTTGAAACCCTTAACTTATCCAAAGAACAACGCCTAACCTATCCCCAGCTCGCACTCCTGCGGGCCGATATCCTCAACCAGCTCGGTCAATATGAGCTGGCCTTAGAGACTCTAAATGATATCAGCGGGTTAGCTGAGGAAAGTCTGGCAGAATCTCAAACCGGCTTTAATGACATCGCCCGCTCACCACTGCTTTATACAAGTGATTTCTCTTTGAAAGGTTATTTCCATCGTCTTGGTCAGCTGCATCGCATTTCAGGGAGCCTGGATCAGGCTGTGACCTTCCTGCAGCGTGCCCTTGAGCTTGACAGCAGCGATGACAGAGCACACCTCGCCTATGCTGAGACTGAATATATCCGAATGAATTTTGAGCAGGCCCTGGATATTGCAAATGGGGCCAGCGTAAATCATCCATCAAATGCCCTCCTTGAACTAACCTGCCTGAAAGCTGAGATTTTCCTTCATCTTGAAAGATTGGATGAAGCAAAAGCACTGCTGGAAAGCCTCCCCACCCAAATGAAGTCTCACCCCCGCCTGTTGGCGATCAAAAGCAGAGTAGCTGGAATTCAGGGAGATATGGACCAGTGCAAAGCTTATCTCGAACAAGCGTATCAGGAATACACTGCTCAGGAGATTTCCACGTCAGTTGAGGACAGATTAGCGCAAATCATGACCCTGAATAGCCTGGCTGAAGCCGCAATTACCCTTCAGAATTATGCCCTTGCGATCCAACTTCTTCAGAAAGCGGTCAGCGACACAAATGACCAGCCTCTTTTCAGTTGGCGGCTGGCTGCGGCCTTTCTCGAAGGCGCAGAGTTGCAGCGCAAAGCTGACATCCTCGCAATAACCACCCATTCTCCGGGCACCCAATTCCTTTCGCAAGATAACTATGCGCAATTTAATCAACACCTTGAGCAGGTAAAGACCTGCCTTCAACAGGAAGCGTGGTTGTGTCTCAACGCACGTGGTGTGGCGGCTTTCGAAGGAGAATGGCCTCTCAGGCTCAATCTGGATCATTGTTTAAATGACCCCATTTCAGCCTCTGCCGTGATCATCAACAGTGATGACGACGAAATCGTTCGGAAGGCACTGGAAGCCCATCCCAACCACCCCCTTGTTCAACAGGCTTACGGCCTTAATGCACTACGATATGCCAAAGTTGATGGGATCCCCGCTGTTGAAAAAGCCCTCCAGGCTGACCCGACAGACTCCATCAACCACGCCTTACTGGCATATTTAAACAAGGACAATCCGGAAACGGCTTTGAGTGCCATCAAAGTCGCCCTCGATCTCTGGCCCGATGAATCCGAATGGCATATGTTTGCGGCTGAGTTGGAAAAGCAAGCCGGAAATCAGGAAGCAGCCTCCGATCATATCGCGCGGGCATTGAGTCTGAATCCGGACAATTCGAGTCATTGGCAGCGTTCGGCTGAAATCAAAGCGCTCAATAATCACCTGGTTGAAGCCAAAGAAGACCTCGAGAAAAGTATTTCGCTGCAATCGGAGGACATCGCATCCTGGCTGAAACTGGCGGAGATCAACTGGAAATTAGGAGAAAAATCCGAAGCGGTCAATAATGTCCGGAAAGCGCGCGAATTGGACCCTGACAACAAAGAAATCGCCCTCAAAGAAGCGCAACTCGATCTGGATCAAAACAGGTTCGAAGATGCGCGCTCCAAGGCGAACTTGATCCTCAAAAATGATGACCGGAATGAAATGGCTCTGATCATCTACGCCAGGTCTCTGGCAAAGCAGGGTCATTTTGAAGAGGCATTAAGCGCATTGAGTAAATCACTGGATAAGTGTCCGGACAGGCCTAATCTTTCTCTTGAATCCCTCAGGATTAAGAAAGCAAGGGAAGGGATTGAACCCATCCTTCCGGATTTGATTATCCTCGCCGAGGCAAACCCGGAGAACCCCGAAGTCCTGACCACCCTGACAGACTGGCTAATCCAATCCAACCGGATCGAAAAGGCAGCCGAAACCGCCCAGACGATCCTCCGCATACTGCCTGAGGAAGCGCGGGTACACCTGATGCTGGGACGCTTACAACGAAAGAGCGGCCAACTGGACCAGGCCATCACCCACTTCTCCGATGCAATCGTCTATGATCCATGCCTGGTGGAAGCATACCTCGAATTGGGTAAGACCTATCAGGAACGGCGGGAACTGGATGAAGCCATCCATGCCTTCCAACAAGGCTCAAAAGCTGATTCATCCGATCCCCGCCCCTATTTTTATTCCGGTATGGCGCTGAAAGAATGCAAAGACTATGTCGGTGCTGAAAAGATGCTGCGGCAGGCAAAACGCCACGCGCCTGATGATGCCAACATTATCAGACAACTCGGCGTGGTGACTGCCATGAACCTCATCAATAATCTAAGAGAGAAGAGTTAACCATGTCAAAGTCCACCTCCGCCTTCGATTATCTGAATTCGCTGGATCGGTATAAATTCCTGACAATCCTGAACGCAGCCGATGAATGTGAGGAATATCAATTCGTCAAACAGGCTTGCATGCTGTGGCTGGTGAATTACTCCGGCGATCTCTTTGTGCAGTACCTTCAGGCGTTGAATTATAACAATCTGGGCAAGCATGACCAGGCCCTTGCCATGCTTGAAAAGCTGGTGGAATTTGACCCCCAATTTGTTGAAGCAACGCAAGCCCTTGCAGAGCTGACCCAGGACGCCACCCGGAAAACAGGTTACCTTGCCATTGCGCAATACCTCACCGAAGAAACACCAGCTTCAGATCGACCCGAGGATTGGCTCACACCACTCTGGAAAGCCCGGCAGGCTTACAGTGCCGGCGATCTCGATCAAACCACCCAGCTCATTCACGAATCCTTAATTAAGGAACCCAATTCACCCCTCCCTGCCATCCTTCACCTGAAAGCCGTTTATCTGACGAAGAATGGCGAAATGCTGAACAACCTGAGCGAGATTTACCATCAGAAATGGCCGAATTGTCTACAAATTAAGATCATCAAATCCCTGGCAGAAATGGAAAAAGGGGAAGAGTCGGATCCTGTCGAAAGGCTGCATTGGGTTGCCGCTCATGACAGTGCCGGCCAGGTCATCCAAAGGCTTTTGGGTTACCGCCACCGATTCCAAAACATGTGGCCGGATAAGCTGGAAATCACCTTCGACCTCCCTGTACCGGCCTCCGTCAGCACCCTGCTCGGCTGGAACCAGTTACAGCAGGGAACAGTGGTCGATCCTGAAATATCAGGTTTTGAAGATGAGGACGCCAAACAGCCAGAATCCCCCTTTGAAAAATCCATACCGGTGCCGGAGGCTGCGCCGCCTTTCAAGTCATCCGCCCCTGCTGAGGCGCATGAAAGGCTGGAAGATCCGGAAGCAATCCTTGAATCCATTAATCCCATGTTCGCCCGTGAGCGCTGGGCAACTGATGAGGATTTTGAGGACATCCAGATGGTATTTTCACGCCTGGCCAAACGTTATAAACAGCCGGACATCGAGCGATCAGATAACCGTTTCCCGGTTTATGTGGTCCTGTCGTCCAAACAGCAGCTTGAGGCACAATACGGCCCCAATACGGCAGCCATTATTGACGGTCTCATCCAGGATCTAGTCACCCAGATCGGCAAGCTCCCGGAATGGGGTACCCGGGTATTCTATCCTGATGACCCGGCACTCATGTCGCAACTGGGACTGAAGCCCGATCTTGCCAATGATGCCTGGAAAGTCAAACTCAGCCTCGCTGACCTTGACAAAGCTCTGGAAAAACAAGGTGAGATGATCGGCGCGCTTCTGATCGTTGGCGGCCCCGAGATTGTTCCCTTCCATCACCTGCCAAATCCCACCTACGACGACGACCTCGATGTGCCGTCAGACAATCCCTATGGTACGGTAGATGAAAACTACTTCATTCCACAATGGCCCGTTGGACGGCTTCCCGGCGAGAGCGGTTCAGACGCAGGTTTGCTGCTCTACCAAATCCGCCAGTTGATCTACCAGTATGAGAAACAGACAAAAAAGAGTTTCAACCCTGTTGAAAGCTTGAACCGCCTGTTTGCCTGGCTGCGGCGGCTGTTTTCAAATATTAATCTGCCGCTTGAAAGCAAGAAAAGTCTTGGCTATTCAGCCGAAGTTTGGAAAGAAGCCTCAGCCGGGGTCTACACTCACCTCGGAAAAGTCAAAGACCTGACCTTATCGCCACCTACCGATTCGGGAAACATCGTCCTCGCCAACGGCCAGCAGCAGGACCTTGGATATTTCAATCTCCATGGCATCAAAGACGGCCCTCACTGGTATGGGCAGAAGGGTTTCACCTCAGAATCAACCGGGCCGGATTACCCGATCGCCCTCAGCCCGGGTTTATTCAGCGAAAAAGTACCCTCACCAAAATTTGTCGTCTCGGAAGCCTGTTATGGCGCAAATGTACAGAACAAACAAAATGACGAGGCCATATCCTTGAAATTCCTGGGGACAGGCACCGGAACCTTTGTCGGTTCAACCTGCATTGCCTATGGGTCTGTAACCCCACCATTGATCGCTGCGGATTACCTTGCGGAGTTGTATTGGAAACAGGTGCTCCAGGGCGACCCCGTCGGTTACGCCCTGATGCGGGCAAAGCTGACCCTGGCACAGGAAATGACCCGCCTGCAAGGTTTCCTTGATGGCGAAGACCAGAAGACCTTGCTTTCCTTCGTCCTCTATGGTGACCCACTTGCTATCTACGATGGGACCCAATCCTCACCAAAGCCCCTGTTCAGGGCAAAGAAACACCCTCTGTTGAAGACCCTCAGTGACTCGGACCTCCAACCTGCGCTGGAAAGCCATCAAATCCCTGATAAGATGACGGCTTCCGTCAAACAAGCCGTGGAAAAATATCTGCCCGGTCTTCACAATGCCAGAATGAAGGTCAGTCCCCCCATGGCAGCCCAGGCCAATGGGAAATCCAAAACGTCTGAAGGCGACCGGTATTATGTCACACTTGAGAAATCTGTGGATGAAAACCACCATACTACCCACAAGCATTATGCCCGGATGACCTTTGACAAGAAGGGAAAACTGGTCAAACTCTCAACCTCACGTTAAAAGGTTTGTGGCATCCATCTCCTGAAAATAACCGTATCCGCCACAATCACCTGGGGCTGCTCTTGCCGTTAGAGCGGCCCCGTTTTGGTTATTCGTAGCTCGG
>CAZXRL010000156.1:0-6260 GCA_964643275.1 uncultured Candidatus Brevefilum sp.
TTGAGCAAACTTCTCTTGCTTTTCCTGCTTGCCATGGTGCTGGCAAATATTGCCGGCAATATGTATGGCGGACTTCTCCCGCTCTATTTGAAATCCCTTGGTGCGTCTGTCGCACAAATTGGGTTGTTCTTCACCCTCATCCAGATTCTACCGCTGGTTTTGCAGATTTTGGGCGGTTGGATCTCTGACTCTCTCGGACGGCTGAAGTCCATCGCTTTGGGAAGTCTGGCAGGCATGCTTTCCTACGTGGGATTGATCCTTGCACCTACCTGGCAGTGGGTGTTTTTAGGGGAGAGCCTGAGCGCCATCACTGGATCGCTGATCGGTCCAAGTTTTGGCGCTTTTATTGCTGAAGAATCCGCCGAAGAAAATCGAGCCCGGGTTTATGGCCTCACATCAACAATTTTCCTGGTTGTGAGCGTCGTTGGGCCACCCCTCGGTGGATGGCTGGCTGATACCTATGGTTTCAAATTTATGCTGCTCATCGCCTCGTTTATTTACACTGCTGCAACCATCCTGCGTGTGTTCATGGCAAAGCGGGCAGCTTCCCATGAGGAAAAGTCGGAATCCGCGAAGTTGACTCTGACATCTCTGAAGGACAATCTGGGTGCGATGTTGTCGATTGTTCTATCCGGCGGTGTGTTCACCTGGTTGTTGATCACCGATGGTGCCCGGGATATAGCCTTCTCTCTCTCGGGCACCTATATTCCAGTTTATGTTGAGCAAATTGGCGGTCTGAATGCTACCCAGATTGGTTGGCTTGGATCTATCTTCGGAATCGCGTCCATGCTCATCAATCTGCCCGCAGGCATGCTGGCGGATAAATTTAGTGAGCGTGTCAATATTGTAATAGGTTTTCTCCTCCAATTCGCAGCGTTGATCGTTTTCATCCGCCTGGATTCTTTCTGGGGCTATGCTATTGTTTGGGCTATGTTTGGGCTGGGTGTTGGCGTCATGCAACCTGCATACCAATCCCTTCTCAGCAAGGCACTCCCGAAAAAATTACGCGGCACTGGTTTTGGACTGATCCATTCCAGTCTGGGTTTATTTTCACTTCCCGCGCCTTACGTCGGCGGTTATCTCTACCAAAATTTCTCACCTCGTCTGCCCTTCACCATAACAGCCTGGGTAAGCCTTGCAGCAATTTTCCCTGCCTGGCTGAAACTGAAACTGCCAGAGAACTCACAAAATACTGAAAAAGAAACCTTGGCTGATATAACGCCAGGCGAATAGGCTCCCTCATCAAAGGACACACCATGACCGAAGATACAAAGCTGCAGAACACCTCAAAATGGCAATTCCGTTTTTTCTCAATCTGGGTCGGGCAGGCGTTTTCAATGCTGGGCTCTCATCTGGTGGGGTTTGCCTTTGTCTGGTTCCTCACAGAACAGACGGGCTCTGCAACGATCCTGGCAATCGGCAGCTTGATGAACACCCTGCCATCAGTCATCATCGCACCTTTTGCAGGTACACTTGTTGACCGCTGGAACCGCAAATGGGTCATGATGATTTTCGACAGCATTACAGCCTTATTCACGTTATTACTGGCTTTCCTTTTCCTGACTGGTACCGCCCAAATCTGGCATATTTTCGTCGTGATGTTTATCCGCTCAACCTGTGGTCAATTCCAGTGGTCAGCCATGACCGCCTCGACCACCCTGATGGTCCCCAAACGGCATCTTTCAAGGATTGCTGGTGCCAATCAGACCTTACACGGGATCATGAACATTATCGCGCCGGCGCTTGGTGCCTTCTTTATCGCAATCCTGCCAACGCAAGGCGTGCTCTTTATTGA
Organism: uncultured Candidatus Brevefilum sp.; assembly: GCA_964643275.1. Classification (GTDB taxonomy): domain Bacteria; phylum Chloroflexota; class Anaerolineae; order Anaerolineales; family Anaerolineaceae; genus Brevifilum. Next base: position 1,796 of record CAZXRL010000156.1, read on the forward strand.
TGTGTCGACAGCGGTCATTGCAGTCGGCGTCTTGGCTTTCTTCAAGATCCCGCAGCCGGTCCGCAACGGCACCAAAGTTTCACCACTGACAGACGAGAAGACCTCGGTCTGGCAGGAACTTGCGCAGGGATGGAAATACGTCACCGGGTGGCCCGGTTTGATGGCCATCATCTTTCTGGCAATGCTGGTTAACTTCCTGATCAACCCGGCTTTTTCGCTCCTGCCGCTGGTGGTCACAGAGCATTTTGGCAAGGGTGCCTATGAGCTGGGTTTCATCCATTCCGCGTTCGGGGTCGGCATAATTCTTGGCGGTTTGGTTCTGAGCGCCTGGGGCGGTTTTAAGAACAGGATCATGACCTCGCTGGTCGCACTGACGATCTCCGGACTGGGCGTATTGTTGGTGGGTGTGGCGCCATCCAATATGTATCTGTTGGGTGTCGCCGGGTTAGCCATCTTTGGATTCCTTAACCCAATGGTCAATGCCCCCCTGTTTGCCGTCATCCAGGCCAAGGTCGAACCTGAGATCCAGGGACGGGTCTTTGCTTTTTTGCAGGCCGGTGCCGGGTTGGCCAGCCCGTTAGGTCTGGCGATTGCAGGCCCTGTGGCGGATGTGACCTCCAACCAGCTCTGGTTTATCATCGGCGGTTTGTTGACGTTCATTGCTGGCCTGGCCGCGTTCTTTATCGGGGACATCAGAGAGATGGGTTTGGGTATTGATGATCAACCGGAAAGCGAAGAAGAAGCCCAAAGACTTCCGGAGACTTCGGTCACTTCCGTTGAATGACATCATGGGGAAACTGACACCTTAGGTGTAACGCTCCACCGTTCCTCCTATCAGCCGAAGATTACCAGGTCTCATTGACGTATTTCCATGATTATGCTAAGATGATTTTAGTCTAACCTAAAAATAGCCCTATTATTTAAATAAGGATCAAGATGGCCAACGAATTAAGCCATAGTATTCAGGATTATCTCAAGCGTATTTATGAACTGACCCTCACCGGCGGAAAGGCGACCACCAGCCAGGTGTCAGAGGCGTTAGGAATCTCGGCTGCCTCTGTGACAAATATGCTGCAAAAACTTTCTCTCACCCAGCCGCCGCTGCTCAAATATATCAAGCACCACGGCGTGGAGCTCACCGAGGAGGGCAGGATGGCCGCCTTGAAGATCCTGCGCCGGCACCGTTTACTTGAACACTATCTGGTTGAAAAATTAGGGTATACCTGGGATGAAGTCCACGAGGAAGCGGAAGTTCTGGAACATGCCATGTCGTCCCGTCTTGAAGCGCGGATGGATGCCGCATTGGGGAATCCCGAGTTTGACCCCCATGGCGATCCCATCCCGGATGAAAATCTACAGTTACCCAAGGTGGCGCAAACTCCCTTGAATGTCATGGAGGTCAACCAACATGGCAGAATCTTCCGTGTTCCGCATGAAGATCCGGAGGTCCTGCGCTATCTTGGTAAATGCGGTCTGCGTCCGGGGGCGAAAGTTAAATTGCTCTCACGAACACCGTATGACCAGACCATGCGGCTTCTGATTGAGGATTCTGGCGAAGAAGCCGTGATCGGCCCCGCCCTGGGCAGCCAGATCACCTTGATTGTAGAACCGTGAGGCCTGAAGGGCGGCCAATGCTTTCCATGGGTTTATTGCGCTAAATTTTTGGATTAGCATACTATCCAACGCCACAACCGGATAACAGAAGTGAATTGTTCAGATGCCCGAACTCCCCGAAGTTGAAACCATCGTCCGCCGGTTGCAAAGCGGTACCGACGACCGTCCACCGGTTCCAGGACACACCATTAACGATGTCCGGGTCTTTTGGGATCGGATCATTCAGGAACCGGACCCTATCACTTTCAAGGACTGTTTGATGGGAAGGACCATTTTGAATGTCAGCCGCCGGGGGAAATTTCTGCATTTTCCCCTTGATCACGGACACCTCATCGGGCATCTTCGGATGAGCGGTGATATACGGATGGAACCCGCCCTGACGTCTGATAAACACCCTTTGCCAGAAGAGAAATATGATCAGGTGATCCTGGACCTGGTGGGGGATTGGCGGCTTGTTTTCAGCTCGATCCGGAAATTCAGCCGCATGTGGTTTGTCGAGGATCCTCAGAGGGTCTTTGGCGATTTGGGGCCAGAGCCGCTGAGTCCGGATTTCTCGCCTGAGCTTTTGTTTAAGATGCTCCATAAACACCGGCGGCAACTCAAACCGCTGTTGATGGATCAGACTTTCATTGCCGGCCTTGGAAATATTTATTCTGATGAAGCGCTTTTCAGTGCAAAGATCCATCCCCTGCGCAGGTCAGAGACTCTCTCAAAAGAAGAAGCCGTTGCCCTCTTCAACGGAATTCGGAAGGTCCTCAATACAGGGATTGAGAATTTCGGCGCAAGCCTGGACTGGATGTATCGCGGTGGGCAGTTTCAAAATAGCTTCAAGGTCCACCAGCGGGAGGCCCAGCATTGCCCGGAGTGCGATGCAAAAATCATCAAACTCACCGTCGGGCAGCGCAGTACCTATATCTGCCCCCGCTGTCAGCAATTACTCTCCTGACATCAAAAAAGGAGTATTCCAGAAGGAACACTCCTCTAATCAAGATTTTTCTGCGGGATTTTTTACAAACGCAGGGACCGTTTTGTCAAACCCAGGTTCTTAATCCACCAGCGGACTGTGTCACTGACCGATTGGGCCAGCGTTCTCGGCTTGTATCCAAGTTCTTTCTTTGCTTTATCGGAACTTATTTCCGAATTGCTGAAGACCGTTTCAATCGAATAGCGGGTAAATCGGGGTTTTGTTTTGGTGAGTTTGTAATACCACTCCGCCATTGGCGCAACAATTTTGGCAATGGGCAATGGGAAAGTGATCATAGGCGTATCCTTGCCGGTCACGGCCTGCACCAGTTTATGCAGCAGGGGCAACTCAATCCTCTCACCGCCCAGAATATATGTTTCACCGGGTTTCCCGTGATCCCGCGCCAGGATCTGGCCCTGGGCCACATCCCTGACGTCTACAAAATCGAACGCACCGTTGACCAGGACATTGACCCGTTTCTGCATCCAGGAAAGGATCAATTCGCCCATTTCAGAGTGGCGGTAATCATACGGCCCGACAACCCCGGTGGGGCAGATGATCCTGGTGTCCAACCCATCCTCTGCGGCCGCTTTAACCAGCAGCGAGGCCTGAGCTTTCGTCCGGTCATATTGACCGGCGGGATTCTCCGGGTCGAACGCGCACTGCTCATTGATGGGAACGCCAAGAGGCGGCCGCTCAAGGGCGTGGATTGAACTGGTATAGATCAACTGGCGTACGTGCGCCTGTTTGGCAGCTTCAATCACATTGCGGGTGCCTTCGACATTGACCTCATGTAATAAATAAGCCTTGTCTTCGGTGATTGAAATGAGAGCAGCCAGGTGGAAGACCACGTCCACGCCGCTCATGGCATGTATCAGGCAATCCAAATCCAGAATATTGCCCTCCACAAGATCTGCCTCCAATCCTTCCAAGGATTGGGTGTCTTCTCCTGGCAGAACCAAAACTCTCACACGCTCTCCCTTGGCAAGCAGCTCGCGGACCAACACATTACCAAGATGTCCTGCCCCTCCTGTAACTAAATTCATGCTTTGCTCCTCATACCTTTCATCAGTATTTTTATTCCAGATCGGGTGACTTCCTGCCACTCAGCGCTGGCCGGGTCAAATGTAGCTTGCAACATGAGACCCATCGCAACTGCCATGACAATCCTGGCGGCGAGTTGTGAATCAATGCCCTCAGCAAAAGCGCCTTCTTTTTTGCCGGTGTCAATCATCTCAGCAAAAAAAGCCAGGTATTTCCGGTAAGGCTCAACGGCCTTCTCCCAGAAAGCGGGTTGGCGGCTGGATTGAGTCCAGAATTCAAGGAGGATCGGGAACCCGCCTTCCAGAGCGTCGAAGATCCCGCCGGAAAACCCGGCCATGTTCTCCAATGCCTGGGGGATATCCTCCGCCGCTGCGCCTGCTGATTGGAACATGCCATCAATCTCATCCAACCAGGTTTCCATCAACGAAAGGAAGAGGTCTTGCTTTGAGGGGAAGTGGTGGTAAAACGCACCTTTGCTTGTTCCCGCTCTCTGACAGATCTCCGCCACGCTGGTGGCATCGTACCCATTCTGTGAAAACAATTCCAATGCAGTATGAAGAATAGTGCTGCGAGTCTCCTCGCCACGGGAATAAAGGGTCATAATAATAACCTGTCTGAATAAAAGGATGGAAAAAGAAGAATAAAAAGAGCACTTAATAAACCGACCGGTCGGTCTGTATTAATTTACCATGGAATCGAAAACAAAGCAAGTGCAATCAAGATCATTAGGATAGATCGGCAGGAAGAAAAAACACCGCTACTCTGAGCGGTGCTTTTCGATGATATCAGGAGGCGACGACGGGACTCGAACCCGTGATCGGGGTTTTGCAGACCCTTGCCTTA
>CAZXRL010000157.1:0-6247 GCA_964643275.1 uncultured Candidatus Brevefilum sp.
CCTGGATAGACGGTTGCGAGGTAGTGGGAAGAGACTTGCTGTGCAACAATCGAGCATAGAACTCGTTAGGCGTAATGTCTACACCGTCAAGAAGGGTCTCGTTTCCCCAATGAATCTTTAGGGGGATCACCAGAATGTTGTATTGCTTAACCCACTCCACTGGAAGATTTGCTGTGCTATCTGTCAAAATCGCGATTTTGGTCATTGAATCTCCAATCCGAAGATAACGAAAAAATTAATAAAAAAAATTAACTCGATAGAATGCGAACGGCCTCGCGCGTGAACTCGCTCAACTGTCGTCTGCTCTCTTCATTCAATTGCGAAAGTGCGTCTTCATAGTGACTGAATTGTGAAAGAAGAACTGTGGAATAGTGGCGATTGGCGCGTTCCATTACTGACAGGAGCATAGCGATTCCACTCATTACACTTAAGCTGATTTTCTTGGGCAATCCTATCTGCTGTAGACGTTCTAACAATGCCCGAATTTCAGGTGTATCCTGAATCGTCGTAAGTAATAGGATCACTGCTGTGATCAATTCTGTTACAATAACCAACTTAGAACGTCTTTCTGGAATTCTAGCAAGAAGATTGGAGAGTAACTCTTCATATCCACCCGCTTTTCCTTCTCGTAACTGTTGTAGGATTTGTTCTTTGACAATCTGCCAATTTTCTAAATCAGCTGGGTTGCCAGCCAATAAGTTGATTAAATCATTGGCTTCCTGGGTCGGATAAAAGAGAACAACTGAACGACCTGGACCGTGTTGGTCCGGGCCCTTCTGGTACTCGGCCCGTACAAGCCCTTTTTCTTCCAGCAAGCGCAACATCTCATACGCAGTAACTTTTCCGATGCCCAGACGTTCGGCCACAGTCACGTAATGCACAGAATACTCCATCTCCCGGTAGATATCCAGGAAATGGTCTAAAAATTGTTGTTGGCGGTGAGTAAGCTTCTTTTTCATTTGCATTCCGAAAATAACGAATTTATATTATCAGAAATTTCACGTTTTGTCAACAGGTCGCGTTAGAGTGTGTCATTTAAAGTTCAAAAGTGAACTGTTTAAACTTGAAAAGTGAACCATTTAAAGCTGAAAAGGCTGAGGGATAAAAACACAGCCTTATACAAACCCCGAAAAAGGTGGCGACATTGCAGGCTGTTGAGCAATGTCTCCACGAATTTCCTTCAGGTTCTCAGGAAAAAACCTGTTGACGATTCAGGCGACAATATGGTATGATGAAGACCGTTCCCTTTACGGGAATAGTGTTTGTGTTAATCCAGTGTGATCGTATCAGAAGGAGCGAGTGAATTATTAGCGGCAAAGACGATTATCGCATCAATAAGCAGATCCGTGCCACATCAATCCGTTTGATCGACGAAGATGGTGAAAACGTTGGCGTCGTGAGTTTACGAGAGGGCCTGGAGCGGGCAGAAGCAGCCGAGCTGGACCTGGTCGAAGTCGCCCCAAATGCGGACCCTCCCGTCGTCAGAATCATGCATTTTGGCAAGTTCCTGTACGAAAAGGAAAAGAAGGAACGGGAAGCACGGAAGTCGCAGACAAAGATTGAGATCAAGGAGATTCGTCTGCGCCCGAAAACAACAGACCATCATAAAAGTTTCAAAGTGCGGGATGCACGCAGGTGGCTGCAGGACGGGATGAAAGTTAAAGTGACCATTCGCTTCCGAGGACGCGAAATCACCTACCCAGAAATTGCTCTGGAAGACTTACGAGAGATTGCTGAAGAGTTATCGGACGTGTCAGAAGTGGAACAGGCCCCCAATATGGAAGGCCGTACAATGTTCATGATGCTTGCTCCGGAAAAATAAAGATCGGCAAGCGGTAGAAACCTGAGATACGAAATAGTGAAAAAGCCCTACGGCGCTGCAAGCCTGTGCCGTAGGATTTTCTTGAGAGGAGTTTTTAGAGATGCCACGCAAGCAAAAAGATGGCAAGTATAAACTGAAGACCCATAAGGCGACCTCGAAGCGGTTTAAAATGACCGGCTCCGGGGTGATCATGCGGACCAAGATCGGCAAGGGCCACCTTCGCCGGCGCACACCGGATCGCACCAAAATGCTCTTTGAGCGGATGCTTCCGGTTAAGACCCGCCAGATCAAGAAAAACGTGAAACGCCTGGCGCCCTATATGGACAAAAACAGTTAAGATACAGACCTAATTTTATTAGTTGCGGCTGTTGGGTGTATGCAACAGGTGATGAGCAGGACATCTCGCCGGCGCCCAGGGGTTCGCAAAGGAGTGTAAAATGGCACGTGTAAAAGGTGGGCCGAACCGGTATAAACGGCACAAAAAGATCCTGAAGCTCAATAAGGGCTATTATGGCACCAAGAGTAAGCTTTTCCGGCGCGCAAATGAGCAGTATCTGAAAAGCCAGTGGTACGCATATCGCGACCGGCGGAATCGTAAACGGGATCTGAGGCGGTTATGGATTGCCCGCATCAATGCGGCCGCTCGGCAGAATGGCACGACCTACAGCCGGCTGGTCCATGGTTTGCGGCAGACTGAGATCAACCTCAACCGCAAGATGCTGGCAGACCTCGCTGTGCGAGAGCCGGAAGCCTTCAAAGCCATTGTTGAAAAAGCAATGGGGTAAGGTTGACTTAAATTGAAGATAAAAAGGCCGCGAATGCGGCCTTTTTTGATGCGTTCTTGTTCTGAGATGCTGACGCTCAGGTTTCCGGCCTGATGTTATTGCCAGAGAAATTAATCCGTTTCCTCAAGATTTTCGTTATTATCCGGGAAGAGTCCCTCCGGTTCTGATACAGGCTGCTCCATTATAGACAGTTCCGGCAGGGTGAAGGCCATCAAGCGGTTATTGCGTGCGTCTGAGACCCAGACTCGGCCATCGGGGCCGACAGCCAGCCCGGCAGCAACGCCGATCTCACTTTGTCCTGTGCCATATCCCCCCCAGCCAAGGACGAAATCTCCCTGCTCGTTGAACAGCAGGATCCGCCCCATCAGTGGGTCGGCGACATAGGTGAAATAGTTCTCATCAATCGTCAGGAAAGGTTTATTATCGAGGGAATCGCCATACCAGCCGTTGATATCCCAGGTGATGTTTGTCGGGTAACTGAGACTATCCCCGGTGGGGATCAGGACCTGCACGCGTACGTTCCAGGTGTCCGCGACATAGACCCGGCCGCGGTCATCCACTTCAATGCCGACCGGTTCGTCGAACTGGCCAACGCCCAGCCCTGCGCCGCCTACCATGGCCAGGTCAATGCCGTCACTGTCGAAGATGACCACTCGTTTGTTCCCCGTGTCTGTGACGAAGACCCGGCCCTGCTGATCAACCGCGATGCCGCGGGGTCCCCAAAAATGATAGCGCGATTCGGCAGCGCCGAACTGCCCCCACATCGTTACGAATTCGCCTTCGGCCGTGAACTTTTGAATCCGATTATTCCAGGTATCCGCAACATAAACCGAACCATCCGGGCCGACATCCAGCCCCCAGGGTTCGTTAAAAGTTCCCGGTTCTGCCATGATATTGTTGGCATAATCACTGGCGCCAAATCCACCCCACTCGTGCAGGAGGTTGCCCTCCTGATCCAGATGGAGAATACGGTGGTTGCCCGAGTCAGCAACATACAGGGTCCCATCCGGTGCAAAGGCGATATCGCGGGGGGCATTGAACTGGTACTGGTCATTGCTGAAGAAGATCTGTTCAGCATTCAGTGTGATGGTGCGCTCCTCATAGGGATCAACACTCGGCTCCAGGACAACGGGCGCAGCGCCGTATTCCCAAATTTGAGAGACGACATCCTTGCGGATATACATCCGGAAGGAGTCCGAGGGCTGCCAGTTTTCAAGCGTCAGCGTGCGGGTATTTGTCAGATCGGCATAGGGTTGATAGTTGCGGTTGTACCAGATCTCCCATAACGCGGTTCGCATGTCCCGATCCGTCAGGGCATTCCAAACCCGCTCAAAGGTCAGGTTGTAATAGGCCTGCATTGGCCACCAGAGGCGGGTGTAGTCATAGCGGATGTAATCATCCCCGACGACGGGCTCGATCTGCCCATAGTTACCGCTGCCAACCAGGATGACGGATGCATCCTGCAGGTCACGGGTGGGGCTGTCCGAATACCAGCGCTTGTTCGGATAATCCCGGAAATACCACCAGTAGGGATAAAGCAGGTCGTTATCATAGGCAACGACGAGATCCTTGCCGCCGGTCAGCCTGTGGCTGATTTCTTCAACCTGGTCAAGAACATCTTTTGGATCTCTTGTGGCGTGGGCATAAACCAGGTATTCCTGGGCGGTGTCATAGAGGATGAAGTTTGCTCTAAAAGACGTGCGGATGGTGATCAGGGCCAGGATGGCGATGAAAATAACCAGGAGAAAATGCGCGAGCTGTTTGAATTTCCAGTTTTTCAAAAGGAAGTAAAGGACTGTTGCGGAAGCAATCATTGCCGTTCCCGCCAGCAGAAAAGTGCTGGTCGCTTCGAGCTGAGCTAGTTCGTTACCCCGGAAGGGAGGCATATCTCCCAACAGGGTACCAATGGTACGGAAAGTCGTCAGCAGGAACAGGGCACCTAAGATGAGCACCAGCCAGCCGCGATATTTTTTGAAGGCGGCCCAGTTGAAGGACTCAAGCAGACGTCCGAAGCTCCACCCGCTGGTCAGGATCATGGGCATTGCGATGTGAGTCGTCAGCCACGGCATCCGCTCACCCGCAAAGGAAAAGGCGATCAGGCTCATCACGGACCAGTAAAGTAATAACGCGAGGATGGGGGGCTGCCGGACTTCACCTTCATTATCAACGATCCGCGGGAGGTCTGCATCCGGTTGATCTTCAATGGCGGCAGTTTCACCCTCAATTTGGACGTCCTGATTGTCTGGGAGATCGGCTGGGGTTGCGGCAGGTTTCCGGAGAACGCGGTTCAGGATGGGGATTCCCATAATGGCTGCCAGCAACGTTCCAAAAGCCGGAAGGAACTCGTAGATCGGGATCTGCACGAGGGCATAGTAGTAGAGCGGCTGGGTGCCGCGAGTGACGCCCTGCTGCGCGATCCAGTACCCCAGCGCCCCCATCAACCCCATCGGAAAGCCGCTGCCCTGCGTAAAAAGGGAGGTATAAAACAGGATGAAGATCCCCCAGAAGATCCCGAGGTTCAGGGCCCACACCTTCCAGTTCCACCAGATCCCAATCAGCAGCGCGATGATGAATAAGGGGACGATGAAGAGAAACGAGGTGATGATGCCGTTGGTGCTGTAATCCATCGGGTTGAAGCCCAGGATATCCATTGGGAGGGCAGCCAGCAGGGGCAGGACGATGGTCCCCTGAAGGATAAGCAGATCAAAGGCGCGTTCGTCCCTGACGCCGCGCCACCCAATCCCCTTGATGAGGAAATAGGCGGCAAGGGCGAGGCCGGCCAATACAACCACCGCGAGGGAGCCGATCAGGATCCGGGTTTGGAGATCCAATTGATTGAGCATCACCATCGACTCCCCGCCCTCACCCGGAGGTGCGTTTGTGAGCGCGTCATATCCTACGCCAAAAAGCGCAAGCCCGACAATCAACACGATCCCGGCAAGGATCAGAAAGGTCGTCCGGTGTTGTTTCCCCTTCCAGGGTTTGGTGAGCACCCGGGAAATGAAGATCACGGCGAGGAAGATCAAGAGCTCAGCCGTAAAGATATAGGAAGTGGCTTTGTCCGTGAAGTGCAGGGCGGTGATGATGGTGATGAAGAGCAGCATGCGTTTCCGGCCAAATTCCAGATAGCGCAAGACACCCCAGATCAACGCCATCCCCCAAAAGACGATATAGATTTCGTTGCGGGTATAGCGGCTGTAATAGGAGATAAAGGGAGAGATGGTGAACAGCAGGCCTGCAACCAGCGACCCGACCCTGCCCAGATAGTCTTTGAAGGCAAAAATGGCAAAGGCGACGACCGCAATCCCGAAAACCGCGTCAGGTATCCGGGCCGAGAAGTCGCTGTCACCGAAAAGGGTATAGGACAGAGCGATCATGTGGAACTGAAGGGGGCCGTGGGTCACCGGATCGTACCGGTAGCCGCCGCCGGTATAGAAGGTATAGGCGGGCACCACGTGGTTGACTTCATCGTGACTCATCACCCGTTCCCCCAGCATGATGAAGCGGCTCAGGATGGCTTTGCTCAGGATCAGGGCGATAATCAGGTGATAAATTGTAAAACGAGGCCAGAAAGGAAGAACAGGCCGGGCCAACCGGGTGTTGATTTTCGGGTTTGGTGACATAGGTTTTGCTTCTGTTC
>CAZXRL010000158.1:0-6188 GCA_964643275.1 uncultured Candidatus Brevefilum sp.
CGGAAGTCAATGTGGCACTGGATCAGGTCCACATAATCCGTCTGGAGCCGCTCAAGGTTGGATTCCACACCTGCGATCAATTTCTCCACCGTGTCGTAGGCGCTGGCCTTTTTTTCTTGATCGAACCCCAGCCAGCCGATCTTGGTCGCGACAATGAACTTCTCCCGCCGGCCCTTCATCGCTTTCCCCAGCAGCTTCTCACTGTGTCCGGTCCCATAGACATCCGCCGTATCGAAGAAATTGATCCCCATGTCAAGCGCGGCCGAGATCAGGTCCAGCGATTCCGCGTCGTCCGTAGGCCCCCATTCGTCATCGCCGATTGCCCAGAGGCCTAATCCGATTTTTGTGATTTCAATACCTGTTTTTCCTAAGATCCGTTTTTCAATAGCCACTGTCCTGCCTCCTTATCTAGTTAGCGGGGGTATGTGTCACTTGCCCAAAAAAACAAAACGATTAAAAATCCATCACCAGCCCGGAATAGAGACGGTGAAGCCGGTCGCCCAGGACTTCTGCCAGCAGGTCTGTTTGAGCGTCACCCGTGCAGTGGCCGGTGTAGACCGCCGGGATCTGCATCGCCAGCAAAGCTTCGCCGACGGCTCGCACAGTGTCTGCATCCTCCTTCATCAAGTGAAAACCGCCGACCACTGCCTGAATGAGTTCACCCGGAAAAGCCTCCCGGACCGCCTCAATCATATTCAAAACGCCGTTATGCGCACAGCCGGTCAGGACCACCAGCCCGTCCTTCCCCCTCAGCACGGTGATCAACTCGTGGTCGAAGGTGTCGCGCTGGATCTGTCCCTCGCGCTCGACCATCAAGCGGGTATCCCCGGAGGGTTTCGGGTGGAAAGCAGGGATCTCAGTCAGCAGGTGCAAACCCGGCCGGACCTCGCTGTCTTTATCCAGATAGACGATCCGGTCCTCGTGAGCGGCCAGGACGGCCTTGTCCAACCCGACATAACGCGGCAGCGTGGGGTCGCCTTCAATGACGCAATCTCCCCCCGCTGTTTTACGCAGGTAGACCGTCCCCTGTTTGTTCTCTTCAAAAAACCGCGGCAGCCCGCCGCCGTGATCGAAATGATGATGGGAGATCGCCAGAGCTTCCACTCGTGCCAGGTCCAGCCCAAGAATGGCTGCATTATCCGCAAAAGCATCCGTTGTCCCCACATCGGACATATAAACCTGACCGTCCGTTTCGATGTAAAAAGAAAGGCCATGTTCAAATTTAAGATCAGCCCGTTCAGGGTGAGGGTGATTTTCAAGCAGTGTTGTGACACGCATCATGCCTCCCGGAATATAACTTGTTATGGTTCAATTATAGAACAATAACGCTTTCATGATATGATGGATTAAGCCATAATCCTGAGGATACGCATCCCATCTGGCTGGCAAAGGTCATTCGTATGAGCGGTTGACCCGTCTGGTGAAACCGGAGCGGTTTCCTCGGTTCCTGGCCCCGCTGTTCTGGCTAACGCTGAGGATTCCGATCGCGCAATCCTATTGTAACGGACAATTAAAGGAAAATGAAGCATATGAGAAGCGATTCGCGACACCTTTTAGAGAATAAAAATCCTTGTTCATTGATTGAATCCAGGTTCCTGAAGGCAATCCAGATCATCTATCACCGATTGGGTGAATGTCGGAGTCATTGGGTCGTCACAGGAAGCCTGGGTATGGCGCTGCAAGGGATGGAGGTTGCCGTTCACGATATTGACCTGCAAACTGACGAACAAGGCGCTTATGAAATTGAGGAATATCTTGATGAATACATTGTGTCGCACGTTCATTATAAGGATTCACAAAGGATACGTTCCCACTTTGGCGTGCTGAACATCAACGGCGTTAAGGTTGAAATCATGGGAGACCTTCAAAAGAAATTATCTGATCAGACATGGGAAGAACCCGTGAAGATTGAAGTGTATAAAAAATGGGTTGAATTTTCAGGCATGAAAGTCCCGGTGCTGTCTTTGGTGTATGAATATCAGGCATACCTTACATTAGAAAGATATGAAAAAGCTGAGAAAATAAGAAGGTGGTTGGAGAATAGATAATATATGACGTTGTAGTCTTTCATATTCTTCTGCAGGTAACGTATTTCAAAAAATCTCTGCAACACTAACGTTCTGAAATACACCTTCGGATTTATTTATTTTGAATGCGGAGCTTTTGTTTTTCTCCAGCTCTGAAGTTCAATAATATTCCCCTCCGGATCTCGGGCATAGACAAATACTGCTTCCAGACCATCAGGATATTCCGAGGTCACCAATTCGCCGACGGTGCTTCCACCGGCTTTGATGATTTCGGCTAGCGTCCTCTCAACATCATCCACTTCAAAAGCGATATGCGCAATTCCAGGCCGGTTAATTTCTGCGGGTACGGTTTCTTTCAGCGAATCATAAGAGAATATTTCCAGCGTCGGGTGATCTTCTCCGTAGCCAGGCAAAAGCAGATGCTCCCCCGTGATATGAGCGCCGTTCAACCCGGTCAGCCTGTCCAGCCATTCTCCGCTCAGATCGCGTGTTTCGTTGATGCTCCTGCAATGAAGCACGGTCTTATAAAAATCTATCATCTTACCTGCGTCCTTAGCGATAATGTTTGTATGAACATACCGAAACATTTTCAACAACTCCCTCTGCTCTTTAATGTGTTAGTTTTTCATACGCCACTGCAAGTAACGAATTTCAAATTAACTTGATGGTGGGTTCAAACCCGGAACCCACCCTACCACACTCAAAAATATCACCAACTCTGCAGGAGCGATGTATTCTGGTAGGGTGGGTCGCTGACCCACCGAAATCTTTCATGTTCCCATTCAAGTAATGAATATCAAATTATCACGATGGTGGGTTCAAAACCCGAACCCACCCTACGACTCAACCACTAACTGCGCAATTCGGCGTCCAGTTCCCGCGCCAGCAGTTGGATGATTTTCTCGCGCAGTTTCTGGATATCCTTATCGGTCAGCGTCCGGTCCGGGGCGATATAGGTCAGGTTAAAAGCGAGGCTTTTCCTGCCCTCGCCAATTTGCGCACCCCAGAAGATATCAAAGAGCTGCACCTTCGCCAGTACCTCACCGCCGCCTTTGCGAATCACATCCGCTACCTGCGCCGCAGTGACGGCCTCATCAACCACCACAGCCAGGTCCTCCAGCACGGGCGGGTAAGTCGGGACGGGCTCAACATCAAACAGGAGCCGCGCCTTTCCCAGCAATCCGGCCAGGTCGAATTCTGCCACATAGACCGGGGCCTCGCTCAATTCAAAATTCGCCTTCACCAGCGGGTGAAGCTCCCCGAACACGCCCACCTTTTCTCCACCGAGCCAGACTTCCGCAGTCTTCCCGGGATGGAGGCTGGGGTGCTGCCCTGCCGGATAACGGATATCGTCAACATGCAGCCCCGCCAGCATGCCTTCCACGACCCCTTTCAGGTCATAAAAGTTCACCAGGTCAGGGTTCCCGTCCTGCCAGGAGGGGGAGCTACGTAAACCGGTCAGGCCAATGGAGAGCATCATCAACTCATCCGGCAACTGCCGCCTCTCAACCGGGTGAAAGACCGGGCCGATCTCAAACAGGGCCAGCCGGGGGCTGAGACCGCTGTTATAGGCCATGATCTCCAGCAGTGTCGCCAGGATACTGCGCCGCATCACCCGGCGTTCAACCGTGATCGGGTTCTGGATTTCCAGGTATTCCTCATAAGGTCCGTCATATTCCGGCGGGTAACGCCGGGCCTCACGTTCAGGCGACGTCATCCGGTAAGCAATCAACTCCTGAAGACCTAGGCTGACCAGCAGGTCCCGGAGGGTGTCTTCCATTGCGAGCTCCTGCCCTGCATCCTGGGGGGGGAGGGGCTGGTTCAAAGGCCGGGACGGGATCCTGTCAAACCCATAGATCCGGCTGATCTCTTCCAGCAGGTCCGCCCTGCCGATGATGCCGCTATTGATGTCAAGCCGGTGCGGCGGGGTTTTGGCCGTGATCGTATCCCCATCCACCTTACACTCAAACTCCAGCCGGGTCAGGATCTCAGCAATCTCCTCCGCACTGATTTCCGTTCCCAGGCTGGCATTGACCCACTCACCTGAAAGCTCAATCGTCGGGTCCTCTGGCGGGTTGGGATAGTTATCCAGCAAACCCTGGGCAATGATCCCGCCGCCCCACGCCTGCATCCGCTTGAGACAGAGCCGCACACCAGACTCGGCAAGCGCAGGATGTACGCCGCGGCTGAAACGATAGGCGGCTTCCGAGTTGATCTTGAGTTTGCTGATGGTCTTGCGGACATTGATGAAATTCCACGACGCACCTTCTAGCAGGATGCTGGTCGTTTCCTCATTAACTTCGCTTTCCTCGCCGCCCATCACCCCCGCCAGAGACAACGCACCGGCAGTGTCGGTGACCAGTTCCATTTCACGGTCAAGCCGGTGTTCAACGCCATCCAGCGTGGTCAAGCGTTCACCTTCTTCGGCCGTGCGGGTGATGATCGTGGGAGTTTTGCCGCCTGCGCGCTCGACAAGGATATCATGATCAAAAGCATGCAGAGGCTGGCCCAGCTCAAGCATGACATAGTTGGTGGCGTCCACAATACAGTTGATGGGCCGCATCCCAGCCAGGTTGAGCCGCCGCCGCGCCCAGTAGGGACTGGGCTGGAGGGTGATGTTCTCGATCAGGCCAAGCACAAAGCGCGGGTTAAGTTCCGGGTCGTGGATCTCAACCGCTGCACGGCCCGCAATCGCCGGCCCGGTCATTTCCAAAGTATCGTCAGGATAATGCAATGGTTTACCCGTTGCCGCCGCGATCTCCCGCGCCATGCCCAGCACGCTGGCATCCCGCACCATATTGGGCAAGGTATCCACGTCAAAGACAGCGTCCCCCATATAATCCGCCAGCGGCATACCGGTGGGTGCATCATGATCAAGGATGATCACGCCTTCGTGAGCATCGGAAATGCCCAGCTCCTTTTCAGAGCAGATCATCGAGAAGGATTCCACCCCGCGGATCTTCATCCGCTTGAGGGTGGTGAGCTTGTGTCCGGGCTCATGGCCGTCATAAAGCGTCGCGCCTTCCCGGGCATAAGCCACCTTAAGGGGGTGATCCAGTTCGCCTTTGCCTTTATAATCAAAGAGATTGGGCGCACCGGTCAGGACAATGAACTCCTCCTGACCGTCATTCAGGCGGCAGAGCACAAGCCGGTCCGCGTTGGGATGCGGCATGACTTCGTCCACCTGGGCGACGATAAATTGTTCCGCCGGCCAGGAGAGGCCGGCGTATTTAAATTCGTGCTTCTCACCGGGGGGCATCGGCAGACCGACCAGGCGGATCTCTTCCACCTCAAGCCCAACCATGGTCATGGTCTTGGCCAGCTCCTCAATCCCCAGCTCTTTGATGTCAACATAATCCTGCAACCAGGTCAATGGTACTTTCATGGGTTAATCCTCGTGATAATGGTTTAATTACAGAGTCAATAGTAATGTGTCAAAGTGAATGGTAAATAGTGAATGGTGAATGGAATAAAATATCAAAAGATGTCCTCCGATATGTCTCTTCCCTCTGGAGGATAGCCAGCCTTTGCCTCAGAGATGGAGGGAGATCCAGGCTCATTCAAGCCGCGTTTGCTTTGTTTTAGATATTTGATATAGCCGTGAATGAGTTTCAACAAAGAATCCATCAATTCCTCGAGTTGCCGGTAAATATCATTTGAAATAAAATCTTGTGTTTGAGCAAGATCAAAATGGCTGGACAACTCCATCAACGATCCTCTAGCCAGGTAACAGAATCGGATAGTCTCCTGATAGTAATACCGCCCATAGCCCTCAGCAATATTCGCAGGGACACTGGCCACCGCCCTTCTGATCTGAGAGCTTAAGCCATATCTCTCCTCAGGAGGAAGAACTTTCACAACATTTTGATACGTAAAGAACGCCAATCTTTGTGCTTCCTGATAAACCTGCAAACGATTCAACCCTTCAAACGGCATCGCAACCTTCCCCTACTCACTATTTTCCATTCACTATTCACCATTCACCATTCTAAAACTGCCTCAAAAACCGGATATCGTTATTCCTGAAATGGCGGATGTCGTCAATGCGATAGCGCATAAGGGTACTGCGGTCAATGCCCATGCCGGCGGCGAAGCCCGAATAGACCCGAGGGTCGTACCCGCCATATTCAAGCACCACCGGGTGGACCATGCCGCATCCCA
>CAZXRL010000159.1:0-6125 GCA_964643275.1 uncultured Candidatus Brevefilum sp.
ATAAACGAAAAAACTTACTTTGTCGCCAAATCCCCATCCGGCGGCACGCTGAAAGTCCCTTTCTGGTGTAAAATGAAACCTGTCCCAACACCTTTCCAATCAAGCAGGTCACCATGACAGAGACAGTACCCTCATCCGAAACGAATGGCATCATCCCCTCCTTCCAGTTTGGAGAAGAGATCGAATTGGAAGAGGCGGGCTTCTCTTTCCGACCCATCACGGATTATGAACTTGAAATTGACGGCTCGGTCTACATGTATTCCGAGGACGGCAACCTTGAGATCAGCCTGGTGGGCGGCACTCTGGATGAAAAAACATCCATTGCGGAATTGAACGATGAGCTGGCTGCCGAATTCATGGAAAACTTCGATACATACGACCTCTTTGAAGCAGGCACGGAAACCCTTGGCAATCTTACCGGGTTCCTGAATGAGATCCATTTCAATTACGCTGAGGAGGAAGGGCGAGGACAAGCCTTAATCTGCTCGCCCTATCCCAACCAGTTCTTTTTCATCCTCGTTATCGCTTCGTTGGAACACTGGCAGCAGCAAGGGCAAGCGATCTTCAATGCCGTGAAATCGCAGATCCGCTTCTATCCCCGGTTCAAGCCGGACGACGTCAAGGTCGAAAAAAACGAACACCCTGATTTGACAATCGAAGTCTTCCCTGAAGTCAATCCGGATGAAGATTTCATCCTCCAGATTGAAAAGGGGGATGTTTCCCTCTTGCTGGCTGCCCGATCCATGGATGTCGAAGACGACGTCCTTTTGACGGCCCTGCAGGGCCCCGGTAACCGGCAGCTCTATCATTATGATCCGGACACAACCCTATTGGAGAGTGAGATCTCAGACGAGCTGGTCGTTGGCAATCATGGGGAGGTCTGCTTCTTTTTCCCCAGGGATAATCGGCTTGCCCTCCTGCCCGGCCAATACCGTTTCGCCTTTGATACCCGTTCCGGCGCGGCCCTTGAAGAAGTCCAGGTCATCCTGCGGGCCGGGCGCGCGCTCGATTTGCAAGCGCTGGACCTGAATCTCTGGATCGCGGCTGAAGACGAAGTCTTTAACGATGCCAGGACAATCGAATGTTTTTCGGATGAATTAAAACAGGCCCTTGATCAGCGTCTTTCTCCCCTGAGCCTGAAGGTCGGCAAAATCGAAACCTTCCTCGCTGCGCCGGATGAGCTTGAGGTCTTTTCACACCTTGACCTGGAAACCGACCTGGCGGATTGCAGCTATATGATCGCCGAAACCATCACCAACGCCCGGGCGTTGAATATTGGCCTTGTGCAGCACCTCACCCAGGGAGGAACGCCCAGAGAAGCCGCCAGCGCAGGTCGCCCTGGAATGATCCTGTCGTCCTCCTCTCCCCATGCCTGCATCCTTTTGGCATGGACTGCCTTCCAGGGAGATCTTCAGCGGATGGCCGACGCCCTGATCGAACAGCTCATCAACTTCAGCGGGATAGAAACCGAGGACAACGCTCAGCAGGATGGTCAGCCATCCCAACTAAACCGTGAAATTGCCTGGCGGCTCCGCCGCCATCCGGTTTTTTATGATGCGGACTGAGCCGGGTTTCTGATCCACTGAATTGAGCCTTCCCCCTCAAACCTTTTTTCCATCACAGCAATTGCCTGAGGGTTATTGTCCACGAGGATGAATTTCCGTTCCATTGCCAGACATACTGCCCCAACCGTGCCGCTGCCGGCAAAGAAATCAAGCACCAGGTCTCCCGGAAGGGAGGATGCGCCAATAATCCGCCGCAGCACACCTTCGGGTTTTTGGGTGGGATAGCCCGTCTTTTCCTTGCTGTTCGTGCCCACAATTGTATGCCACCAGGTGTCTGTCGGGAATTTACCCCGGGCGGCTTTCTCCTTCCCCACCAGGCCGGGTGCCATATAAGGGATTCGGTCCACTTCTTCGCGGTTGAAGGTGTACCGGCTGGGGTCTTTGACATAAAAAAGAATGTTATCATGTTTGGCTGGCCAGCGGGTTTTTGACCTACCGCCAAAATCATACGCCCAGATGATCTCGTTAATAAATGAGTCTCGTCCAAAGATCTCATCCAACATGATCTTGCAATAATGTACTTCCCGGTAGTCAATATGGAAATAAAGACTTCCGGCGGTGCTCAATATTCGGTAGGCTTCCTGAAGACGGGGTTCCAAAAACCCCAGGTAATCACCAAAACGATCCCGATAAGCCTGCTCACCGATCACCTGTGTGTGATAGCGGTTGCCGCCAAACCCCACCCGGTCGCCATTTTCGTCCTTTGCCACTTGGATTTGGGTGCGCGATTGGCGCTTACCGGTGTTGAAGGGTGGATCGATGTAGATCAAATCCACACTGCCATCATCCAGTATCTGTAATACTTCAAGGTTATCGCCAAAATAGATCGTGTTTTCCATATCCCCATTTTAACATCAAACTTTACACGAGATAATCAATTTAGGGTTCGGCACGCACAACTCAATAAATATTCCTCTTGACATACTATGTGTTACATACTATAATGTTTATCATGATAAAGGCTATTACATTATGAAAGGCTACTCATTATGAATGATGACACCCTGTCAGAACAAACCCGGAGCCTGGTCCAGGAGCTGCGCCGGGGCGTGATCACCCTGGCAGTGCTCAGCCAGCTGCACGAAGAACAATATGGCTACTCGCTGATGAAGCGCCTGGAACACCGTGGAATGCAGGTCGACCAGGGGACGCTCTACCCCCTCCTGCGCAGGCTCGAAGAACAAAAATTACTTGAGAGTGACTGGCGCGTTGAGGCATCACGCCCCCGCCGTTACTACATGCTGAGCCAATTCGGGAAAAAAGTGCTACAGGAAATGCGCACCGAATGGACTCGCATCAAAACAACCGTGGATGATCTATTAACAAATGAGAAGGAGAAAGAAAATGAAATTAATTGATTTGTACCTTAATGACATCCGGCATCGGCTGCCGCCCCGTAACCGGGAGGATATCCTGAACGAGATCCGGTCAGCCTTAATGGATATGATTGAAGACCGCAATCCGGATCCTGAGCAAGCTCCAGAGGATGCTCTCATAGAATCCGTTCTGATGGAATTCGGTCCGCCCCGGAAGGTCGCCCGTCAATATGGCACCCAAAGCTACCTGATCGGGCCGCGCATCTACCCCACCTATCTCATGGTTCTGAAGATCGTACTGATCATCGTTGCAGCGTTGAATGTGCTGGGGTTGATTGTCTCGGTGGCAGGTAAAACCGGTTTTGATGCCGGCGCCTTTGATGCCATCCTGCAGATCATTGGCGGCCTCTTCAGCAGCCTGTTCAGTGCCTTTGGCATTGTGACCCTCGTCTTCGCGGGCATTGAAAGGACGGCATCGGAGCAATGGACGGTTGAACTCGACCAGGAATGGCATCCTGTTGACCTTCGCCAGGCAGAAGACAAAGAGCGGATAAATCTTGCCGGGCTGGCGATTGAGATCACCCTCTCTTTGATCTTCATTGCACTGATCAATTTCTTCTTGAATCGGATCGGGATCTATTATTTCGGTGACACAGGATGGATATCGGAACCCATATTGAACGATAACTTCAGGCCTTATATCCCCTGGATTACGGCTTATGTCACATTCGACATTGCCCTGAACCTTTACCAGATCCGCAAAGGATTCTGGGATAAGTTGGCCACAATTTTAAAAGTCATGATCAATGCCTTCAAGATCGCCGTCACCATCGCCATCATCAGCGGGCCGTCCATCATCACCGTGACCGAAAGCGCCTGGCAGAGACTGAACTTCGATCTGTCAATCACAGCTGAACAACTCAGCCGGGGACTGAATACGGGCTTAAATGTCCTTCTGGGGCTGGCAATCTTCGGCATGGTTGTTGAATCGATCCAATACCTCTACAAGGGTTTTATCAAAGGCAGACACGCGAGCATCGAAATTAAATCCTGACCATTTATCTTGTTGTTTCAATGGCGGAGCATGTCAATCTCGCCTATAATTGAAGTTTCAAAAAACCAAAAGCCTTTGCGAGATCGACATGCCGCCAAAACTACACACTAACCGATGGGATAACATCTCCCGGCTTGTCCTGGTCAAATTCCTGACCACCTTATATTTCTACATCCCCTACATGACGTTGTATTTTCGAGGCCGCGGGTTCAGCTTCGTCCAGATCAACAGCATGTGGGGGGTTGCTGTGTTCACGATGTTCCTCGCGGAAGTCCCCACCGGTTTGCTTGCAGACCGCTGGGGACGCCGCCGTTCCGTCCAGATCGCCATCTTCCTTCAATTTGTCGGCGAATTGCTGTTCCTCTTTATCACCAATTACTGGCTGCTGGTTGTAGACGCCATCATCGCGGGGATAGGCTTTGCCTTCAGCTCCGGCGCGCTGGAAGCCCTGATCTACGACGATCTCAAAGCGCAGGGACGAGAAGGAGAGATGAACAAAGTGATGGGGAGGTTTACCGGCGCCGGCTATTTAGGTTTCATCCTGTCTTTCGGGCTCAGCGGATTGCTGGTCCGCCAGGCCAGCCAGACCAATATCACCCTTGCCATCATAGCGACAGTGATCGCAGTCGGGTTGGGTTTTCTGGTCACGCTGACCCTCAAACCGGAACATAACCCGGATGGGACACCCGAGGAATCCGTAAACCCGCTTCAGCTATTAAGAGAGGGCATCTCGCTTCTCAAGAAGAACAAAACTTTGCAGAGCCTGGTTGTATTGAGTATCCTATCGATCGCCTTTTGGGATTACCTGTCCACCCTCTACCAGCCCTATTTCCAGCAGATCAATGTCCCGGATTTTCTTTTTGGGCCAACCCTCGCCCTGGCCAGCCTGGTCGCCTTTTTCGCAGCCCGGAACATCCACAAAATTGAGGTGCGCCTTGGGCCGCGCTGGAGTCTGCTGATCGCCACCCTGGGCCCCGGTCTGATCTATTTACTATTTTTCATCAATCGGATGCCCTGGCTGGGTATAGCGGGGATTGCCCTGTTTCGCGGGCTTGATGCCATGAAACTCCCCCTCTTTTCGGATTACCACAACCGCCAGATTGCATCCCACCATCGGGCAACCGTCCTTTCGCTGATCAGTATGCTCTCCGGCGGCTATACCGCGGCAATGGGGCTGCTGATCGGTGTAATTGCCGACCGCTGGTTATTAGGCGCATTTCTGTTTTGCGGAGTCTGGGTCATAGCAGCTGCATTGATCAGCCGGGTGGATGACCGGGTCCTTACTCCCAGGGACTAGAACAACCCAAGCTGCTGGGCTTCTTCTTTGGGAGGATAACCCGATACCCGTGTCCCCAGCCCAAGCTCCTTGCAGGCCTGATAAAAGATTTCCGCCAGATACGTATGATTACGCGCCGGGCAGTGATAACTGAGTCCAAAAGTGCGCTCATAGTCCTGGCGCATCCCTGGAAAATACTCATCCAGCTTTTGATAGAAGTGCTCGCGCTGGCCTTCCCGAATCGTCATCCCAAAAGATGGAATCACATAGTCAGCCTGGTGAGCAGCCGCCGCATTCACAACAGCGTGGATATTTTCCAGGCTGTCCTCGATAAACGGCAGGATCGGCATCATCACGACACCGGTCTCGATTCCCGCTTCCGCCAGCGCCGCCATGGCGGCCAATCTGCGGCTCGGCGAAGGCGCAGCGGGTTCAAGCACCCGGGCCAGGGCGTCATCGGTAGTGGTGACGGTGAAACTCACCCTGGCCTTCACCCGGTTAATCCTTCTTAATATATCCAGGTCCTTCAAGACCAGATCCGACTTGGTGATGATATGGGCCGGGAACCGATGCCTGGCCACAATTTCCAGCGCTTTCCACGTCAGTCCATACTGCCTTTCAGCAAAAGTATAGGGATCGTTCATTGAACCGAAACCGATGATCCCCACCTTGCGTTTGCGAGGCAGGGCATCCTCCAGCAATTCCAGCGCATTGATCTTGACCAGCACTTCCTCATTGAAGTTTTCGATCTGATAACAGGTGCTGCGGGTGTCACAGTAGATACATTGGTGTTCACACCCCCGATACAGATTCAGGTTATAGGTCAGGCCGAACCAATCGTCCTCTCCCTGAACCTGATTCAATATCCCTTTGACTTCAATCTCCGTGTAACGCATCCTTGACTTTCTCAAACC
>CAZXRL010000160.1:0-6048 GCA_964643275.1 uncultured Candidatus Brevefilum sp.
AAATGGATCATCAATGACCTGTATGATTTCAATCTACCCACGTCTGACTTTACAATAAAATCATTATTGCTCATCGCAATCCCCCATCCGATCTACGCAGACATTCGGTTCATGTATGAATCAAAGGAATATAAATGCGTTTCTCTGGTAAGTCCCGATTTTGATTCAGTCGGGAAATTGCTTGATCAGGAATCAAGAACCAATGGATTCCGATATATTGAAGCACGCAATTTGCCTTTAAAACGAATAGCTGTACAGTCCGGTTTGGCTGAATATGGCAGGAACAATATTACCTATATCAAAGGAATGGGGAGCTGTTTTTCCTACACCGCCTTTTTTACGAATCTTGAACCGGACATAAATACCCTTAAACCCGTTGCTCTTGCACGCGAGTGTCATCACTGCACAATCTGCCAGGAGAAATGCCCGACCCAGGCGATAAAAGCCGACTCTTTCATAATTGATAATGAAAGATGCCTGTCAAATTTCAATGAGACGGGGGAGCCCTTCCCCGCATGGATGCCGATTTCAGTTCATCACAGTTTATATGGTTGCATTATTTGCCAGCTGCACTGTCCAATGAATCGGGATTTCAGGGATAAGAAAAGCAGGGGAATTTTCTTCAGTGAGATGGAAACCCAATTGCTGATCGATCAAACGGATCAGGCGTTCTTCCCGGAAGATCTTAAGCGCAAAGTGAGATATTTAGGGCTCGATCAATGTCCGGCTGGCGTCTCCAAAAATATCAAAGCAATCATACAAAAAACAGAATCCTAACCCTCTTTGACCACACAATAATATAAAACTGCATTTTCAGAAATAACGATTTCACGGGTGCGCCTGCCACAGGAAACCTCAACAAATCATCTTGGCTGAATCAGAATGTTACAAGAGAATGAGGAATATCACTTTCTACATCACCGACATTATGTTAAACTTGTGACAGTTAAATAATCCATCACATCTTCGAACCCTGACACCTACCGCCTTGCCATGGTGTCCCGGCCGATAGGGTAAGGAGGGAAACGTCCTTGCCTCCCGTATTTGGAAAGGAGATGGGTCGGTTAACGCGTAGGGTTGTAAATTCCCGCGTATACACACCGCGCTCCTTTCCTAATCCAAAGGAGCGTTTTCAGTGTCAGAACATGAAACCGTAACACAAAAATACACTTTCCCAACCCGGGACCTGTTGATCATGGCTGTTCTGGTCGCTCTCGGCGGCATCGCCAGCACCTATATCAACGCGCTTGGCGATGCCGTCCATGCGGTCCTGGGGTTTCCCGGCGCGACGCAGTGGGTTGCCGGCCTGCATGTGGTCTGGATCGTCCTTGCGATTGCCATCACCGGCAAACCCGGTACAGGTGTGATCACCGGCGCACTCAAAGGCGCCGTAGAATTGATGAGCGGCAACACCCATGGCCTCATCATCCTGTTGATCAACCTGGTTGCCGGGTTGCTGGTGGATTTTGGCTTTCTCATCTTCAGGAACAAACGCTCGCTTTTTCCCTATCTTATTGCTGGTGGTCTCGCGACCGGATCCAACGTGCTGGTATTCCAGCTTTTCGCCACCCTGCCGGCCAATATCCTGGCCGCCACAGCGATCGTGATCCTCTTTTTTGTGGCACTGGTTTCAGGCCTGGTCTTTTCCGGATTTGTCCCTTTCTTACTGATCAAGGCCTTATCCAAAGCCGGGATTGTTAAGTCAGCCGAGCCGGCTGTAAATTCCAGAAGAATTGGATGGTATATTCTTGCCGGTGTTTTTGTCCTGGCAATTATATTGACAATTTTCCTGCGGATTCA
Organism: uncultured Candidatus Brevefilum sp.; assembly: GCA_964643275.1. Classification (GTDB taxonomy): domain Bacteria; phylum Chloroflexota; class Anaerolineae; order Anaerolineales; family Anaerolineaceae; genus Brevifilum. The sequence continues at coordinate 1,801 of CAZXRL010000160.1, forward strand.
TTTGCAGAGTCCCCAGGAAATTACCATCAGCGGTGAAGTTTCCCAACCATACGCCTTTTCAACCCGCACCACGTCCATAGAAACAGTGACCCAGCAGATGGAATACAAAGGGGTGATGACGGAATATGTCGGTTATCCACTGATCGAAGTGATTTCAGAAGCAGGTCCTTCACCAGATGCGGATCTGGTTCTGATTGAAGCCGTGGATGGGTATGCATTTCTGATCAGTTTTGAGGAACTCAACACCAATGAGAATATCCTCCTGGTTTACAGCGGCCAAGGTAAGAATGCTTCGTTTGACCTGGTTGGCTCTGTCAGCAGTAAAGCCTGGGTCAGGAATATCTCCCGGCTTGCGGTGATCGCCTCAAAAGGACTGCGGATCCAGTACCCGGCCGGTGAGATGCTGAACTTTGACCCGGACGAGTGGGTATCAGATATGGACAGCACCCAGGTCGCGCTGCCTGATGGATCGCAGAAACTGCAGGGAGTCCCGGTCTGGAAGGTCCTTGACGAGGGCTTGGCTGGCGATATCCCAACGACCATCGTTTTCAGCAACGACACCCAAACAGAATCTCTCCCCTGGTCTGATCTCGCTGACAACGATCAGATCCGCATTTTCACCGTGATTGAAGAAGCAGGGCTCTCGTTTGCTCTTGGCGACATGTCCGGTCATGTCCTTCTTTTCCCTTTAACCCAAATCGACATTCACTAGACAATGGCATTTGTTGAGGTCCGCTCCTTTTCATACACCTATCCAGGCTCTGACAAACCCGCTCTCAGGGATATTTCCCTGTCAATAGACCGTGGCAGCTTTGTCGTCGTGACGGGGAAATCAGGTTGCGGAAAATCCACCCTGGGTAAGGCGCTGGCCGGTTTTCTATTTCAGGACGAACAACCAAAATTTTCAGGTGAGATCATTGTCAATGACATTTCCATGGGCCGGGTCCCGCTTTATGCGGCAAGTGAAAAAGTGGCCTATGTCCAGCAGAACCCTGAAGACCAGTTCTGCACGCTCACGGTAAAGGACGAAATCGCTTTCGGGCTGGAGAACCGCTGTGTTGATCCGCAGGAGATTGAACGCCGGATCGAGGACGCTCTATCCGCTGTCAGAGGAATGGATCTACTAGATCGGGAATTGGCCGGGTTATCCGGGGGCGAACAGCAAAAAGTCGCCATTGCCTCAATGCTTGCCCTCTCGCCTGATGTCCTCATCCTGGATGAGCCGACCTCCAACCTCGACCCGCTGGCAACAGAGACCGTTTTCGAGACTCTCCACGCCATGCGCCAGAACCTGGATATCACCGTGATCATCATTGAACATAAGCTGGCCCAGCTCGCTGCTTTCGATCCGGTGCTGATCGTGATGGAAAACGGGGAACTGCTCCCAATTGATTCAATCTCAGCCTTTGATGACTACCTTTGCCTGCCGCCACCTCATGGAAAAACACCATCCCTTAAATCTGGAGACAATCCCACAACTGCACCTATTGTTGAATTGGAGAATCTGTCCTTGACTATCAGCGGGAAAACCATTCTGTCAGACATCAATTTAAAGCTCTTCGATGGCGAGTTTATCAGCCTGATGGGCCCAAACGGAAGCGGCAAGTCTTCCCTGCTGCTATCCCTGATGGGCTTCCATGCCAGTGTCAGCGGTAACCGACGCGTGTTCGGGTCAGACCTTGAAAAAACAAGGATATCCGCGCTTGTCACTGAGATCGGGTTCATCTTCCAAAACCCCGACCACCAAATTTTCACCCACACCGTTTGGGACGAGGTTATTCTGACCCTGAGGAACCTTGACCGATTGACCGAAGAGAAAAAAGCTGAAGCCAGGTGCTGGCTGGACAAACTCGGACTCTCTGAAAAACTGGAGCTGCATCCTCAACGGTTAAGTTACGGCGAAAAGCGGCGTCTGAATTTGATCGCCGCCATCCTGCACGACCCCCGGCTGCTTCTGATTGACGAGTTCCTGATCGGGCAGGACATGGCAAATGCCCATATCTGGATGGATCTTCTGGCAGATTACACACTCGATGGCAGGACTGTTGTACTGGTCAATCACCACGCTGAATTGACCCAGGCATACTGTAACCGAGTTGTCTTTTTATCCAATGGCAGTTTGCTGGCAGATGGCCCAGCCAGCGATTCGTTTACCAAGATCAAAGCCTCGGGGTTCAGCGCGTTTGCACCCGTAGAAAGGTCAGTCCGACATGGCGCGTAAACTGGTCTACTGCCCGGGGCAAACCTTCCTTCACAGGCTTTATCCGCTCACGAAATTAGCGTGGCTGCTCCTTGGCTCTATCCTTGTTTTCATTTTCACCGAGGGTGTTATCCTGGCAATTTTCGCTTTGCTCTGTCTGCTTGCCGTGACGATTCTTTTTCCGGACATCTGGCGGGTTAGAGGAACACGCCTCGCCTGCCTGACAGGTTTTTTCCTGTTTGCCCTGTATATCTTATTTGAGAAAAGCGGGACAACACTGTTCGATCCTGGTTTAAACTTCTTCAGAGTGACCGACAGCGGAGTCGACATGGGGCTGCGGATTGCCGGGCGCTTTCTGTCCATCATAATTCTCAGTTATCTCTTCATTCTGTCCACCAACCCCAGCGACCTGGCATATGCCCTGATGAAACTCGGACTCCCCTACCGGTACGGGTTTATGCTGGTCACGGCTCTTCGACTCGCCCCCATACTCGAAGACGAAGGAAGCACCATCTATCGCGCCCAGCTCGTCCGCGGGATCCGGTATGACCGGGGAGGTCTGAAACGCTGGGTGCTGTTAACCACGCAATTCATCACGCCCTTGCTGATCAGCGCCCTTCGCAGGGCAGACAAACTTGTCTTCAGCATGGAAGGCAGGGGGTTTGGTCAATTCCCGGAGCGGACCTTCCGGCAGAGATCTGCCCCCACGCCATTAGACCTGTCCTTTAATCTGTCAATGATGGCCCTTGCCGGAATTTTTCTGTTGATCAATTTTGGAGGAATTTAACTGTGCCAAAGAAAAACAACCGCTGGATACTCTTGTTATCCATTGCCTTAATCCTGGTTATAAGCATCCTAATTTGGGCCATTATCGCGACAAAACCCATGCCCGTAGCCTTGCTCCAGAATTATGGGCTTGATACCCTGTGGGAACAGGGACAGGTGATGAATGAATGCAGTGAATGCCACCGGGGTGCAGATCACCATACCTGTGACACCTGCCATGATGACCACGGCGCAGTCGAGCTTTCAGGCATCCGGTTCTATGAAGTTGTGGAATTAACCGGTGATGTACCTGACCCTGCATTCATTCGTATCAATACGGTCATCCCGTATCAGGAAACCACTGGAACGCATGTTCAATTGATGGATCTTTTTACTCAATATGAGGTTGATAATGTGGCTTCGGTAACGTTCACCACCAATGACGGCGGCCTGACGACGATTGAGTCACAATATATCGATGAGACAGCCTTGCTCGTGCCCTATCTTGATGGGGTCCGGTTCGTTACGGAAACAGTCCATGTCTCAACCTGGCTTAAAGGAATCAAACAAATCATTGTCATAAGCGAGGAAAGGCCCCTCCTGATTGACGGTCAAGCAACATCCATTGGCCGGTTGCTGACAGGGGACACAGTCCGTCTGACTGTCGAAGGATCGGATGTCATGCTCCTCGATGAGGAGGGGAACACAAGCCATGCCCTCATTGCAAATAGGGCGGAAGGTGCCCTGTTGTTGCCTTTGCTGGAAAACCAAAATCCAGACTCTGTCAAGGTTACCCTGGCAGGTGGTGACTTTACTGAGCTCACTGGAGATGAAATTGAAGGGGCGGTCATTGCCATCGTTCGTGGACAGGTGATTTTGATCCTGCCCGCCAGAGGTCGCAGCGTCTGGCCAGCTGACATTATCGCGATTGAATCGAATTGAGTTAAAAAAATGAAAAAATTATCTTTCTTTATTCTCATCATTGCCTTTATTTTTGGATTGGCCGCCTGCCAGACCAAAAGCTGGCAGATTGAAGTTTACACCAATGGTTCACCATCTGGCGGGTTCACCCAGGAAGAAGTCGGTTTTTACCTCGACAAGATCTTCGATGACGCCTCAGTGGTAGATCTTGGTCAGATCCTCTACGTCCAAGGCTTTTCATTGATCGATGAGATCACCTTCTCAAGCGAGGGGTCTGAGTCTGCTACTTTTGGGTGGGATGAGATTGCGTCTTCGGCCGTAATCGCAGAGACGGGTGAAATTACCATCGCTGGAACCAGCTA